>NZ_JBFRFB010000020.1:0-36272 GCF_052114605.1 Microvirga sp. 2YAF29
AAAAGCTCGCGCAGGAAGCGGCCCTTGCCTCCGGCGCTTCGACGCCGCTGGGCGCCGAAGCCGCCCAGCTCTACGCGCTCTTCAACAATGGCGGACACGAGGGCGACGATTTTTCGGGCATCATCAACTTCATCCGCGGGAAGAAGTGAGCCGCTTCGATGTCATGGCCGAGCTTGTCCCGGCCATCTCGATGCGAAGAGCGCAGCGCTCAACATGATCGGGATCACCGGCACAAGGTCGGTGATGACGTGGGATTAACCTGGTTCTCTCTCACCCCGTCACCCCCCTGCCCCTCCCCGTAAGGGGGAGGGAACACAGCCGCCGCAATGCGAAGACCCGGCTCAGCATCCCCCAAGGGCTCCCTACCGGACTGCAAAGGTTGTGCATGTGTTGCACGCTACCTACAGCTTTTGTCCTCTCCCTCCACTAGCTTAACCCTTCCGAACGCCTAACCGACGATTGCACCAGCCTCATGGTCCGCCCAATTTCCCCTACGGCCAATCCTTCAGCGGATGCCGCCGCCATGTTGCGGCGAATCGGCTTTGCGATCCTGTTTCTGGTCATTCCGTCAGCGGCCTTCTTCACCCGGCGCGCCCTTGTCGTCCTGGCGCCCCTGGCCGTGGTTCTCATCGTGCTGGCCTCCGTCCTCGACGGCAGCGCCCGGCAGCCGATGGAGAAGCTGACGAACCTTCTGGGCTCACGGGCTACCCTGGCCGGCGGCGTCCTGCTGCTCTGGGCCTGCCTGTCCCTGATCTGGACGCCTTTCGTGCCCCAGGCCTCCGAGCGGCTGTTCAACATCATCGTCATGGGCGTGATGGCGCTTGTCGGGTATCTGGCCCTACCCGATCGCATGCGCTCGGCCAATCTCTACCTGCTCCCCGTCGGCGTGGGCCTGGCCGCCCTGGCTGCCGTGCCGCTGCTTCTGAAGGAAGGCGCGAGGCTCGATCCGGAGGGTTTGGGCATCGAGCGCGGCATGATCGTACTCGTGCTGCTGCTCTGGCCCGCCGTCACCTGGCTTCACTCCCGAGGCCGCAATCTCGAAGCGCTGGCTCTCGTTCTGGCCGTCGCTCTCGGCGCTTTCGCCGCCACGGACGGATTGCCGCTCTTCGGCATGGCGGTCGGCGCCCTTGCCTTCGCCCTCACCGCAACGCTCCCGACGCTCGGCTCGCGTCTCGTCGCCCTTGTTATGGCAGGCCTTCTGCTGCTCGCCCCCGTTCTTCCCTTCGTCCTAAAACCTCTGACCGATGGCCTGATGGGCGCGAACTCCGCCCCCGCCCTGAGCCTTGGCGTATGGCGCGACACCATCCTCGCCGAGCCGCTGCGGCTGCTCACCGGACACGGGCTGGAAACATCGATCCGAGGGCGGATCTTCGGAATCATTCCGTCGCGCGCGCCATCCACCCTGCTTTTCGAGGTCTGGTACGAGCTCGGCCTCATCGGCGCCCTCGCTGGCGCGATCCTGCTCTATCGCACTGCCATGGGCGCGGGGGGCCAGCGTCCCATCCTCGGCCCCGGCATCATGGCGGCCTTCGCCACCGCCTTCGCGCTCGTCTGCTTCGGTATCGGCACCACCCAGGTCTGGTGGTTCACGGCCCTGGTCATGCTGGTCCTGATCTTCGTGGCGATCGAGCACGGCCAATTCCGCACCACGCGGCCCAAGGCCATCCTGCGCCGCCGCGTCTGATCGAAGCCTTGACCTGAGGGCTCTGGCTTGGTTCGCTGGAAGCCTGTGAGCCTGCCGGAGGAAATACCATGCCGATCATCAACCGCGTCGCCGACCTCGCTGACGAGATCGCCGCCTGGCGCCGGGATTTCCATGAAAATCCCGAACTCGGATACGACGTCCACCGCACCGCCGGCATCGTGGCCGACAAGCTGAGGGCTTTCGGCTGTGATGAGGTGGTGGAGGGGATTGGCCAGACCGGCGTTGTCGGCGTGATCAAGGGACGCACGAATCATTCGGCCAAGGTGATCGGCCTGCGCGCCGACATGGATGCGCTTCCCATCGAGGAGGCGACCGACCTGCCCTACAAATCCAAGACGCCCGGCAAGATGCATGCCTGCGGCCATGACGGCCACACCGCCATGCTGCTGGGCGCCGCGAAATACCTTGCCGAGACGCGCAATTTCGACGGTACGGCCATCGTCATTTTCCAGCCGGCGGAGGAAGGCGGTGGCGGCGGCGACGCCATGGTGAAGGACGGACTCATGGAGCGATTCGGCATTCATGAGGTCTATGGCATGCATAATTGGCCAGGCGTGCCCATCGGTCATTTCGCGATGCGCCCCGGCCCGACCATGGCGGCGGCGGACCGCTTCACGATTATCATCGAGGGCAAGGGCGGGCACGCGGCCTATCCGCATGACTGCATCGACCCCATCGTTGTGACGGCGCATGTGATCACGGCGCTGCAATCGGTCGCCTCGCGCAGCGTCGATCCGCTGGAGGCGGTGGTGGTGTCCGTGTGCACGGTTCGAGCCGGCGATACGTTCAATGTCATTCCGCAAACCGCGACTCTTCTCGGCACCGTGCGCAGCTTGTCGCCCGCCATCCGCGACCTGGCGGAAGCGCGCATCCGCACCATCGTCGAGAATACCTGCGCAATGTTCGGCGCGAAGGCGAACATCACCTATAACCGTGGTTATCCGGTGACGGTGAACGATGCGGAGAGGGTCGACTTCGTCGCTTCCGTCGCGAAGGATGTCGTGGGCGAGAGTGCGGTCGTGACGAACTTCCCGCCGGAAATGGGCGCGGAGGATTTCTCCTTCATGCTGGAGAAGCGCCCCGGCGCCTATATCTTCCTCGGCAACGGCGACAGCGCGGGCGTGCACCACCCGGCTTACGACTTCAACGACGCAGCGACGCCCTACGGCGTGTCGCTCTGGGCGAAGATCATCGAGACGGGAATGCCGGCGCGATAAATGTGCTCAAGAGAAAACGCCGCCAGATCATCTCTGGCGGCGTTTTCTCGGCTTGGTTCAGGGCAGGACCATCGCCGTGAACGGATGGACATAGGCCTGCAGCATCACCAGCCCGCCCACCAGGCAGGCAAGGGTGATGGAGTGCCAGAACACGAAGCGCAGAATGCTTCCTTCATGCCCGAACCAGTTCGTCGCGGTGGAGGCCACGACGATGGATTGCGCGTCGATCATCTTGCCCATGACGCCGCCTGACGAGTTGGCCGCCGCCATGAGGATCGGCGACAATCCCAATTGCTCCGACGTGATCTTCTGCAAGCCGCCGAACAGGACGTTCGAGGCGGTATCCGAGCCGGTCAGCGCGACGCCGAGCCAGCCGAGTAGAGTGCCGAAGAACGGATAGAAGAAGCCGGTCCCTGCGAACGCGAGTCCCAAGGTGGCATCGACCCCCGCAAAGCGCGTGAGCGTGCCGATGGCGAGCATCGAGGCGATGGTGATGAGCGAGTAGCGCAGCACCCAGATCGTCTCAAACCAGGCGGTGATGAGCCGCAGGGGCGAGAAGCCCATGACGAGACCCGCGATGATCGCCGCGATGAGAACACCCGTGCCCGTGTAGGACAGATAGGTGAAGGCGAAGACCGCCGGCTCCGGCGTCGGATGGGCCACGATGGGCGCAACCTTCTGCACGATGTTGTGCAGGCCGGGAATGGGATAGCTCCACGTGAAGATCGGATTGACGAGCGACTTGAACCAGCCGGTGCCCCAGATCGCGACGATCACGGACAGGATGATCCACGGGACCCAAGCGCGGATGACTTCGTCGCGCGGAGCCTGAGGCATCGCACCCGATATGCCGGCACCCAAAGAGGCAGGCTGCGTCAGCGTGGTGGCGGAAATATCATGCGTGCGCAAAGCCGGAGACGTCCAGATCTCCTTCGGATGCCAGACCCGCATGAACGCGACGAGACAGGCCATCGAGATAAGCGATGCGCCGATATCGACGATCCAGGGATTGATGTAGTTCGAAATCACGAATTGCGGGATCGCGAAGGAGACCGCGCAGACCAGGATCGCCGGCCAGATCTGAATCATGCCGCGGAAACCCGCGAAGACCCAGATCAGCCAGAACGGCACGATCACCGAGAAGAAGGGAAGCTGCCGGCCGATCATGGCGCCGAGCACGTAAGGATCGAAGCCCGTGACGGAGGCGAGGCCCTGGATCGGCGCGCCGAGCGCGCCATAGGCCACGGGAGCGGTATTGGCGATGAGCGAGAGGCCGGATGCCGCGAGCGGCGAAAATCCAAGGCCGATGAGAATCGCGCCCGTCACGGCGACAGGCGTGCCGAAGCCGCCCGCGCCTTCGAAGAACGCACCGAAGGCGAAAGCCACGAGCAGCAATTGCAGGCGCCGATCCGTCGTGATGTTTCCAACCGATTGCTGGAGGGTCGCGAAGTATCCTTTCTCCACGGTGAGCCGGTAGAGAAAGATGACGTTCAGGATGATCCAGCCGATCGGGAACATGCCGGTGATGACGCCGAAGAGGGCGGCGCGAATGGCAAGCCCGGCGGGCATGGTGAACAGGAAGATCGAAACGGCGACCGCCGCTACGAGGGCGATCACGGCGGCGATATGCGCCTTCACTTTTCCGGAGGCGATCATCACCAGAAGCAGGACCACCGGAACGGCGGCTGCGATGGTCGACAACGTCGCGTTGCCGAATGGATCGTAAACTTGACTCCACATGGCTTTTCCCCTGAACCCGCCAGACATGCTGGCGCATATGGCAAGGCGGTCAGGCCGGAGCGGACATTCCGCCTATGGGAAAGCTAGAGGTCGTCTGGAACGTGACAATAGTGGCCTTAAGAGGGATGCCGCTTCAGGCCCGCTCAATCCTTGTTGGAGCAGGCGAGCAGGCCTTCGAGATCGATGTAATGTCCGGCACGGTCACGCTTGGCCGCGAGATAGCTGACATTCTCGGGCGTCGGGCGGCCCAGCACGCGATGATCGGAGATCACCTGAAGGCCCGCCTCAGACAGCGCGCGGATCTTCTCGGGATTGTTGGTCATGAGGCGCACCTTCGCCACGCCGAGCTGTTTGAGCATCTCCGCCGCGAAATCGAAGCGGCGCTGATCGGCCTCGAAGCCCAGAATCTCGTCGGCCTCGTAAGTGTCATAGCCTTGGGACTGGAGCTTGTAGGCGCGGATCTTGTTGGCGAGGCCGTTCCCGCGCCCCTCCTGATCGAGATAGAGCAGGATGCCGCCTTCGTTTTCCGCCATGAAGCGCACGGTCTCGCGCAGCTGGTCGCCGCAATCGCATTTGAGGCTGCCGAAGAGATCGCCGGTCAGGCAGGCGGAATGCAGGCGCACCATCACGGGCGCGGAGAGATCGGGCTTGCCGACGAGGATCGCCACCTGATCGCGCAGGCCCTCGCCGCCGCGATACACCACGAACTCGCTGGTCGGCGCGCCTTCCAGCGGCACCGGCGCACGGCTGACGATCTTCAGGTCGGCGGCCTTGGCGCGGCGATAGGCGCGAATGGCCTCGGCCGGAACGCGCACGAGCGACGGATCGATCTCGATCCCGGCGGAGAGCGGCACCACGATCACGGCGGGCAGGACGAGAGAGAGACGGGCAAGCTCGACCGCCTCCCCGTCGAGATCGCCCACGGGCCGGACCGGCGCGTCGATTCGCGCATCGACCTTGAGTGCCAGGGTCTCGATTCGCCCGCGCTCTACCACGGGCAGAGCTACGCGGCCGGGCACGTCGCGCTCGAGGCCGAGGCGGCGCAGGCGCGCGGCCGGCAGAACGAGATGAGCATGGCCACCGGCGATGGCCTCGATCTCGGCGCCACGGGCCTCGTCCAGGTCCTCGACGCCGATCACGAGCGCGCTGAGCCCTGCCCCGTCGATCACGACGGGACGGGCGCTGCGGAACTCCATGATCGCCCGCTCGACCGAGGTCGTGGCGAGGTTGTCGGACAGGCTCAAGGTCAGGCGCATCATCAAGAAAACTCGGGCAGACAGCCTTAAAGGTTTGGAAAATCAGGCCTTTGCCGGATACCGGCAGAGCCTGGGAAGCCAAGCTTCGGGATCGGGCCCACCTTACCACAGGAGGCTACCGAACCCTAATTCCTGAGATAGGAGAGCAGCCATGCGCCATCAACAGGCCGCATGCAAAGGCCAATCTTCAAAACTCGACGCCTCGGCGGCCGCGCGGTATCAGTGCCCGACGGCCTGGCCGCATCCTTATCCGAAACAACGATTGTCCATGATGCGCACGATTTTCTCAATCTTCCTCGCCCTCGGCTTCCTCGGCACGGCCGCGATGGCAAGCGCCGCCACTCTCGACGGCCTGGCTATCGATGTGACAAATACCAGCGAGCCGGTGCTCTGTGCGGAAAAGGACAATATCGCCATTAACTTCGCCTCGCCGGAAGTGCGCCATTTCAGCATCGAGGCCGTGCACCCGGCCTATATGGGCACGCTTCGCCAGGACCGCTGGGAGCCGGACTGGACGGCCTGCGAGGACATCTCGGAGGCAACCTCCACCAAGCCTCACCCCACGATGAGCACGCTCTACGAGGACGACAATGTCCGCATCATCGGCCTGTCCTTCACGGAGTTCTGGCGCCCGAGCGACGTGACGGTGACCATCGGCGGCAAAGTCGAGCGCAACATCCACCTGCTGCAATTGCTCAAGAAGCGCGGCGACAAGGCGGAGGAGGTTCTGGTGATCTATCCGGGTGACGGCTACTGGCGCATCAAGCCGCTCGCGCCGGAGCATCTGGGCTGGACGGCCTATGGCTCGTCGTTCCTGGTCGGCCCGGTGGAATTCGACCAGCGCCCGGTGGTGAACCTGAAGGATGTGGCCTTCGACCCCAAGGCCATGAACTTCACCCTGACGTTGGCTAAGGGCGGCAAGGCCGGTGTGAAGATCACGGCGCTCGACGAGGAGCGCCTGGCCCTCGACGTGAGCCTCGATCAGGCCGTGTCGGGCGTGCCCTTCGCGGCGCTTCGCTCCATGTACGTGACCGAGTTCAACGCGGATGTGGCGCGCATCGCCGTGCGTGAGTCGAACGCAAAATCCTGGCGCGAGGAGATGATCATGAATTTCCGCGACGCCAAGGCGACCGATGCCTGGATGGGAAGATTGCTGCCCTCGCGCCACAACACCAGCGCGCCGGACATGATGTTCAACCGCTTCCGTGCGCAGCCGGGCGCTTCGCGCTGAACGCGGACAGCACCCGCCCGTCCATGAGCAGAAGACCCGCGCCGATCAGCGCCATGCCGGCGATGTGGCGCGGCTCCAGGGTTTCGCCGAGCAGCACGACGCCGAAGAGAATCGCGCTCACCGGAATCAGGAAGGTCACGAGGCCCGCATTGGTGGCGCCGGCGCGGGCGAGAAGCCGGAAGAAGAGAAGATAGGCGAAGGCCGTCGAGACAAGGGCAAGGCCGAGGATCGAGAGGATCGCGGCAAGGCTCGGCATCGGCAACGTCCAGGGGCGGTCGATATAAAGGGCGAACGGCAGCAGGATCACGCTCGATGCCGTGACCTGCCCGGTGGCGGTCGCAAGCGGCGCAATGCCCATGGACTTGAAGCGGCGGCCGTAGACGCCCGAAAAACCATATGACAGCGCCGCGCCCAGGATCGCGATCTGCGACAGCACATTGGCGTTCAATCCGGCAAGCGCCGCCGCCCCGACCATGACGGCCACGCCGACGAATCCCACGACGACGCCCATGAGGCGGTGCCCTGTCAGGCGCTCGTCGGTCGTGAAGTAATGCGCCACGATCACCGTGAAGAGCGGCGTGGTGGCGTTGAGGATGGAAGCCAGCCCGCTCGCGATATGGCTCTGCCCCCAGACGATCAGCGAGAACGGGATGACGTTGTTGAGGATGCCCATGGCGATGAAGGAGCCCCACACCCGGCGCCCTCGGGGCAGCGCGACCCGCATGATCCGCAGAATCACATGCAAAGCCAGCGCCGCGATGCCGACCCGCAAGGTGACGACGGTCAGGAACGGCAGCTCCCGCACCGCGACTCCGTTGAACAGGAACGATCCGCCCCAGACAAGCGACAAGGTCGCCAGCAATCCCCAATCGGAGCCTGTCATGGTTTGGCGGATGGCGGCAGGATTGTGCGACTCAGGCATTGCGGGACCTCTTCTTCCGGCCGTGCATGACACAGAGCGCGACGCCTCGCGACACGATTCCTGTGATCGGCTTCGCAACAGAAAATGATGTGGCGCGTGTTCCCTCCCCCTTGCGGGGAGGGTTAGGGTGGGGGTGCTCCGACCGGGTGAGAGCTTCAGAGTCTGGCTTAGTGTCATCCCCGGCGAGCGTTAGCGAGGGAAGGGGATCCACGGTCAAGCGGTGCGCTATGGATTCCCTTCCCCTCCGCTGCGCTTCGGCCGGGAATGACACTGTAGGGCCGTTGTGCGAGCTGATGAAGCGAGGCGCTCCGACTTTGCGACCTCACCCTGACCCTCCCCGCAAGGGGGAGGGAAAGAACCGCGCCATCTACTTCTGAGCCACCTCACAGACGCGTCGTCTTTAGCTGCCACCGCCGCCTCGGAAAGGTTTGGTTTACGACGAATCCGATGCCTGTGAATCCTTTACCTCCCGTTCACTGGTTGGGGGCGAACGTCATGGCGTAACCTGTTCCCTCCAAGCGTGATGTCATGAATTTCCAGCCCTCCCGCCATGCCTCCTACGGTGCCGATGCCCAGGCGCGTCAGGCGGTCAGGTCGAGCTTCAGCATCATTCCCCATTCGCCCCGCCCCGTGCGGAATGCGAGCTTCATCTTCGGCCGCTCCGACGCGCGCCTGCGCCCCCTGCTCAATCAGAAGGAGCGGGACCGGATGCATTGCTGGGCGATGATCATCGCGCTCGTTTCGTCGGTCACGGGAACGACGCTTCTGCTGACGACGATGTTGCCCTGAGGCCTGTTACTGAAGCGGCCAGAAGATCATGATCAGGGGCGTTCCCACCACGATAACGATCATCGACAGCGGCAGGCCGAGCCGCCAGTAATCCCCGAAGCGATAGCCGCCCGGCCCCATCACCAGCGTGTTGCATTGATGGCCGATAGGCGTGAGGAAATCGCAGGCCGCACCGATCGCCACCGCCATCAGGAAGGCATCGGGCCTGAAGCCGAGCTGGGTCGCGAAGCTCGCGGCAATCGGCGCCATCACGAGAACCGTCGCCGCGTTGTTGAGGAACGGC
The DNA here is from genome assembly GCF_052114605.1 of Microvirga sp. 2YAF29. NCBI lineage: Bacteria > Pseudomonadati > Pseudomonadota > Alphaproteobacteria > Hyphomicrobiales > Methylobacteriaceae > Microvirga > Microvirga sp. 2YAF29. The sequence goes on from NZ_JBFRFB010000020.1 coordinate 9,144, forward strand.
GTCACCGCCATGGCCGCCACCATGATGAGCACCAGCGCGCCCGTAGGCGGCAGCATGTTCGCGGTCGATGAAAGCCACCCGGCGATGAGGTCCGTGCCGCCTGTGGTGCGGATCGACTCACTGACCGGAATCAGCGCGCCCAGCATGACGATGATGGGCCATTCGACGGTCTCGTAAACCTCGCGCAGGGAAAGCGACCCGAACAGGACCATCAGCACGCCGGCCCCGAAGAAGGCAATGGCGACAGGGAGAATATTGAAGGCCACCAGCACCATGGTGAGGCCGAGAATGGCGATGGGCAGCAGGCTCCGGCGCGCGCTGCCGAGCCTGATCTCGCGCTCGGCGAGGGGCAGGCAGCCGAGCTGCTGCAGCGTATCCGGCAGTTTCTTGAGATTGCCCTGTAGCACGATCACGTCGCCGGGCCGAAGCGTGATCGTGCGCAGCCGTTCCTTGAAGCGCTCTCCGCTGCGGCTCACCGCAATCAGGTTGACCTGGAAGCGCTCGTAGAGAGCAATGCGCTCTGCCGATAGACCAGAGAGAGACGAACTCGGCCCCACGATAGCCTCGATCACGCCGATCTCGTCGGTCGCTTCGTCCACTTCCGGCAGCCGATGCTCGCGGGTGAGCTTGAGGCCTGCCCGCGCCACCGCGCTTTCAAGGGCATCGGGCTCGCCCTCCAGCATGAGAAGATCGTTCTCGCGGATCTTCGCATCCGGCAGCGGGCTGGAGCTGCGTGTCTCGTTGCGGATGATGGCGGCGACCTTCACCTCGCCGTTGGCGAGCTTGTGCAGATCCGCCACCGTCTGCCCGACCACGTCCGATTCCTCGATCACCCGCGCTTCGGTGATGTAATCCTTGATGTTGAGCGCTTCATCCAGTGAGGCCGCGCCCCGCCGCCCCTTCGGCAGAAGCCGGTAGCCGAAGGCAAGGAACACGACGCCGGCAAGCGCGATGCCGAGGCCCACGGGCGTGAAATCGAACATCCCGAACGGTTCGCCCAGCAATTCCTGCCTGACCCGCGACACGATGATGTTGGGCGAGGTGCCCACCAGCGTGACGATGCCGCCGAGAAGCGAGCCGAAGGCCATCGGCATGAGGAAGGACGAGGGCGGAGTGTTCGAGCGCCGCGCGATCTGGAACGCCACGGGAATCATCATGGCGAGCGCGCCGATATTCTTCACGAAGGCGGACAGCACCGTCACGGTGGCGACCAGGACGACGACCTGGATCTGCGTGGTGCGCAGGTAGGGTCCGGCGTGATGAAGCGCCGCCTCCAGCACGCCGGATTTCGCGACCGCCGCACTCACGAGCAGCGCGCTCGCGACGATGATGACGATGTCGTCGCTGAAGCCGGTGAAAGCCTTGTCCGCCGGGACGATGCCCACCAATACGGCGGCGAGAAGCGCCAGGACCGCCACGAGGTCGTAACGGAGGCGCCCCCACACGAAAAGCGCCATCATCCCGGCGACGATGGCGAAGGAGAGCATTTGCTGATGGGTCATGAGGGACGCACTTGAAAGGAAATCCTGATGCTAACGCGCCACGGCTCCGTTTGTGCCTTCAGGCTTCGGAAGCCCCTCAGTGGGTTAGCGCGTGTTTCCCTCCCCCTTGCGGGGAGAGAAAGGATGGGGGTGGTATGACTGGGTGAGCGATCAATCCAGTTCATCCCCACGTCATCACCGGCCTTGTGCCGGTGATCCCGATTGTTAAGAGCGCCGCGCTTTCCGGATCGGGATGGCCGGGACAAGCCCGGCCATGACATGGCAGGAATGTTGATCCCATGGGATGCAGCGAAGCGATCCGTTGCAGCCCTTACTGACCGAGAACGAGCGCCCAGTAGCGTCCGTAGCGGTTGTTGGCGTCGGCGCGGGCAAAGCCGATCTTGCGGGCCTGGGGCATCAGCAGATTGACGTTGTGGCCGGACGACCGCTTCCAGCGCTCGATGGTGCCGTCGACGTTGTCCGCACCGGCCGAAAGGTTTTCCGCCGAATAGCCGATGATGCCGTAATCATCCATGCGGCTCGCGAAATTGCCGTGGCTGAGGCGGCCCGCCGCCGCCACGGCCCGGGCCTGATGCTCGGCGGCTTTGTTCAGGTTGGAATCCACGGTCACCGGGCTTAAGCCCCTGGAGACGCGATAGGCGGAGATGAGCTTCGCTGCCTCGGACGCGTCCTTCGTGGAGCTGGCGAGAACCTTGTCGGTGGCGGTCAACGACGCATCGGAGGCGCAGCCCGCAAGCGCCAGGGCGATCAAGGCGCAGAATGAGAGAACACGCATCGAATTTCCCTTGAGGTGGCGTTGTGCGCCACTCCTCTTGCAAAAAAGTCCCATGGCGGTCATGTGCAAGCCACGACCTTTGCGCTGAATGCCATGATGAAGCGTAAGGGTCCATACCACCTTCTCGCTCCTTTCCGCGTCAGCTGAGCGCATGCCCCTGCCCCTATCATCCCCTCATGTGACCATCATCGGCGGCGGCCCCGCCGGGCTGGTTGCCGCCGAAATGCTTGGACAGGCAGGCGTTGCAGTCACGATCTACGACCAGATGCCCTCTCTGGGCCGCAAATTCCTCATGGCCGGCCGCGGCGGGCTGAACCTGACCCATTCGGAGGAATTCGAGCGATTCGTCGCCCGCTATTCCGAGGGATCCGAGAGGCTGCGCCCCCTCCTCGAAGCCTTCCGGCCGGAGGATCTGCGGGGCTGGTGCGAAGGCCTGGGCCAGGAGACCTTCGTCGGGTCGAGCGGACGCGTGTTCCCCAAGGCCTTCAAGGCCTCGCCGCTGCTGCGGGCCTGGCTGGCCCGCCTGGACGCCCTCGGAATCCGCTTCGCCCTGCGCCATCGCTGGCAGGGCTGGGACGAAGAGGGCCGCCCGGTCTTCACCAATGCCGCCGGGGAGCGCGTGGCGGCACAAGCCGACGCGACCATCCTGGCGCTCGGCGGGGCGAGCTGGCCGAGGCTGGGGTCGGACGGTTCCTGGGTGGAACTGCTGAAAGCCAAAGGCGTCGCGGTGGCTCCCTTACGCCCGGCCAATATGGGCTTCACCCTGCCCTGGTCCGAGGTCATCCGCGGGCGGTTCGAAGGCGAGCCCCTGAAGCGAATCGCGCTCGCCTTTGAGGGCGTGACCGTCCGGGGCGAGGCTATCGTGACGGCGGACGGGATCGAGGGCGGCGCGGTCTATGCCCTGTCGGCAAGGCTGCGGGACGCCATCGAGCGCGAAGGGCAGGCCACCCTCCTCCTCGATCTCAGGCCCGACCTGCCCGAGGAGGCCCTGGCGAAGCGCCTGAGCGTCCCGCGAAAGGGCCAATCCGCCTCCACATACTTACGCAAGGCCGCCTCTTTGAGCCCCCTGGGGGTCGCCCTGTTGCGCGAATCAGATCCGCGCCTGCCCGTGGAACCGGGGGACCTGGCGCGGCTCATCAAGGCCGTTCCCCTGATTCTGACAGGCATGAAGCCCCTGGACCGGGCCATTTCCTCGGCTGGCGGCATTCCCTTCGCGGAGCTCGACGAGAACCTGATGCTGCGCCGCCTGCCGGGGGTCTACGCTGCGGGGGAGATGCTGGATTGGGAGGCCCCGACCGGCGGCTATCTGCTCCAAGCCACCTTCGCGACCGGCATCGCGGCGGCAAAAGGCGTTCTGGCGCGGCTCAAGATTCCCCATGCCGCATTGACCTTGAATCCGTCATCGGCCACACCCCAGATGTGATCGACCCCGCCAAGATTCTCCACGATGTTTTCGGCTTCTCATCCTTCCGCGAAGGACAGGAGGAGATCGTGCGCGCCGTGCTGGCGGGCGAGGATGTGCTCGCCGTGATGCCGACAGGTGCCGGCAAGTCGCTCTGCTACCAGCTGCCGACGCTTGTCCGCGAGGGCCTGACCGTCGTGGTCTCGCCGCTGATCGCCCTCATGCGCGATCAGGTGGCGGCGCTGCGCCATTTCGGCGTCGAGGCGGGCAGCCTCAATTCGGCGAACGATCAGGACGAGAACCGCCGCGTGGTGGATGCCGTGCGCGATGGCCGCATGCGCGTGCTCTACGCCTCACCTGAGCGGCTCGCCAATACCGGCACCACGGAGTGGCTCGGCCGCTCGGGCGTCAACCTGCTCGCCATCGACGAGGCGCATTGCGTCTCGCAATGGGGTCACGATTTCCGCCCCGAATACGCCATGTTGGGCGAAGTGCGCCGTCGTCTCGGCAACGTGCAGACCATCGCGCTCACCGCGACCGCCGATGTGGCGACGCGCGGCGACATCGTGCATCGCCTGTTCGAGGAGGAGCCGCGCCTCTTCATCCACGGCTTCGACCGCCCGAATCTGCGGCTTGCCATGCAGGCGAAGGAGCAGTCGCGGCGCCAGCTCTTCTCTTTCCTCGACAAGCACCGGCACGAGAGCGGCATCGTCTATTGCTCGTCGCGCGACGCCACCGAGAAGCTCGCGGATTCCTTAAGCCAGGCCGGCTATCGCGCCATGCCCTATCACGCAGGAATGCCGCAAGCGGCGCGTGCCAGGAACCAGGACATGTTTCTGCAGGAGGACGGCGTAGTGATGGTGGCGACCGTCGCCTTCGGCATGGGCATCGACAAGCCCGACGTGCGCTTCGTGGCGCATGCAGCCTTGCCGAAATCCATCGAAGCCTATTACCAGGAGATCGGCCGCGCGGGACGCGACGGCGCGCCCGCCGACACGCTCACCCTCTACGGCCTCGACGACATGCGCCTGCGCCGCATGCAGATCGAGCAGAGCGATGCGTCCGACGATCAGAAGCGCGTGGAGCGCCAGCGCCTCAACGCGCTCGTCGCTTTATGCGAAGCGCCGCGCTGCCGCCGCCAGACGCTGCTCTCGTATTTCGGCGAGACCACTGAGCCGTGTGGCAATTGCGACCTGTGCATCGACGGCGTCATGTCCTTCGACGGCACCATCGAGGCGCAGAAGCTCCTCTCGGCCATCGTGCGGACCGGCGAGCGCTTCGGCACGGAGCATCTCATCAGCATTCTCATGGGCGACGGGACCGACGCCGTCCTCCGCTTCGGCCACGACAAGCTGAAGACCTTCGGCGTGGGCAAGGATCGCTCGAAGAACGAATGGCGGTCGCTCCTGCGCCAGATTTACGCCGCCGGATTGGTGACCCTGGAGCTTGCCGAATACGGCCGCTGGACGCTCACCGACAAGGGCGTTGCGGTGCTCAAAGGCCAGGAGCGGATCGAGCTGCGCTCCGACGTTCTCATGAAGCCCGCCGACCGTCGCCGCAGGCGCTCGCGCATGGAAGCGGAATCCGTCGTGCCCTCCGACGATCCGCTGCTGCTCGACCTGAAGGCCCTGCGCACGCGGCTTGCGAAGGAGGAAGGCGTGCCCGCTTACGTGATCTTCTCCGACCGCAGCCTCATCGACATGGTGGCCAAGAAGCCTAGCTCGGTGCGCGCATTCGGCGAGGTGCATGGCGTGGGCCAAGCTAAGCTCGACCGCTATGCGGATGCGTTTCTCGACGTGCTGAAGGCGCACGCGGGTTAGATGAATTTCCGTTGTCATTCCGGGGCGCCGGAGGCGAGCCCGGAACCCATAACCACTGCAGATGTAGAATAAAGCTGTCCGCGATCACAGCACCCTTCTTGGCACCTTCGGTGTTTATGGGTTCCGGGCTCTCGCTATCGCTCGCCCCGGAATGATAGAAGTGGGGGCCTAGTTCGAAACCTCCACCCACCGCCCCTCATGCGCGCTCTTCGCTATGGCATCCACCGTACGCTCGATCCGAATACCGTCCTCAAACTCGATCAACATCGCTCTCTCACCCGCGATACGGCGCATCAATTCACGGCATTCGATCACTTTCAGATCGTTGAAGCCGAGTCCATGCCCCGGTGCCGGAATGAACTTGTCGTAAGGCGGATGCTGTGGCGCAGCGAGGATAGTGCGGAAGCCTTGGCGATCTCTCGCGTCGTCCAATGTATAAAGCTGCACCTCGTTCATGCGTTCCTGATCGAAAACGATAGTGCCCCGCGAGCCGAAAATCTGAATGAAGATGCGCCCCTTCCGCCCCCAGGCGGAACGGTTCAGCGCCATCACGCCCGATGCACCGTTCTCCAGCTCCAGCAGGATGGCGGCGATGTCGTAGGTCTCGACCGCACGGCGTCCGCCATCACGTAAAGGGCGATCCGCATAAGGCTTCGCCATGTGTCCGCACACACGCCGCACGCCGCCCAGCAGCGTCCAGAGAATGCTCAACGGATGAACGCCGAAATCGTCGAGCGCGCCATGGCCGTAGGACGCCTCGCTCTTCCAATAGAAAAGCTCTTCCGGGTCCGCCATGAAATCCTCATCCATCTCGAAGCGCACATGGTTGACCTCGCCGATGCGGCCCTCGTCGAGGAGTTTTCGGATCATGCGGATGATCGGGTTCTGAATATAATTGTACCCGAGCGCCGCGACTTTTCCTGAAGCGCGCGCGGCGGCGAGCATGCGCTCCGCATCCGCAAGCTTCGTCGCCATGGGCTTCTCGCACCACACATGCTTGCCGGCTTCAAGCGCGGCAATCGCCATGTCGGGATGAAACGCATTCGGCGTGGTGATCGAGACCACATCGATGTCAGGATCGGTGACGAGCGAGCGCCAATCGCCGGTGGCGCGGGCAAAGCCCAGTTCTTGTGCCTTGCGCGCCGCCAGTTCCTGCGAGGCCTCGGCCAGTACGGCAAGGTACGGGCGCGGCACGTCGCCGAACACGGATGCCACCGCATTCCAGGCGAGCGCGTGACATTTGCCCATGTAGCCGGTGCCGATGAGACCGATGTTCAGAGACTTCATTCGCAGTGCTCCTGAAATAAGAGGCTCTTTCAGCCCTCCCCTGAGAGTCTGTTTGAAAATGTAGCGAGGGTTTCCCTCCCCCTTGTGGGGAGGGTCAGGGTGGGGGTGGCGGCGGCACGCTGGTCCAGTTCGTCGCCGCCACCCCCACCTCCAACTCCTCCCCAGCGCAAGTCGGGTGTTCCCGACTTGCGGCAAACACAAGACAAGTCTCGGGCAAGCCCGAGGCTTGTGGGGGAGGAGGGCCTGTCAGCGCTTTACGAACCAGCCACTCAGAATGAGAACACGGCTGAAAGCATCTCAAACCATCCCACCCAATTCCTTCGACACGGCCTGCAATTCCTTGCCGCCCGCCATGAGGTTCTGCAGCTCCTCGATCTGGATTTCGGACTTTGCGTAAGTCCCCAGCGTCTTGCCGCGATTGAGAACGGTGAACCGGTCGCCCACCGCATAGGCATGGCGCACATTGTGCGTGATGAAGATGACGCCGAGGCCCTTCTGGCGGACCTGATGGATGTATTTCAGCACCATGGATGTCTGCGCAACGCCGAGCGCCGAAGTCGGCTCGTCGAGGATCAGCACCTTCGCGCCGAAATAGACCGCGCGGGCAATCGCCACGCATTGCCGCTCGCCGCCGGAGAGCGTGCCCACTGCCTGATGCGGATCGCGCACATCGATGCCGATCTTGTGCATCTCGTCCTGCGTGACCGCATCGCAACGGTCGAAATCCACCCGGCGGAAGGGCCAGACGCCCTTCACCGGCTCGCGGCCCATGAAGAAGTTGCGCGTCACCGACATGAGCGGGATCATCGCGAGATCCTGATAGACCGTGGCGATGCCTGCGTCCAACGCATCGCGCGGGCTCGTGAAGGTGACGGGCTTGCCCTCCACCATGAACTCGCCCGAGGTCGGTTTGTGCACGCCCGCAAGCGTCTTGATGAGCGTTGACTTGCCGGCACCGTTGTCGCCGAGCAGGCACATCACTTCGCCGCGATGAACGGAGAGCGACACGCCGGAGAGCGCGATGACCGACCCGAAATGCTTGACGAGATTGCGGACTTCGATGAGCGGAGCTTCGCTTTCCATCATCGTTCTCCCGTCACTTTGCGGCGGATGAAGTTGTTGAACAGGACCGCCAGCAGCAGCATGGCGCCCAGGAACACCTGGAACCAATCGGAATCGAACCTTGTATAGGTGAGGCCGATAGAAACCATGCCGAAGATGATGGCGCCGAAGAACGCGCCGATGGCCGAGCCGTAGCCGCCGGTGAGCAGGCAGCCGCCGATCACCGCCGCGATGATGGCCTCGAACTCTTTCTGGAAGCCGCGCCGCGCATCCGTCGAGCCCGCGTCCAACACGGTGAGAATGGCAACCAAAGCCGCGGCGCAGGCGGTGAGCATGAAGAGGCCTGTCTTCACCCTGTCCACCGGCACGCCGGAATTGCGCGCGGCGTTGGCGTCGCCACCGGCGGCAAAGATCCAGTTGCCCGCGCGGGTGCGCAGCAAAATCCAGGTGGCGAGCAACGCCATCCCGATGAACCAGAGGATGGAAACCGGAACCCCGGTGACGGTGGGCGTTCCATTGGGAAATTTCGCGATCAGGTCATGAGCGGCGAGCCACGAGAACAAACCTTCGAGGGCGGTGCCGGAAAATATCTCGCGGACAACGTTCTCCGAATCCGCTCCGATCCCGCGCATTTGCGTGGAGCCTCCGGTCGCCCATTTGAGCCCGACTAATGACAATCCGCGCAGGATGAAGAGGAAGGCCAGCGTCACGATGAAGGACGGCAGGCGCGTGCGGATGACGATCTGCCCGTTCAAGCCGCCGAGAACCGCCGCAACCGCGAAGGTCGCCGCGATCGCCAGAAGCAGCGGCCATCCGGAGAGCGTCACGAAGCATCCGAAGACCAAGCCGGTGAACGCTACCATGGAGCCGATGGAGAGATCGAACTCGCCGCCGATCATGAGCAGGGCCGCAGCAATGGCGAGAATGCCGAGCTGCGCCGCCGGCGAGAGAATGTTCATCACGCCGGCCAGCGTGAACATCGACGGATCGGCGGTGGACATGAAGAAGATGGCGACCAGAACCAGGCCGGCGAGCGCGCCCAGTTCGGGACGGCGCATGATCTTCGTCAGAAAGGAGACTTCCTTGAGACGTTCGTCTTGGATTGCCTTGACGGAAGGCGCCGGAGGCAGATCGGCGGTCGGCTGGGTGGTGTGCACCATGAAAGCCTCCCTTGAAACAGGTACAGAAAGGAAGAAGCCCGCGAGCGATGAGCGTCGCGGGCTTCGACAAGGCTTCAGCGAATGCCCTTGGCGGACAGATCGATTACCTGACTGGCTTTTTCCTTCGTGATCAGGTTCGGGCCGGACGGCACATTGCCACCGGGCATGAGCCCGTATTTCGCGTTGAGCGCGAGGAAGGCCACAGGCAGGTAGCCCTGCAGGAATTGCTGCTGGTCGATGGCGAACACGGCCTCACCCGCAGCCACCGATTTCAGGAATCCCGCCGACATATCGAAAGTCGCGACGCGCACGGCACCGGTCTTGCCGGCATCCTTCACCGCCGCAACGCTCGGCTCGCCCGCAGTGCCCGCGCCGAGCGCCAGGATCGTGTCGATGGAGCCATCGGACGCCAGCGCCGCCTTCACCTTGGCACGGATGTCGGTCGGATCGTTCGAGACCGGCAGCACGGTCACCTTGCCGCCGAAGCCTTCCGAGAAGCCCTTGCAGCGCAGGTCGAGCGAGACGTTGCCGACCTCCTGGTTGACGCAGATGCCGGTCTTGCCGCCCATCTCTTTGAGCTTGGCGCCGGCAATGCGCCCGGCCTCGACCTCGTCCTGACCGACATGGAGCATCGCGCCGAGTTTCTTCGACACGTCGGAGCCGGAATTCATGGAGATCACCGGAATCCCGGCGGCCACCGCCTTCTGGATCGACGCGGTCAGCGCCGAGGCATCGGGAATCGAGACCACGAGGCCCGCTGGCTTCTGGTTCACCGCCGCGTCGATGAGCTGGCTCATGGACACCATGTCGAAGGTCTCGGGCGCCCGGTAATCGACCTGGACGTTCATGTCCTTGCCGGCCTCGGCGACACCGTTCTTCACCACGGACCAGAACGGATCGTTGGCCTGGCCGTGGGTGACGACGATGATGCGGCTGCCCTGTTGGGCAGCGGCCGGTGCGATGGCGGCAACGGTCAGGGCTGCTGCGGCAACGAGACCGGTCAGATAAGATTTCATGTGCTTCCTCCCAAATGGGTTCCCTCGCCCGCCGCGCCGAAGACCGGTGCGCCGGGTCTCGCCCCCACGTGAGACCAGAAGAAAGCAAAGTTGTTTTGAGCCGAATCACCGGCTGTATTTGGCGCTTCCTCTGCCGATCCGGTCGCCCAACGATGGAACGCCAGAACCTTTTTGTTTATAGAGTAGAATATTCATTCCATTCTTTGTAGATCAGTGTCAAGGTCCCGATCTGGTATCCAAGGTAGAGGACATGGAGACTGGGAAAAGCATCGAAGTGACAGAATCTGTCAGAGAAGTGCCAGATGATTACGAAGGATTGAGAGCCCTGCTGCTCAGCCGCCGCGAATCGATGCCGAAGCGGCTCAAGCAGCTGGCGGCCTTCGCCATGGACCACCCCGAAGAAATCGCCTTCGGCACCGTCGCAGCCATCGCGGAACATGCGGGCGTGCAGCCCTCGACCCTTGTCCGCTTCGCCAAAAGCCTCGGCTATGACGGCTTTTCCCATCTCCAGCAGATCTTCCGCGATCGCTTACGCGAACGGTTTCCCGATTATCGCGAGCGCCTGCGGGTGCTGCGCGATCTCGAGGGAGACCATGTCCATGCAGCCTCGCTCCTCGAAGGCTTCAGCAACGCGGCGGCGATCTCGCTTGACAAGATGCGCGAATCCGTGCGGCCGGAAGAACTCTCCCGCGCCATCGAGACGCTTGCGAAAGCCGACACGATCTATCTCCTCGGCGCCCGCCGGGTGTTTCCGATCTCGGCTTATTGCGCCTATGCCTTCGGCAAACTCGGCGTGCGCGCGATCCTGATCGATCACATCGCTCAGCTCGGTCCCGAACAGCTCGCCACCGCCTCGGAACGCGATGCGGTTCTCGCCATCAGCTTCACGCCCTATGCCCCAGTCACCGCCGACCTCGCCGCAACCGCGGCACGGCGCAACATTCCCGTGGTCGCCATCACGGATTCCGCCTTCAGCCCGCTGGTGACGAGCGCCGATGTATGGATCGAAGTGGCGGAGGCGGATTTCGGTGCGTTCCGCTCATTGTCGGCGACATTCGCGCTCGCCATGGCGCTTGCCGTTGGAACGGCGGAGAAGCGGGCGGAAGGCTGAACAGCCGCAATTCACCAAATATGAAAAAGGGCGCCGAAGCGCCCTTTCCTTTTAAACCTTCACCGGCTTTCCGGTCTGCGCCGACTCCGTCGCCGCATCCGCCAGACGCTGCGCCATCAGGCCATCGCGCCCCGTGGGATTGCACGGCTTGCCGTCGCGGACCGCGTTGAGGAACGTGGTCAGCTCGTCACGATAAGCGTCTGCGTAACGCTCCAGGAAGAAGTCCTGCACCGGATCGGCGGTGACGCCGGAAGCGTTCGCCACTTCCACGGTAGTGCGGTGGATATTGCCCGCGCGAATCATGCCCTTCGAGCCATGCACCTCGATGCGCTGATCGTAGCCGTAGGTGGCGCGGCGCGAGCATGAGATCTGCACGATCCTGCCCTTGGCGGTCTTCAGCATCACGGCTGCGGTATCCACATCGCCCGCCTCGCCGATGGCCGGATCGACCAGCGAAGAACCGACCGCATGCACTTCCACCGGCTCATCGCCGAGCAGCAGGAAGCGCGCCATGTCGAGATCGTGAATCATCATGTCGCGGAAGAGACCACCGGAGGTCTTGATGTAGCTCACCGGCGGCGGGCCGGGATCGCGGGAGAGGATCGTCACCAGCTCCACATCGCCCACCTCGCCGTCGGCGAGACGCTTCTGCAATGCGGCGAAGTTCGGATCGAAGCGGCGGTTGAAGCCGATCATCAGCGGCGTGCCCGCTTTCTCGACCACGTTGAGGCAGCTCACGATGCGCTCGCTCGACAGATCGACCGGCTTCTCGCAAAACACCGCCTTGCCCGCCTTCGCGCCGCGCTCGATGAGATCGGCATGTGTCGTGGTCGGCGTGCAGATGAGGATGGCATCGACATCCGAGCGTTCGACTACCTCCTCGAGGGAGGAGACCTCAGCGCCCGTGGCAGCCGCGAGTTCCTGTGCGGAGGGAGCATGCGGATCGGCGACCGCAACGAGGCGAGCGTCGGGATGGCTAGCGGCGTTACGACCATGAATGCGGCCGATGCGGCCGGCGCCCAAAACGGCGATCCTGATCATGTTTCCCCCAATATACTTTGCCAGTTTTCGGAAAATTTGGAATTGAAATTCCAGTGTTAGATGCTAATAGAATAAATATTCCATAACTTCAAGGGCCGGAGGCCCTGACGCGATCTTCAGAGATCGCGCCCTGGGAGGAAAAGCATGAAGCCAGCCCTGGATGTGATCACCATGGGTCGCGCATCGGTCGATCTATATGGCCAGCAGGTCGGTGGCCGGCTTGAAGATATGGCCTCCTTCTCCAAGGCTGTTGGCGGCTGCCCTGCCAACATCGCCATCGGCACGGCGCGGCTCGGCCTGAAATCGGGCCTCATCACCCGCGTCGGCGATGAAGCCATGGGCCGCTTCATTCGCGAGCAGATGGAACGCGAAGGCGTCGCCACGCGAGGCATCGTCACCGACAAGCAGCGTCTGACCGCCCTCGTCATTCTGGGCGTGCGTGACGAAGACTCCTTCCCGCTGATCTTCTATCGCGATAATTGCGCGGACATGGCGCTTAGCGAAGACGATGTGGATGAAAGCTTCGTCGCGTCCGCTGCCGCCATAGTCGTCACCGGCACGCATTTCTCCCGCGAGGGCACCGCCGCCGCGCAGAAGAAAGCAATACGCGTTGCCAAGGCGAATGGCCGTAAGGTCGTGTTCGATGTGGATTATCGCCCGAACCTCTGGGGCCTTCTCGGGCATGGTGCAGGTGAATCGCGCTATGTTCGCTCGGACACGGTGACGGAGCACCTGAAGCCCATTCTCGCCGATTGCGATCTCATTGTTGGCACGGAAGAAGAACTTCATGTCGCAGGCGGCTCGGAGGATACGCTCAGCGCGATCCGTGATATCCGCGCGGTTTCGAAAGCCACCATCGTCTGCAAGCGCGGCCCCATGGGCTGCGTGGTGTTCCCCGGCGACATTCCGGCTTCGCTCGACGACGGCGTGAAGGGCCCCGGCTTCCCGGTGGAAGTCTACAACGTGCTCGGCGCGGGCGATGCGTTCCTCTCCGGCTTCCTGCGCGGATGGCTGAAGGACGAGAAGATCGAGACCTGCTGCGCCTATGCCAATGCGAGCGGCGCGTTCGCCGTGTCGCGCCTACTCTGCTCGCCGGAAATTCCGACCTTCCCCGAGCTGCAGCACTTCCTCAAGGAAGGAAGCCGCCACAAAGCGCTGCGCTTCGACGAGGACATCAACCACATTCATTGGTCTACCACGCGCCGCCCCGCTTCCGACACGCTCATGGCGCTCGCTATTGATCATCGCATGCAGCTTGAGGTGATGGCGAAGGAAGTCGGCGCCTCCATCGAGCGCATTCCCGATTTCAAGGTGCTGGCAGTGCAGGCTGCCGCCAGAGTGGCCAATGGGCGCGAAGGCTTCGGCATGCTGATCGACGGCACCTATGGCCGCGAGGCCCTCTTCCGCGCCGCCGATCATCCATTCTGGATCGGACGCCCTGTTGAGCTGCCAGGCTCGCGCCCGCTCGACTTCGAGGGCGGCGGAAGCATCGGCGCGAAGCTCGTCGAATGGCCGGTGGGCCACACCATCAAGTGCCTGTGCTTCTACCATCCCGACGATCCGCCGGAGCTTAAAGCACGCCAAGAACGCGAGTTGCTGCGAATCCATGATGCCGCGCGCCGCATCGGCCGCGAGCTTCTGGTCGAGATCATCGCGGGCAAACACGGACCGCTGAAGACCGACACGGTCGCCGGCATTGTGCAGCATCTCTACGATCTCGGCATCAAGCCCGATTGGTGGAAGCTGGAGCCGCAGCAGGACAAGGCGGCCTGGAATGCCATCGGCAAGGTGATCACGAAGAACGATCCTTATTGTCGCGGCATCGTGCTGCTTGGTCTCGAAGCGCCGGAAGACGAATTGGAAATGGCCTTCGCCGCCGCCGCCAGCGAACCTCAGGTGAAGGGCTTCGCGGTCGGCCGCACGATCTTCAACGACGCCGCGCGGCGCTGGCTGAAAGGCGAGATCTCGGACGAAGCCGCGATTGCCGACATGTCAGGCCGCTTCCAGCGCCTCGTGGATTGCTGGCAGCGCGTGTCCGATCAGACGAAGGCCGCCTAAGACGAAGGGCGGAGCCGATGGAAGGCTCCGCCCTCTTTTCATGAACGACAAAATCTGGAAACGCTGCTGGCCGTTGCCGGCCTGAATTGAGGGAAGCTTCATGAGCACGATCCGCCTCACCATGGCGCAAGCTGTCGCCCGGTTCCTCACCGCGCAGAAGACGGAGATCGACGGACAAGTCCTGCCGCTGTTCGGCGGTGTGTGGGCCATTTTCGGCCACGGCAATGTGGCGGGTATGGGCGAGGCGCTGCATGGCGTGCGCGATCAGCTTCCGACCTTCCGAGCGCATAACGAACAAGGCATGGCCCATGCTGCCGTTGCTTTTGCGAAAGCATCGCGGCGCCGCCGCATGATGGCCTGCACCACGTCCATCGGCCCCGGTGCGACGAACATGGTGACTGCAGCCGCGGTCGCCCATGTGAACCGCGTTCCCGTGCTGCTTCTGCCCGGCGATGTCTTTGCCAACCGCAAGCCCGACCCGGTGTTGCAGCAGATTGAGAGTTTCTCTGACGGCACGATCTCGGCCAACGATTGCTTCAAGCCCGTCTCCCGCTATTTCGACCGTATTACCCGCCCCGAACAGATCATTCCCGCGCTTCAGCGCGCCATGTCCGTGCTAACCAATCCTGCCGATTGCGGACCGGTGACGCTGGCTCTGTGCCAGGACACACAGGCTGAGGCTTACGATTATCCCGAGAGCTTCTTCGCGGAGAAAATCTGGACGCCGCGCCGCATCCGTCCCGATGAATCGGAGCTTGCGGAAGCGGTCGATTTGATCCGCAATGCCAAGAAGCCTTTCATCGTGGCCGGCGGCGGCGTGCTCTATTCTGACGCGGAAAAGGTGCTGGCTGGTTTCGCACAGAAGCACGGGCTCTTCGTGGGAGAAACACAAGCCGGCAAGTCTAGTCTACCCCATGACCATCAGGCCAATCTCGGCGCCATCGGCGTGACCGGCACAGGTGCTGCGAATGCGCTGGCCGAAGATGCCGATGTGGTGATCGCGGTCGGCACCCGCCTGCAGGATTTCACCACCGGATCCTGGGCCCTGTTCAAGAACCCGAAGCGCCGGATCGTAGGCCTCAATGTGCAGGCTTTCGACGCGACGAAACACAATGCACTGCCGCTTGTATCCGACGCGCGCGTCGGCCTCGAAGAGTTGAGCCGCGCGCTCGGCAGCTGGAAGGCACCTGAGAGCTGGACCGCGAAGGGCCGCGAGGAAAAGGCGCGCTGGTTCGATTCTTCGGCTCGCTTCACCGACCCGACGAATGCGGAGCTTCCCTCCGATGCACAGGTCATCGGCGCAGTGCAGCGCACCTCCTCCCCCACCGACGTGGTGGTCTGCGCAGCAGGTGGCCTGCCGGGCGAGCTGCATAAGCATTGGAAGGCGAGCGCTGCGCTCGGCTACCACATGGAATACGGCTATTCCTGTATGGGTTACGAAATCGCAGGCGGCCTTGGCGTGAAGATGGCCGACCCATCCCGCGAAGTGATCGTGATGGTGGGCGACGGCTCCTATCTCATGATGAATTCGGAGCTCGCCACATCCGTAATGCTGGACCGGAAGCTTACTGTCGTGCTGCTCGACAATCGTGGCTATGGCTGCATCAACCGCCTTCAGCGTGCCACCGGTGGAGAGAGCTTCAATAATCTCCTGCAGCACACGAACCATGTGACGCTGCCGGATATCGACTTCACCGCCCATGCGGCAAGCCTCGGCGCTCAATCGCTGAAGGTGAAGAGCATCGCGGAACTCGAGGACGCGCTGAAGAAAGCCCGCAGCGCAGACCGCAGCACCGTCATCATCATCGACACCGATCCGCTGATCTCCACGGATGAGGGCGGCCATTGGTGGGATGTGGCGGTGCCGGAAGTCTCCGTGCGCGAGCAGGTGAACACGGCGCGTAAAGATTACGAAAATGCCCTCGGCGCGCAGCGCGTGGGCGATTGATTGAAACGGAAGGAATAGGATTCATGACGATCCGCATCGGGGCGAACCCTATCGGCTGGTCCAACGACGACATGCCGGAACTCGGTGGCGAGACACCACTGGAAGTATGCTTGGCTGAAGCCAAAGAAGCCGGCTTCGAGGGCATGGAACTCGGCAACAAGTTTCCGCGTGAGCCGGAAGCGCTGAAGAAGGCGCTCGCGCCCTTCAATATGGCCTGTGTGTCCGGCTGGTATTCCGCCGAACTTCTCAAGCGCGACGCGGATGCCGAGATGAAGGCGCTGCGCCCGCATCTCGACCTGCTGAAGGCCATGGGTTCGAACGTCCTCGTCTTCGCCGAGACGTCGAATGCCATTCACGGAGACCGCTCGAAGCCGCTCTCTCAGCGCCCTGTGATGAAGGATGGCGACTGGGCGGAGTTCGGCCGCCGCCTGACGCAGGTGGCTGAGCGCACGCTGCAGGAAGGCGTTCGCGTCGTGTACCATCACCACATGGGCACAATCGTCGAGTCCGAGGCCGATATCGACGCCTTCATGCGCTCCACGGGCGATGCGGTTCATCTGCTGCTCGACACGGGCCACGCCACATGGGGCGGCGCCGATCCGGCAGCACTCGCCCGCCGCTACCGCAGCCGCATCAGCCACGTTCACACGAAGGACGTGCGCAAGAGCGTGATGGAGAAATCAACGGCTGAAGGCTGGAGCTTCCTCGATTCCGTCATCGAAGGCGTTTACACGGTGCCGGGTGACGGCATGGTGGATTTCGTCTCCGTGTTCAAGGAACTGCCTGGCTATAGCGGCTGGGTCGTCATCGAAGCGGAGCAGGATCCCAAGAAGGCTCATCCCCTCACCTATGCCAAGATGGGCTATGGCAATCTCACCCGCTTCCTGAAGGAAGCGGGCCTGCGCTAGTTCTAGCGACGCATTTTCTCTGCTGAGAATGCGATAAGGACCATCACGATGTCGAAGCTTCTCGTCAAACCGTCGATGCCCGATTCATCCGGGCGTATCCACGCCATCACGCCGGCTTCCGCCGGCTGGACCTATGTGGGTTTCGAGGTCTACCAGCTTAAAGCCGGCCAGAGCTTGCAGCGGCAGACCGGTGACCGGGAAGCTTGCATCGTGATGCTCTCAGGCCACGCGCATGTGAGCGCGGGGGCCCAAGATTTCGGCACGATCGGCGGGCGTTCCTCGCCGTTCGAGCCCGATCCGTGGTCGCTTTACGCACCCGCCAAATCCGAATGGTCGCTGAAGGCCGAGACGGATTGCGAGATCGCAATCTGCACCGCGCCCGCCGAAGGCAAGCTACCGGCGCGGGTGATCCGTCCCGACGAGGTGGGCCAGGAAACGCGCGGCAAGGGCACGAACACGCGCCATGTGCGCAACATCCTGCCGGAGACGGAGCCGGCGGAAAGCCTACTCGTCGTCGAAGTCATCACCCCGTCAGGCCATTGGTCGAGCTACCCGCCTCACAAGCATGACCGGGATATGTTGCCGAACGAGTCGCTGCTGGAAGAAACCTATTATCACCGGCTCAACCCGCCGTCCGGCTTCGCTCTGCAGCGTGTTTATACGGACGACCGCTCACTCGATGAGACGCTGGCGGCGGCCAATGGCGACGTGGTGCTGGTGCCGAAAGGGTATCACCCAGTCGGCGCGCCGCACGGCTATGAGCTGTATTATCTGAACGTGATGGCTGGCCCGAAGCGGATCTGGAAGTTCCACAACGATCCCGACCACGAATGGATGCTGAAATAACGAACGGATCAGGACCGCTGAGGCAGGAGCGTCAGCGGTCGATCTCCAGCTTCAGCTGAATGAGGTCGACGGAAACGCCAAGGAGACGCGCGATATTATGGCGGGCGTCTTCGATGATGTCAGGAACGCTGGCGGGCTCCTTCTTCATCGCAGGAACTTTCCCTTGAGATTTCGCGACGGGAACCTTGCGAACGGGCTGGCTTGCCGCATCCTCTAGAAACATGACCCCGTGGGCCTGGCCATCATACCACATGACCTGAGCCTGACGGACGAGCTTCCGTTTCGGGATCTGCAATTCAAACTGGGCCGGCACCTTGACGGGTTGCGCGAACACGATCCGAGCCCCTGTCTCCGATAAGTCGCGCACGGAGCATTCCATCCTAGACAGTCGGTTATTGTAGATGATGTGCCCCTCAAGAAGAGTGCGCGAGCGCGGACTGGCGCGACGCTGCTCGACCGGTTCCATACATTCCCCCTCACCGTGGCACGCCATATGGCAGAAACGCCACGGCAAACCTAGTCGGCTACATCTACTAGGCCATTTGGCCGATCATGCTGCAGCCCTCAGGCAAGGAGAAAGCTGCCGGACGATGACCAGCAACCCACGGTAATATAGTATCTGCGCCATGACAACCTGACGCAGCGCCAGCAAGCACGGGCACACGCCATCAGGGATTGGCGGCCCACCCGGCGAGGTTAGAGGGAATCTGCTTCTCGCCAGCATCCGGGCTTCCGATAGGACGAGGCAGCTGCGCCCGGGCCATGCATTCACGCATGTGATCGTAACGGGCATCCTTGATGATGGTGCGGTAATTGTTCAAGGAATGGTTCCGGGTCCGGTACATGAGCCTAGTTTCTTTATAGCAGGCATTCCATCGTACATCACGATCCTGCAGCATCCGGCCCTGCGGCCCTGGAAGGGCTGCCCATTCCTGGGCGAAAGCCCCTGCAGGCACGAGGACTGACACGATGAAGGCCGGCAAGATTAAAGCACGCATCTGAGCACTCCCTAGCAAGGAGCATAAGCCTTTTCATGCCGTAATGTTGCATCTATTTCAACGCTACTACGGGTTACTCCAATCAACTGAGGGACTCTCGGATTTTTATACTTCTATTGAGTATTGAGTTCCTGCCTCTCTCCGTACCGGCCGAATCCATTCGCCGCCAACATGTGGGGGCGGCAAGTACCGGGCCGATGAGAACACTGAGAAGATTTAATCCGAGCTGGCAACCGGCCCCTGGTTCAACCGACGCTGGGCCCACATGGCAGCCTGGGTACGATTAGCGACTTTCGCTTTCCTGAGGATTGCCTTGATGTGAACTTTCACCGTCGCTTCAGCGACGCCGAGCTGTCGGGCAATGTGTTTGTTGGAGGAACCGTCGATGAGGCAGCGCAGAATCTGCGTTTCCCGCGTGGATAGACTCTGGGGCGCGCTATCACTCGTGTGCAGAGGAACGACCTTGTCGCCATCCAAGCCGCGGAGCTCATTGGGATTGGCTTCCAGAAGCGCAAGTCCCATCGATGACGGAATGAACCGCTCGCCGAGCATGACGAGTTCGAGAGCTTTTAAAAGAACATCGCGGTCCATGTCAGTGCTGCACACGCCGTCGACACCGGCCTTACAAGCTCGCACCAGAATTGTAGGATCAAGGTGATCCGCGACGATGACGATCCGTGCCTTCGGACACGTCTCCCTCAAGCCCTCCACGATCTGCTCCGGTTCGTTCATGGTGCCGTGCGTACACACGATAAGGAGAATCGGATCCGTGCCGCCGATTTGAGGAAGGTCAATGTGATCCTTGTAAACCTCGTCTGACAGGGAAAATTGCGTTCCAGAGAGGATGTGATCAAAGCCGCTGCGCAGAAGAGAATTCGAGCAGATCAAATATGTCGAAATCGATTGAGCAGAATCACGCGCAACATTGATTGTTGCATTTCGATAGGCAAAAGCCTGGCTCATAGTGATTTACCCCACATCCATTCTCTATCGCGCGCACCTTTCACCACCTCATTCAGAATGGATGAATGAGAAGCTTGGCTTGAAGGCGTTTCCCGGAAAGCCAGTCCACTCGTCGGGACAGGTCCAGGGCCTTAACATGACTGCGGGGTTTCAGGTTCCCCAAAAGGGGTGTTCTCTGAAGAGGTACTACCCTGCCGCTCTTCATGAGTCATAAGATGTATTGGGCTCGGCTTCTGCGGCGAAATCTAACCGGCAGGCTCATGTAACATGGCAAGTACCCTGCCTTATTGTCAGGCCCTATTCGCTACAATATGACCTTACGGCTGTCGGGCCCTAGACGATGAAGAAGTCTTTTGCGGTGATCGGAAGATTTTTATTCAAGCTCGCGATCTGGATCGCTGCTCCCTTGCCAGAACCGTCCGCATCATACGACAAGGCGCCCGTGCTCTTGTTGTAGAGTACGTAGTCATTCTTATCTTGATTGAGAGGGTGCTTCTTATCAAACGACTTGAAGAACTCTGCCTTCAACTTGCCAGGATTGACCTCCGATTTGCCCTTGCCGATCTTCCTCAAGTCCGCCGCTTTGAAGATGGCATTGTTGAGCCAGATACTATCATAGCGTGCGTTGAAATCCGTGATCTTGTCGATATTGGTCTTCTTGTTGGGCTTGGTATCGAACACGAATACGTCTGCGCCAGCACCACCTGTGAGCCTATCTCTACCATCCCTGCTGTACAGCGTGTCATTGCCGCCTTGACCATGGAAAGCATCGGCGCCCGATCCACCTACAAACCGGTCCGCATCCATTGTTCCGTCGGCTCTTTCCATGAAAACGTCACCGAGCTTGACCGTCAAAGTCCTATCTATGAACAAGCCACCCTTGTCGGTTGCTCTTACTTTGATGGTATGGAAATTAGCCTGTTCGTAGTCGAGTTTGAGGCCATCGTGCACCACGACCCGTGTGCCTGTTGGGTCTAGCGCAAAGCGTCCACCTGCGCTGTCGAGCATGGTAAATACGGCTTGGTCACCTGCATTCGGATCTTCGGCTGCAAGCAGTCCAACGACCGTTCCGCGAGCTGCCAATTCCAGCGCGCTATCGCCGTTCAAGCTGATTTGGGTAGGTGCCATATTCTGTGAAACGGATGGCATCATAAAGAAGTCACTATAATTGATTGCTATCGTTTCCGAGGCTGCTTTTCGATAAATCCCGTTTTTCCAATAAGGACCGACTTGATCATTAAAGCCTAACGGCCCGTTGTAATCGACGAGCTGTATTCCGTCTCTCCAGACGTCAAGCAATCCATTTCCAAACGGATCGAATTTGACGGTTAGCTTGATATCGTACCAATGACCGCGTTGTACGTTCTTCGTGTCCGTGTAGAGGGTGTTTTCAGTGACATTACTCCAATTGGTTTGCGCCGATGTCGACCAATGCACGGTAACCTGCATCCGCTCTCCCACAAGGCCAAGCTCAAAGGGCGGCGAGACGCCTTCGTCGTCTTCATCTTCAGTTGCATGAAGCTGGCCAATCACAAGCCATTTGGCTGTATTGATGGCCCCTGGCTCAATCATGAATTTGTACTGGACCGTATAGCTTTGATTGAAAGCGAGCGTCTTGTAGCTCGCAATTTCCGAGCGCTCGACAGTAGAGTTACTGTCGCCGACCCAACGGTCTCCGGAACGCAATTCGAAGCGCATGTTGCTGCCGGAGTTGGCGTAACTCCAAGTTTTACCGGCGCCTTGCAACGTATAAGTACCAGGTTCGAAGTAAGTCATCGTGACGCTCAACACTGAAAGGCCTGAGCAAGAACACTTTATATCGTTGCTTGACTGAGAAGGATAATTTGCTTTTGCAAATTAGAGGACGACGTCCGCCTCATGGGTCAAGCTTGGATGATAAACATTCGGGTCAGGCCGTGGCCATCAATGGGAATTTCATCATCATCTGGTTCAAAATATGACGAGAGCGACAGCTGAATAGGATCAACCTCCCATCGCAAAAGTCTTTCCGCAATTTCTGGCAAGAACGCCGAACATGGACGTTGATCCAAAAGAGCTCGAAGAGACTGCTCGCTAAAAGAGAAAAATGACGGATTATCCTCAGGCAGAGGGCGTGGTGCACTCGCCAAAAGCGCCGCTTTATTGCCCAGCTCAGCTTAAACGGGGCAACCTAGTCGCTGAAATCCATGGAGAATAATGGCGCACCCGACACGATTCGAACGTGTCCTTGAGTTTTATTACCCTTGATGCGTAAGGGTTTTTCGGGTCATTTCATTACCTGACGTTTCCGCCAATTTCCATCCTTTTGCTTACTTGATGCTTACCCAATGCCAAAACTCACAAAGAGGACGGTAGACGCTACGGCCCTAGATCCCGGTACGGATGCCTTTGTTTGGGACGATGAGCTGCCGGGGTTCGGCCTACCGAGCACGCTGCGCCGCTCGATGCTCGTGATGCCGTCAACATGATTGACGATGCAATTCTGACTGTATCCGGCAAGAAGCGCGAAGCCCTGCTGAATATCCGAGGGCAGCTCTTCAAAGGCGATATTCCAAAATCGAGCGCGGCGACCTGCACGAGGTGCGCAGCGAAGTCGGGTGCGGCATGCGCAATGAGTGGAGCGACGTTGCAGGCACCCTAAAACCCCATTCAGTAAAAGCTTGATGAGCAGCTTGATACGGTGCCCGGCTATTCTGAGGCGCGCTCTCGCTATGCCGACAGCAAGACCCTTGAGGAAGCGCAGGATGCAGGTTCTCAAGTCTAGAGCCGCAACACACGCCGTGATGAGCTCGAAGCCATGTTGAAGGATATGCCAGATGCTCAACGACAGGCCTTCACTCTCGCGGCTCGAGATGCGGCCGCTTAGAGCCTCGACAATGCAGGCCGAACCATGACGCAGTTGTCATCGGATCTCGGACGCATCATGCTCACGGCGACCCTCTCCCAAGTCGAGACCTTTGACGGAGTCCGCGTTGTTATTGTCGATGGCGACACCTTTGCCTTTGGCCGCGAGCAGGTGCGGATCCTCAACATTGAGGCACCTGAAAGTTTCCGATCAAGATGTGAGCGAGAGCCAATGATGAGCCTAAAAGCTAAAGCGCGGCTTGCCGAGTTGCTTGGATCGGGAAAGGTACAAATCTTCCGGCGCGGGAGATCGCAATGGGCGCACCCTGGCAAATTTACGGGCAGGCAATCGAGATGTTGGCGGGATCATGATAGCAGAAGACCTCGCCTTACCTTGGGAAGATGGGCCAGAGGCTGAAGAAGCACGCAACCAGCATTGGTGTGGGCAATAGAAGCCGCAATCTGATTAGAGATTTTCGACTCTGAATTATAAATAGACGAGCCTTAGGAAAAGGGCTGCTTAATCGGCCCTTTTCCTCACTTCGTGGTCTTATACCGGGGAGACATCAGATCACGAAGAAGTCCTTATAGGTCATCTTGAGGTTCTTGGAGAGGGTGGCGATCTGAATCTGCGCGGCCGATCCCGTACCGTCGGCATCGTAGTACAGCGCGCCCGTCTTCTTGTTGTAGATCAGATTGTCGGAGGCATCGTGCGCCTTCGTGCCGACATAGAATTCAGCGCTCTTGAGCACGCCCTTTTTGTCCAGTTTCGTGAACACGCTCTTCTTCAGATGGATCGTGTCGTCCGCCACCTTGAAGTCCACGATCTTGTCCTGATTGGCCTTGTTCACCTTCGCCGATTTCGAGAGCTTGGTGTCGAACACGAAGATGTCTTGACCGGAGCCGCCATCGAGCGTGTCCTTGCCCGCACCGCCATAGAGCTTGTCGTTGCCCGCGCCACCATAAAGCTTGTCGTTTCCGTTCAGGCCATACAGAACGTCGTTGGCATTGCGGCCCTCTAACCAATCCGCCCTTGGCGTGCCCCAGAGCGTGAGAGGAAAATTGGGATCGCCTGGCTCAAGCACGTCCAACACCGTGATCGTAAAAGTCTGGGTCGTCTCGGCACCATAGCTGTCGCGCGCTGTAATCGTGAGCGTGTGCTGGGGCTTGGTCTCGAAGTCCAGCGGTCCGGTCAGGATTAGATTGCTGCCGTCGAGCTTGAAAGGACCATCTGTGACGAGACTAAAGCTCACGCTGTCCCCTTCCGTATCCTTCGCGGTAAGGCTCGCGACAATCGTTGAGGCAAAAGCATCTTCGCTAATACTGGATCTTGTCAGTTTCAGATCCGTTGGGGCCGTATTGTATGTGTGATAGGTGGTATCGGAGAATGCCAGTGTCCGCACATTCTTGATGGTATCAGTACCATCGCGGTCAGCGATCCTGTCTGTGACAGTAAACGATCCATCCGCCTCTCTCGTAATGACATACTCGGACTCTTTGCCGCTGAACTGCGCAACGTTGCCGCCGGAACCACCATCGATCGTATCGTTCCCGAGCCCACCGTATATGGTGTCGTCTCCAGCGCCGCCATCAATGAGATTGTCGCCGGAATTGCCGGTGATTGTATTGGACAAGGCATTGCCGCCAAGGGACAGATTGCTGGTCCCCGTCGCTGTGAGAATCTCGATGTTATCCTTCAGGCTGTAGTTGATGCTGGTCTCGACCGTATCGATACCACTCTCATCCTCTTCCTGGATGATGTCGCCGGCATCGTCGACCACATAGGTGTCATTGCCGGCGCCGCCCTGCATCGTATCAGCACCAAGCCCTCCATCGATGCGATCATCCCCTGCGCCCGTCACAATCAGGTTGCGCAAATCGTTGCCCAGAAGCGTTGCGGAGGAAGGCCTGATATGGGTGAGGTTTTCGACGTGGTCCGCAAGAGTGTAGTTGTCGAGCGTGGTAAGGACCATATCGGTTCCCTCGCCGCTTTCCTCGCTCACGACGTCGCCGAGGTCATCCACCCAGTAGACATCGTCGCCGAGGCCGCCGACCATCGTATCGGCTCCCTCATTTCCGTTGAGCGCGTCGTCGCCAAGACCGCCATAAAGGTGGTTATCGGCGGCGTTGCCGGCCAAAAAGTTGTTCAGGGCGTTGCCGGTCAGGTCGATGGCGTCTTCTCCGCGCGCCACCAGTTGCTCGACAAAGGGGGTCGTCTCTAAAGAGAAGCTGACTGCGGTGTTAATCTGGTCCGCGTCGCCGCCATCTTCCGTCTCGACGACAATATCGTCGCCATCGATCCAGTAAAGATCGCTGTCAGCGCCGCCAATAAGCGTATCGGCTCCCTCTCCGCCCTCCAGATAGTCATACCCCGCACCGCCAGTCAGGCTGTCATTCCCGCCCAAGCCGATAAGGATATCACCGCCATCACCTCCATCAAGGTGATTGGCGGCGTCGTTGCCGGTGAGTACGTTGGCACCTGCGTTGCCGGTTAGATTGATCGCATCGGTTCCGAGGGCCGTCATCTTTTCGACGAAAGGTGTCGCCGCGAGCGAATAGGACACATAGGTGTTGATGAGATCGACATCGTTCGGGTCATCACTATCGTCTATGACGACGTCGTTGACATCATCGACTACGAACGTATCCGAGCCGGCGCCGCCATCCATCGTGTCGACGCCTGTGCCTCCGTCGAGGGTATCGTCTCCGTCAAGACCAGACAGGTAATCGTTGCCGCCAAGACCGGACAAAGGATCATTGAAGATGGTTCCGACGAGATTGTCATCGCCCGGCGTGCCTTCCTGCGAGGAGCCCGACGTCGGCGCCTCGAAGATCTGCACCCGGACATCGGATTCCCATGCAGGCGTGAGTTCGCTCCACGCGACGACGATGCGGCCATCCGAAAGCGTGATAATCGACGGAGATTCCTGCTTACCCGCCGTATTTGGATGCGCAATCATCTCGTCGGTCGTCATTTCGCCGGCTGCGGAATAGGTGACGATCCGGATATTGGAATCGCCCTGGCTGCGATCGGCAAAGGCGACCGCGAAGCCGCCTCCGGGAAGTGCGGAGACGGTCGGATGGTCCTGACTATCCCAGGTCGCCGTATTGACCTGGAATTCCTGCCCCGACCGTACGCCGTCAGCCGTGAACATCTGCGCCCGGATGCTGTAGGATGATTGATCGCCGGTAGCAGCATCGAAATGCGTCCACACGACCACGAAGCGGCCGTCGGAAAGCGCTGTGACGATCGGATCGGTTTGCGTGCCCTCAACACTGGTCGGCACAAGGAACTCGGCGCCGCTCTTGCTGCCATCGGCATTGAAAATCTGTGCGCGGACTGCGCCACCTGACGGGTCATCGGGGCTTTGGCTGAAATCGGTATAGGCCACGACGAAGCGGCCATCGGCCAGAGCCGTTACTTGAGGACGCTCCTGGTTTCCCGCAGTTATCGTGTTGACGGCAAACTCAGCACTGACCCGCATGCCGTCAGCATCATAGATTTGCGCCAGGATTCCCTGCGCGTCGTATGAGCTGCTCTCATAAGTCGCAACGAAGCCGCCATTGGAAAGGGCAGTTATGGACGGAAAAGTCTGACTTCCTTGCCAAGTGTCGTTGAGAACGAAATCGTCGCCAACCGGCGTTCCGTTCGCGTTGAAAGTGCGCGCTCCAACGGCATAGGCATCTCCGTCAATCGGTTCGCCGTGCCAGGCGACAATAAACTGACCATTGGCCAAGGCTGTGACCGTCGGATACATGCCGCCGTCATCGGGTGAGCTGTTGACAGTGAAGATGTTGCCCCGAGGCGTCCCATCGGCATTTAATATCTGGCCGCGCATAACCGCGACCCCATCATCCGTATAAGTCGACCAGACGGCGACAAACCCGCCATCACCGAGAGGAGCCAGATCAGGATAAAATTGCGAATTCGAAGAGGGATCGAGAAGGATGTCGGGTCCGGAGAAAACGAGCGTGGCCACAGATGGTCCTCATGACGGGGTCGAGAAAAATTAATCCTTAAGGAAGCTACAGTTTTCGCAAACTATCTGAACATTCAGTGTGACAACTCACCTCGCCTCCGAGGCGATTGATTCGCAGGCTCCGTCAGACAAAAAGCCCTCTTTCGATTGAAGCCGAAAGAGAGCTTTCGAGGAGACGCGCAAAAGGACAGAAACAGCTGCGCTTTTGTCTAGATGACGAAGAAGTCCTTGTAGGTCATCTTGAGGTTCTTGGAGAGCGCCGCGATCTGGATCTGAGCCTGTGCGCCGGTGCCGTCGGCATCGTAGTACAAGGCCCCCGTCTTCTTGTCGTAGATCAGGCGGTCGTCCCGATCGTGCGCCTTCGGCCCCTGGTAGAACTCAGCACTCTTGATCACGCCCTTCTTCGCC
>NZ_JBFRFB010000021.1:0-34567 GCF_052114605.1 Microvirga sp. 2YAF29
ACGCGGTGTACGCCTAAAAAAGCCGTGCGCGGGGAGCCGTCAGGTTCTCAACACAAACACACACACGAGCCGGACGCCTCCTCGCGCCCTCCCTCGACTGAACAAACCTCGGGCCACACGCCGCGAGGCCGTTCCCGCTTGCTCTTTGATAGACCAGGCTGATGATTCAGAAATGCGACTGCGGACTGACGAGAGTTCAGTGCAACTCCCGTGTCCGCACTGGCGCGATTCTCAAATCGTCATCGCATTTGGCGGCATAAATGCTTTAGGTAGTCTCTCAACCAGAATGGTTACGCTGATATTGTTTCCACAAGCTTGCTGCCCCGGATCAACGATGGCTTCCTGGTTTGCCATTCATCGATGAACGTCCACAAACACAGGCGCACAGCTGATCGGTGAAGTGGGGAAGAAAGTCAGCTCTGCCGAATCTTTCTCAACCTTATCAGTAGGTTAGACTTGAATAATGGCGGAGAGGGGGAGATTCGAACTCCCGATACGGTTGCCCGTATGCCGCATTTCGAGTGCGGTGCATTCAACCACTCTGCCACCTCTCCGGGTCGCGAAGGCTCTTGAGCCCGCTGGTTGAGGCCGGGTGGATATCATGGGCTTGGCGGCTCTTCAAGCTCCTTGATCAAGGTTTTTGATTGACAAAGTCTAAGGGGGGCCGTAGGTAGGCCTCCTCTATGAGCGGATAAAAGTGTCTGCTCGTATCCATGCGGCTGTGTCAAACGGCCGTGAACCGAAGCCGGAAACTGCCAAAAAGCCAATCCTGCGGGAGTTTTGCCGTTGAGAATTGGGTTTGAACACGAGGATCAAGATGTTCGCAGTGATCAAGACCGGCGGCAAGCAGTATCGCGTTGCCGCCAATGACGTCATCACCGTCGCCACGCTCGCGGGCGAGCCGGGCACCGCCGTTACCTTCGACCAGATTCTCATGGTCACCAACGACGGCAGCACCCAGGTTGGCGCCCCCCTCGTCGAGGGCGTGACCGTGGCAGGCGAAGTGGTGGAGCACACCCGCGGCGAGAAGGTCATCTCCTTCAAGAAGCGTCGTCGCCAGAATTCGCGCCGCAAGCGCGGGCATCGCCAGGACTACACCGTTGTGCGGATCACCGAGATCCTCGCCGGCGGCGCGAAGCCCAAGAAGGCTGCGGCCAAGAAGACCACCAAGGCAGCGGCTGACGAAGCTGCGCCGGCCAGCGCTGAATAAGCGTTCGGCACCTGAAACAGAACACGGGAGTACACACCCATGGCTCATAAAAAAGCAGGCGGTTCGTCTCGCAACGGCCGCGACTCCGCAGGCCGTCGTCTCGGCGTCAAGAAGTTCGGCGACCAGCAGGTGATCGCCGGCAATATCATTATTCGTCAGCGCGGCACCAAATGGCATGCCGGCGCCAATGTCGGCATGGGCAAAGACCACACCCTCTTTGCCACGGCCGATGGCCGAGTCCGATTCCTTACGCGTCAAGGCCGAGCATTCGTATCGGTCGTACCGGCCCAAGAGGCAGCAGAATAAACGGCGAGAGCAAAACGAAGGAGCTCCCGCCGGCATCACACCGACCCGGCGGATCAGAAGCTCCGAAGTAGGCCCGAAAAGGCCAAGCTCAGATCCAAGAACCGACAGGGGAGGTGGGATGTCCACCTCCCCTTCGTGTTTTCCGGGCCAGGGAGGCCCATCCGGATCGGAGCAAGAGCATGTTTCCCGACCTCACCCGTGACGACGTTTTCCGTCTCGAGACCCGCCGCCTCTGGCTGCGCTGGCCCCGACTTGCGGACGCCCAGGCGATCGTACGCCTGGCGGGGGAGAAAGCTGTCGCGGACATGACGGCTCGAATTCCGCATCCCTATCCGCCGGAGCAAGCCGAAAGGTTCATCTTCCAGGCCAGGCGCGACAATGCGAACGGCGAAAGCCTGCAGCTCGCCATCACCCCGAAGGGAAAGCCTAACAGCCTGATCGGGATGGTGGGCATCGGCTCCAACCCGGAAACCGGTAAGCCGGATCTCGGCTACTGGCTCGGCACCCCCTCGTGGGGGCAAGGCTATGCCACGGAAGCGGCGAGGGCCTTGATCGATGCCTTCTTCGCCTATGGCCATGAGAGCGAGCTGACTGCGAGCCCCCGGGTCATCAACCCGGCCTCCCGGCGGGTCCTGGAAAAGTGCGGCTTCGCCTATCAGGGCGCAGGCCTCATGGAACTGCCTGCCAGGGGCGGCCTCTATCCGGCCGACCATTTCCGCCTTGACCGGCGGGCATGGGAAAGCCTCAAGACCTGGTCGCATATGGGCCTCGTTCCCGAGCCCAGCTGCATCGAGGTCGAATTGGACCGCTCTATTTCGCTTGCGAGCTAGACTAAGACCTTAAGACTTCTTGCGCTCCCGAAACCATTCGGGGGCGCTTCTCTTTTGTCTGCGTTGCTCGCATCCATGTTGTCCCGTAAAGGATACGGGTTATGAAATTTCTCGACCAAGCCAAGATCTATATTCGTTCCGGCAATGGCGGCGGCGGTGCCGTCTCGTTTCGCCGTGAAAAATTCATCGAGTTCGGCGGGCCGGACGGCGGCGATGGCGGCCGTGGCGGCGATGTCTGGGCCGAATGCGTGGAGGGTTTGAACACCCTCATCGACTATCGCTACCAGCAGCACTTCAAGGCCAAGACCGGCGGCCACGGCATGGGCAAGAACCGCGCGGGTGCCAAGGGCGCCGACGCGGTGCTCAAAGTCCCCGCAGGCACCGAGATCCTGGAAGAGGACGGCGAGACCGTCATTGCCGACATGACCCATGTGGGCCAGAAGGTGCTGCTTGCCAAAGGCGGCAATGGCGGCTTCGGCAACGCCTATTTCACCACCTCGACCAACCGCGCGCCGCGCCGGGCCAATCCGGGTCAGGAAGGCGTGGAGATGAACATCGTCCTGCGTCTCAAGCTGATCGCGGATGCGGGCCTGGTCGGTCTTCCCAATGCAGGCAAGTCCACCTTCCTGGCGGCGGTCACCGCGGCAAAGCCCAAGATTGCGGATTATCCCTTCACCACGCTCCACCCGGGGCTCGGTGTCGTGCGCATTCATAATCGTGAATTCGTGCTGGCCGACATTCCGGGACTCATCGAAGGCGCGTCGGAAGGCGTGGGCCTCGGCGACCGTTTCCTGAGTCATGTGGAGCGCTGCCGCGTGCTGCTGCATCTGGTCGAAGGCACGAGCGAGGATGCGGGCGAGGCGTACAAGACCGTGCGCCACGAGATCGAGGCTTACGGCCACGGCCTCGAGGACAAGCCCGAGATCGTTGCCCTCTCCAAAGCCGATGCGTTGGATGAGGACACGTTGAAGGAGCAGCTCAAAAAGCTGAAGAAGGCCTGCAAGCGCACGCCGCTTGTCGTCTCTTCCGCCTCCGGCCAGGGCGTGCCGGAGGTGCTGCAATCGCTGCTTTCCGTGATCGACGAGGCGAAGGTCGAGGAGAAAGCCGCAGAAACCCAGGAAGAGTGGCGTCCGTGACCCCGCAGATCCATCAGTTCCGCCGCGTCGTCCTCAAAGTCGGCTCCGCGCTGCTGGTGGACAGGGCGCGTGGACGGCTGAACCATGCATGGCTTGCGGCGCTTTCCGAGGACATTGCCGATTTGCACGCGCAGGGCGCGGATGTGCTTGTCGTCTCGTCCGGCGCCATCGCCATGGGCCGCACGGTGCTGGGGCTTCCATCGGGCGCTTTGCGTCTCGAAGAAAGTCAGGCGGCTGCGGCTGTTGGCCAGATCGCTCTGGCGAGGATCTGGTCGGAGGTGCTGGCGCATCACGCCATCACGGCCGGGCAGATTCTTGTCACGCTCGCCGATACGGAGCAGCGCCGACGCTACCTGAATGCGCGCGCGACCACGTTGAAGCTTCTCGAAATGCGGGCGGTGCCCGTCGTCAACGAGAACGACACCGTCGCCACATCCGAGATCCGCTACGGTGACAATGATCGTCTCGCGGCGCGTGTTGCCACCATGATCGGCGCCGACCTGCTGGTGCTGTTCTCCGATGTCGATGGGCTCTACACCGCTCCGCCCGCAGCCGATCCGAATGCACAGCACATTCCCGTTGTCGAGCGCATCACGCCGGCTATCGAGGCGATGGCGGGAGGCGCGGCTTCCGAACTATCGCGCGGCGGCATGCGCACCAAGATCGAAGCGGGCAAGATCGCGACCTCCGGCGGCACGCATATGGTCATCGCCGACGGACGCACGAAGAATCCGCTGAAGCGTATCGCCGAGGGCGGACGCTGCACGTGGTTCCTCACACCATCGAATCCGGCGACTGCACGCAAGACCTGGATCGCCGGTGCACTCGAACCGCGCGGCACGCTCGTGGTCGATGAAGGCGCGGCGCGTGCGCTCAAAGGTGGTGCGAGCTTGCTGCCCGTGGGCGTGCGCCGGATCGAGGGATCGTTCCATCGCGGCGATGCGGTGACGATCCGCGACGAAACCCGCGTTCTCGGTCGCGGTCTCGTGGCTTACGACGCGGATGACGCTGTGCGCATCATCGGGCGCCCGAGCCGAGAGATCGAGGCGATCCTCGGCTATCCCGGCCGCACGGAAATGGTGCATCGGGAC
Organism: Microvirga sp. 2YAF29; assembly: GCF_052114605.1. Classification (NCBI taxonomy): domain Bacteria; kingdom Pseudomonadati; phylum Pseudomonadota; class Alphaproteobacteria; order Hyphomicrobiales; family Methylobacteriaceae; genus Microvirga; species Microvirga sp. 2YAF29. The sequence continues at coordinate 4,574 of NZ_JBFRFB010000021.1, forward strand.
GACATGGCGCTCTCCCTCGACATGGGGCAGGGCGTAGAGAAGACTGGGACTTGAAGAAGACTGCGGGCTTAAGATCATGAATGCGCTCAAGCTGATCGATACCGACGACACCGCCGTGCTCATGGAGCGTATGGGCCGCGAGGCCCGCGCCGCCGCGCGTAAGGTCGCTCTTGCTCCAGCCGAGCAGAAGGACGAGGCGCTGCTTGCAATCGCTTCCCGCATTCGCGCGCGCCAGAGTGCGATCCTCAAGGCGAATGAAGAGGATCTCGCCGAGGCAAAGGCCAAGGGGCAGACGGCAGCCTATATGGATCGCCTGGCGCTGAACCCTGAACGGGTCGAGGCCATCGCCGAGGCGGTGGAAAGCGTCGCCGCCTTGTCCGATCCGGTCGGGCGCGTGCTTGCGGGTTTCGAGCGTCCCAACGGATTGCGGATCGAGCGCGTGGCGACGCCGCTCGGCGTGATCGGCGTGATATTCGAGAGCCGTCCCAATGTGACGGCGGATGCGGGTGCGCTCTGCCTCAAGGCGGGCAATGCCGCCATCCTGCGCACCGGCTCCGACAGTTTCCGCAGCGCGCTCGAAATCGCGGAGGCCATCGGCGATGGGCTGAAACAGGCGGGCCTGCCGCGCGAGGCCATCCGCCTCGTGCCGACCCGTGATCGTGCAGCGGTCGGCGCCATGCTGTCGGGCCTCGACGGTAATATCGACGTCATCGTGCCGCGTGGGGGAAAGAGCCTCGTGGCGCGGGTGCAGGAGGAGGCGCGCGTGCCGGTCTTCGCGCATCTGGAAGGGCTCAACCATGTCTATGTGCATGGGCAAGCCGATCTGGAGATGGCGAAGAAGATCGTGTTGAACGCCAAGATGCGCCGCACGGGCGTCTGCGGCGCGGCTGAAACCCTGCTGGTGGACCGCGCCTGCGCGGATACGCATCTCGCGCCGCTGGTCGCGATGCTGCTCGATGCCGGATGCGCCGTTCGCGGCGATGAAGACGTGCAGGCCGCCGATCCACGCGTAACCGCGGCGACGGAAGAGGATTGGCGCACCGAATATCTCGACGCCATCATCGCGATGCGCGTCGTGGACGGGCTCGATGCGGCGATTGCCCATATCGAGACTTACGGTTCGCATCACACCGATTCCATCGTGACGGATGATCGGGAGGCAGCCGAACGTTTCCTGGCGGAAGTGGATTCGGCCATCGTGCTCCACAACGCCTCGACCCAGTTCGCCGATGGCGGGGAGTTCGGCTTCGGCGCCGAGATCGGCATCGCCACGGGCCGCATGCATGCCCGCGGGCCGGTGGGCGTGGAGCAGCTGACCTCGTTCAAGTACCGCATCCACGGTTCGGGCCAGACACGTCCGTGAGTTCTGCCCCTTCGCGTTTTCGTTTCATGCCCTCGGGACTGGTGCGGCTGCCGCCGGTAGCGGCAGGAATGCGGATCGGGCTCTATGGCGGCTCCTTCAATCCGCCCCATGCCGGGCATCGCCATGTAAGCCTCATGGCTCTGAAGCGCTTAGGGCTCGACCGTGTCTGGTGGATCGTCACCCCCGGCAATCCGCTGAAGGATACCGGAGAACTCGCCTCCACCGCCATGCGCGTGACTGAAGCCAGGGATATGGCGGACGATCCCCGCATCGAGGTGACCGCTTTCGAGGAGGAGATCGGGGCGCGTTATACGGTCGATACCCTGGCCTTTCTCATGCGGCGCTATCCGGGCGTTCACTTCGTCTGGATCATGGGGGCCGACAATCTGGCTGGCTTCCACCGCTGGCGCGGCTGGCGGCGCATCGCCAGGATGATGCCGATGGCGGTCGTCGACCGCCCTGGCTGGACTTTGAAGGCCGCCCGTTCGCGCAGCGCCACGGCGCTTGGGGCATATCGTGTGGATGAAAGGCAGGCGCGAGCCCTGGCGGGAATGCAGGCTCCAGCCTGGGTTTTCCTTTACGGACCCCGTTCCCATCTGTCATCTACAGAGCTACGCCGCCTGCGACGAACTTCTCTCGCAAGTGAACGTTGAAAAATGGGGCCGTCCGATCTTATCTTAGAGGGACGGCGCAGACCCAAGCGCTGTTTGGAAAGGGCTTGAACCTGAATCGACTAACTCCCCTCGAAGCGAACACGAACACGCTTCCCCCTCTCTCCGGAGCGACTGCTCCGCATGATGAGGATATCCGAGCCGCCGCCCTGGCTTCTCTCGAGGACATGAAGGCCGAGAACACGGTCGAGATCGACCTGACCGGCAAGACCTCGCTTGCAGATACCATGATCGTCACTTCGGGCCGTTCCCACCGCCACGTGGGCGCGATTGCAGACCGTTTGGTCAAGGACCTCAAAGAAAAGGGGTTTGGCAATGCGCGCGTGGAAGGTCTGCCCGCATGCGATTGGGTGCTGATCGATGCCGGTGACATTCTGGTCCACGTTTTCCGTCCCGAGGTCCGTGGTTTCTACAATCTCGAGAAAATGTGGGGCGCCGATCGCCCGCAGGACCGTGCGAGCTGATTAAGGCCTGAAACGTTGCGACTGAGCTTGCTGGCCGTGGGCCGTCTTAAAAGCGGCCCCGAACGGGAGCTGGTCGAGCGCTACAGGCAGCGGGTCGACGGCATGGGCCGGGCCATGGGCTTGGCGGGGCTCGACATTGTCGAGCTGCCGGAAAGCCGGGCGCGCCGGGACGATGACCGGCGGGCCGAAGAGGCCTCCACTTTGCTGGAAAAGGCCGGATCTTCCGTCCTGATCGTGTTCGACGAGCGCGGCAAAAGCCCGTCGAGCGAATCTTTCGCGGAACGAATCAGGCAATGGCGGGACGAGGGGCGCTCCGGCGTCGCTTGCGTGATCGGCGGGCCTGATGGGCTCGATCCCAAGATTCGCCAGCGCGCTGAAATGGTGGTTTCCTTCGGCGCGCTTACTATGCCGCACCAGATCGTCAGGGCGCTCGTGGCCGAACAGCTCTATCGGGCGCTGACAATCATCGCTGGTCACCCTTATCATCGGGCCGGCCACGATGATTCCTGACCAAATGATTCTTTTGAGAGATTTTCCAGCGCTTAAGCCTTTGGGCCTCGCCTTGTGCTTGACGGCCCTGGGGCTGAGCCCTGCGGCTGCCCAACCGGCGCCTGCGATAGGCCCTGCTCAGGCCGTGCCGGAGACGGCAGCCGAGCGGGAGAAGCGCCAGAACGACCTTAAGGTTCTGGAAGAGGCGATGAACGCCAATGCGGCGGCCCAGAAGCGCCTCGAATCCGAAATCGACGAGATCAAGGCCGACAGGGCTAGGTTGAATGCGACCCTGATCGAGACTGCGGGCCGCGTGCGGAATACGGAAGACCGTATTCGCGGCCTGGAGCAGCGCCTTCAGACCCTAACCGCCTCCGAGGCGGCCATCCGCCGCTCCCTTGAGGGCCGAAGGGGTGTCATCGTCGAGGTTTTTGCCGCCCTTCAGCGCATGGGGCGCCGCCCGCCGCCGGCCGTGCTAGTGCGGCCCGAGGATATGCTGGAAGCTGTGCGGGCCTCGATCATGCTGGGGGCTGTCTTGCCCGAGCTTAGGGTCGAGGCGGAAATCCTGGCCACTGATCTGGCTGAGCTGGTGCGCCTCAAGGAGGCTATCGCTACGGACCGTCTGACCCTCAATACGGAGCTGGCGGCCCTTAACGGAGAGCAGCAAAGGCTTTCTTCCCTTATAGACGCCCGCCAGAGCCGCATGACCGAGGTCGAGCGCAACATGGGTGCCGAGCGTGGCAAGGCGGCCGAGCTTGCCAAGCAGGCCGGCACTCTCAAAGAGTTGATCGACCGTATGGAAGCCGAGATTTCAGGCGCCCAACGGGCGGCCGAGGAGGCGCGCAAGGCTGCGGAAGCGCAGGAGCGCGATGCCAAGGAGCGATTCGCCCAGGCCGCCTTCCGCGATCCGGCAAGGCTTGCTCCCAAAATTCCCTTCAATGAGGCGAGGGGGCTTCTGCCGAGGCCTGTCAGTGGCGATACGGCCCTCGAATTCGGGGAGGCCGACGGCTATGGCGGAACGACGCGCGGCATTTCGATCACCACCCGCTCCAAGGCGGCTGTTGTATCACCTGCGGACGGCTGGGTGGCCTTTGCGGGGCCCTTCCGATCCTACGGTCGACTCTTGATCATCAATGCCGGGGGAGGATATTATGTCCTTCTGGCCGGTATGGACCAAATCAATGTCGATGTCGGGCAATTCGTGCTCGCCGGCGAGCCTGTTGCAAGCATGGGAGATACACCTCTCATGAGTTTGACCGGTTCTGCCATAGAAAAGAACAACCCCGTCCTCTATGTTGAGTTCAGGAAAGACGGCGGTTCGATCGACCCAGGTCCCTGGTGGGCGAAATCGCAAAGCGAAAAGGTTCGCGGATAATGCGCAAACTATCTCTTTTGATTCTCGGTGCGGCTCTCGGCGCAGGCGGCGCGACCATGGTGTCGCAGACGAGCCTGATGACCGCTGGCGCTGTTGCGGCGTCCGCCGACACGTACCGGCAGCTGAGCCTTTTCGGAGACGTCTTCGAAAAGGTCCGGACGGATTATGTCGAGCGGCCCGAAGAGGGCAAGCTCGTCGAATCGGCCATCAACGGCATGCTGACCTCCCTCGACCCGCATTCCAGCTACATGGACGCCAAGAGCTTCCGTGACATGCAGGTTCAGACCCGCGGCGAGTTCGGCGGCCTGGGCATCGAGGTCACCATGGAAGACGGCCTCGTGAAGGTCGTCACCCCCATCGACGAGACGCCCGCCTCCCGCGCCGGCGTTCTGGCCAATGACGTCATCACCCACATCGACAACGAGCCGGTCCAGGGCCTCAACCTGAATCAGGCGGTCGACAAGATGCGCGGCCCGGTCAATTCCTCCGTGACGCTGAAGATCCAGCGCAAGGAGGCCAAGGACCCGATCGAGGTGAAGCTGACCCGCGAAACCATCAAGGTCCGTCCGGTCCGCGCCCGTGTCGAGGGCGATATCGGTGTGCTGCGCGTGAGCCAGTTCAACGAACAGACCTATGAGAACCTGCGCACGAGCATCGAAAAGCTCACGACCGATATCGGCGCCGACAAGGTCTCGGGCTTCGTCATCGACCTGCGCAACAATCCAGGCGGTCTGCTCGATCAGGCCATCATGGTTTCCGACGCCTTCCTCGACCGCGGCGAGATCGTCTCGACCCGCAGCCGTAATGCGGAGGATACCCAGCGCTTCAGCGCCAAGGCGGGCGACCTCACCAAGGGCAAGCCGCTCGTGGTGGTCGTCAATGGCGGTTCGGCCTCGGCTTCCGAGATCGTGGCCGGCGCCCTGCAGGATCACAAGCGCGCGACGGTGCTTGGAACACGCTCCTTCGGCAAGGGCTCCGTGCAGACCATCATCCCGCTCGGCGGCAACGGTGCCGTGCGCCTGACGACGGCGCGCTACTACACTCCGTCGGGCCGTTCGATCCAGGCTAAGGGCATCGATCCTGATGTCGAGGTGTTGCAGGACATCCCGGACGAGCTGAAGGGCAAGGACGAGACCAAGGGTGAAGCCGGTCTGCGCGGTCACCTGAGCAACGGCGGCGACAAGGAAGAGCGTGGCGGATCCTCCGCTTACGTTCCGCCGGATCCGACCAAGGACAAGCAGTTGCTCGCGGCGTATGACCTGCTGCACGGTGTGCGCAAGGGTGCCGCCAACACCACGACGCCGACGGCGAACTAAAGCGTCCAGCCTAAGCAATGCAGATCCGAAGGCCTGACGGCAAAACCGTCAGGCCTTTTCTCATTCGGGCTTTGACAAGTGCACGGAAACGCTTGTGCAGCCTCCCGCAAAGCTGCACTCTCAGGAGCATCGCGCGGCCCGCCGGGTCCACACGAACGATGCTCTCAATTTAAGAGAAGCATCGGATGGGGCCTAAAAGTGAAAATCCACTTTCGGGTCCGCTGCTATGACAAAGCTTTTGGAACCATCGGTGAATACCGGCGATGAATGAATGACTGGTAAGGCAGGATTCCAGCAAATGAAGGGAGTGATGATCGGATGAGGAGCGGCAAGGGCTCGCAAGACAGAAAAGACCTCCCATACCGATATTGTGTCGGTGTGATGCTTCTGAATCGAGATGGTCAGGTTTTCATCGGCCGCCGCCATTCCTCAGACTCCCACGATCAGGTTTCTGACGGCTATGCCTGGCAAATGCCGCAGGGCGGCATCGATCCGGGTGAGGATCCGTATCAGGCGGCCGTGCGCGAACTTTATGAAGAGACCAGTGTGCGAAGCGTGACCCTGCTCGCCGAAGCGCCCGGTTGGTACTCTTACGAACTGCCCTCCATGGTCGCAGGCCGCGCCTGGAGAGGCCGTTACCGGGGGCAGACGCAGAGATGGTTCGCCTTCCGCTTCGAGGGCGACGAGAGCGAGATCAACATCAGCAAGCCGGGCGGCGGTCACCACAAGCCGGAATTCGACGAATGGCGTTGGGAGGAGATGCACCGATTGCCGGAGTTGATCATCCCCTTCAAACGCGATGTCTATGAAAAGGTCGTCTCGGCTTTCAGCTTCCTGGCGCCGCAGGATTCGAAGGCCTGAGGCCTCACGATCCGCTCATCATTGGGAGACATCTGCGGCATCCGACGATGCCGCAGACTGCCACTTGAGCGATGAGCCTTTAGGCTGCGTAGGGAAATTTGCCCGGATCGGCCTTTGCCATGGACCGCTTGTCCTCGGAGGCCAGAAGCGCCAGAGCGGCGCGGGCGTAATGACGAAATTCTTCTTTTAAAATTTCAGGTTCGGCTTCCCAAACCATAGCATCATCCTCGGCCTCATAGAGTGCGCGAGCGACAAACTCGATCTGCTGATTCATGATTCTTGCCCCTGACATATTCTGCCAGATAATGTTTGAGTTCTATCTTGCTGAGATCACTGCAGCTTTTGTCTGCTAGCGCTCTCAAGGTCGTAATGGACCATGCCGTTATTTGCACAAAAGGCGCTTCGTTTGGCAAAGGCGCAAAAGTGGTAGCCCATAAGTGGCGGCAAGTTCGCCGAGTCGGACTGGCCTCGGCAATTGTATGAATGGAATGTCATAACGAAGGTGGGAAGGGTCAATTCCTTAGCTTCGCCGAGCGATGAGGCTGAGTTCGGTCGACCGGGGCAATCCTTAAAGGAGAGACTAACTCTTAAGGGAGCGATGACTGATTGCCCTCATAAGGGCGGCTTCCCTCATATGCTGCCGAGATCGAATCGGTGGAACGGGGAAGACAATGCCCTGGACGAAAGCTGAGCTTGCGCGGATCACGGGCGGAGTCTGGGAAGGCGATCTGCCGGAGAATTGGACGACGGATCGCATCGCGTTTTCCAACGGCTTGGTTCGCCCCGATGCGCTCGTCATCCCCTATGTCCATACCTACCTTTATGGCGTGAAGCCCGCGAAGATCGCCCGTTTCAGGCAGCAGGGGCTCGCTCTCCTTGCGGATGCCAAGTATCGGCGCGATTTCGAAGACCTTGCCGTGCTTCGGGTTCCTTCCATCCGCGCCGCTCTTTGGTATTTGGCCAAGCATGCGCGTGCCGCGTATCGGGGGCGCCTCACCGCCGTGGGTGGCAGCGTGGGCAAAACGAGCACTACCGCGATGTTCAATGCGATTCTCACTGCAACAGGCCATCCGCCTTTCCCGGACGAGAACTTCAACACCGTCTCCGGCGTGCTCGGCCAGATTGCCAACCTTCCCCCCCATGGCATCCACGCCGTCGAGGTGTCGATCGGATTTCACCGACGGGATCTCGGCGAGTTCGCGCTCAAGCCGCATGCTGCGCTCATCACGACAATCGGTGATGCCCATCTCGAAGAATACGGTTCGCGCGAGGCCATCGCCGAGATGAAGTCTCGCGTGTACGATGTTACTGACGGCGGCACGGCAATCGTTCCGCGAGACTCCGATCAGTTCGATTACCTTCGTGGCCGCGCCCTGTCGTATGGGGCAAAGGTCACATCCTTCGGGGAGCATGCCAAGGCTGACTTCAGGCTCGCGGACTATGCCCATGGCACCCAGATCGTGCGCGCGGTGCTACGAGGCCGTGACTTCGCCTATAAGCTGGGTATTTCGGGACGGCACATGGCCATCAACAGTCTCGGCGTATTGGCAGCAGCCGATGCGCTCGGCCTCGATCTGAATTTCGCCGCCGGCGCGCTCGAGGGGATGAAGGCCATCGCCGGGCGCGGCAATGTCATGCACATTTCTCTGGCGTCCGGCGCCGCTCAAATCTTCGATGAAGCTTACAACGCTAACCCGACATCGGTCGCCGCCGTGCTGGCGGCATTCGGTCAGCAACGCCGCGAGGGTGATGGCCGGAAGCTCGCGCTCCTCGGCGACATGCGAGAATTGGGACCGCGCTCTGCAGAACTTCATGCAGGTCTGGCGGAGCCTGTCCTCGCGGCCGATCTCGACACGGTGATGACAGTGGGAGAGCAGATGACCCATCTCCGCCGGGCTCTGCCGAAACACATCCTGGGTCCGCATTATGCGACCGCAGACGATGTCCTGCCCAGTCTGGTAGGCATTCTTCGCGCGGGAGACCAACTTCTCGTCAAGGCTTCGCACGGCACGCGCCTGCATGAAGTCGTCGCCCGCATGCGTCTGCAGCTTGGCGACGGCAGCGGTGCCGCGGCCTGACCTCTGTCCTCACATCTCATTAAGAGCGTTCAGCAGAAGCCGCATATCCGCATAGCGGGCGCTGTCCGAGGGCGAGCACAGGATGACCGAGGCCAGCTTCGCTCCCGTGCCCGTCCGCGAGCAGATGGCGAGGTTATAGGTGATGGCCCGGAGCGTTCCGGTCTTGCCTCCGAGAACGTTGTCATCCTCGATCATCTTTACGGACGATGCGATGTTTTCACGTCTGGCATTCGGCCCAACGATCGTCATTTCGTAGGTGGCCTTGCTCCAGACATTCGTGATCGCCGGGCGCTGGCTTGCGGCCACCAGGAGCCTCGCCATGTCTACGGCGGTCGTGACTTGCGCCGAGGCCTTGAGCCCATGCGGATTGACGAAAATCGACCGGGTCATCCCGAGCCTGGCGGCTGTCACATTCATCTCCTGAATGAAGCGAGCGATGGGGCTTGTCTCATGATCTTCAGGATCGAGCAGAACTTGGCCAAATGTTCGTGCCACCACATTGGCGGTGACGTTGGATGACGGCAGCAGCATGTTGGCAATCGCATCCTGTAAGGAAAAGCGATCGCCCGCTTCGATGTTTCTTCCCGTCCCCTTCGCCTCATCTCCGGCGCGCATTCTCAGCATGGTGCCCAGGGATCGGCCGAACCGTGACGCCACTTCGAGCGCCGTCACGATGGTCAGGAGTTTCGTGAGCGAAGCAGGGTGGAATGCCTCGTCCGGATTCTTGGCGTAGACTTCGTGCTGATGCCCGTCCGATGAAATTTTAAGAACCATCGCCGCTTGAGCGGAGAGCGCAATGGAACCTTGTGCCCGATCTCGCTCACGGTGTGTGAGGTCGGCGTCGTGGCGAATATGCATGGGAGCGGCCTCCCTCGGATCGCACCAGCATATATGCGCCCAGCGGCCAGACCCACCTGCTCTTCGGGAGGACCAAGGTGCGAGCCTAACGAAAAAGGCCCCGGCAAGCGGGGCCCTTTTCGGGATGGAAGCAAATGGTGCCCCTGGCCGGGCTGCCAAAGAGAAGCAAAATCAGCGGCTTACGGGAAGTGGGACACAGCTTTTCTATCAGGGTTTTCTAGGGTTTCACGCTCGATCTGTCCCACCGGATAAGCCACTTCCGCAAAAGAAAACCGCCGCACCGGCTGGTCCCCGGAACGGCGGCTCAATTCGAAAGCAGCTTGGTGGCGCTTCAAGGTCGGAATTTAGAGTAAACGGCCCCCAGTTGGCAAGTGTCATGCTGATCGGCCTGTTCAATGACGATGGCCATTTTTACGGCTGGGGACGCGCATGAGCGTCTCCCTTCTCGACAAGGCGCGTCTGCTTCAAGCCATCGTCGCGGATCCTAGCCTGCCGGCGGCAGCTAAGGCCGTGGCCGTCGCTCTAGTGCTAAATCATCTCAACGGTAGAACCGGACGTTGTGACCCGTCCTATGAGGTGTTGGGGGCCGGCGCAGGGTTAAAGCGTCGAGCCACGATCATGGCCATCCAGGATCTGGAAAAAGCTGGATGGCTCAAGATCGAACGCCGTGGCAGCCGCCATCGACCGAACCAATTCAATCTAGCCTTTGATCTTATCGCGACTGTAGGGGTGCACAATGATGCACCTCTTGATGCAGATTTAGAGGTGCATGCCGGTGCACCCATCGAGTCGTTAGGAGTACACGGTGATGCACCCCTAGACGGTTTAGGGGTGCACGGATTGTCGTTAGGGGTGCATGCCTATACACCCGAATCCTTGAAGAACACTCCTTCCCCTATCGGGGAAGGGGGAGATTCCCCCCTTTCCCCCCATCGCCCTGGGGGCGAGTTGGAGGCTTCCACCAAGGCCGCCTTCCGCGAATTCATGAACCACTACCCGAAGCGCGTCGGTTTCAAAGATGCCGAGCGGGCGTTCGCATGCGTGGTCACAGCGGGCGAAGCAACGGTCGAAGAGCTGATCGCCGGGGCCATGCGCTACGCCGCCGAGCGCGATGGCCAAGAGCAGCGCTACACGAAGGGTCCGGTGAGATGGCTCGAAGGCGGTCATTGGAAAGATGAGCCGGTGGACCCGTCACCGAAGGAACGCCCCGTCCATCGAGCAAACAATGGTGGAACGGATTGGATCGAGATTGCGCGCAGGAGCATAGGACGATGAGCAACATAACCAAACTCCGTGCCGAGCAGAACACTCCGAGCTTGCCAACACAGGCCGCCCTCATGGCCGCTGAGAAGGCCGCACAGAACTACATGGCTCGGATCAGTGTCTTGGATCGGTTGCCGAGGCTCAGCACGCCGGGGACGTATGTCTCGCTGGAGGTCTGTCGTCATGCTGCGCTGAAGCAGCGTGAGCAGCTTATGTCGCGCGATGCTTGCCGGGAACTGGCCCGCCCGCTCCAACAAGGGCTTCGCATGCCACCGACGCCCGATGTGGCGAAGATGGTCGTTGGGCAGCTTCTGACCGCCTATCCCACGAGTAAGATCGGAAACCCCGAGGCGTTCTTTGAAACGCTTGTGTTCGATTTGGTCGACGAAGGTATCCCCGATATCGTCATGGCCGCTGCGTGCCAGCAACTCCGGCGTACAAGTAGGTTTCTGCCGGCCATTGCCGAGGTCATAGAGGCTTGCCGTTCGAAAAAGAGCACCTACACGGCCATCTGCCGCGGGCACATGCGGTATCATGACAAGCTCGACGAGGTTCATAACATCCTTCACCTAACGGGAGGAGACCCGGACGCGCGTGAAGCTGATTGGAAGGGACATCACGGGATCTTGGCCGTCGAGTACATGAAGGGCGCCGGGAATGAGTACTGGTATGACCCTTGGCTCAATCCGGACCTAATGGAGCGTGATGGCGAGGGAGACGAGGAATACGACGCACGTATCCTCGCGCTGAAAGCCGCGGCTAAGGCTGATCCCGAAACATTCGCCATTCGTGAGATGGAAGCACGCGGTCGCCGCGACGGTCATGGCTCCGCAGATGAGAACCGGCTTCGGGCTGCCGCCGATCCGCTCCAATTTATCAACCACGAGACTATGAGACTTGGGAAGGCATTGCTCGGGCAAGGCCTCTCCTCGGAGCATGTGCGCGTGTACGTGCGTGCGTATCAAACGGCCTTTGAGGCTCGGGTGGCCGAGCAGCAGGTCAATCGTCTGAAAAAATAACGTGTTTCCAACAAAGCAATGGAAGGAGAAAAAATGAACACCGTCACCATCACCGGTCTAAATCGTGTCAGCAAGCCGAAGCCGAACAAAGCCGGGTTTACGATCCTGGCCCACTTTGCCTGCCAGGCGAACGGCTTTGCGTTGGAAGGTTGCGCGCTTGTCAGGACTCCTAACAACGGCTTAGTCGCATGGCCGCCTAAGTTGGATCCTGTCGATGGCCCTCGCCGCGCGCTCACGATCACCGACGACTCCTTGCGTCACGCTTTGATGTTGAACGCTCGCGAGGCTTACCGTGCACTTGGCGGGACCGATGCCGAGTGGATCGGCAGCTCAATCCCCATGAGCCCACAAGAGAGCGCTGCGCTTGGTGAACGGCGTGTGCGTGTGAGGCGGCCTCGTCAGGCGAATAATGAACCAGTTGATGAGGCTAGCGGACTGCAACGTTACCTCTCGACGGGCATGACACACAGCGTCTAGACTTAGGCATTCAAGCCTATGAAAGGAATCGCTTATGGCTGAAAGCACGAACATCAGCGGGCCGATTGAAATTAAGGACAGCTCGGCTGAGCGAGTCGCGTTCGAACTGATGAAGTTTATTCGTAACGCTGGTGTAGACAGACAGGACGAGATCCTTGAACTGTATGCACGCTGCTTGATCACTTCGAAGAACCCTTACCTCGGTCTCGAAAAGATCAAGAAAAGTGCCAAAGGCGGCTAGACAGAACCCCGGGGTGATCGTCGACTTTCGGCATTCAACCCCGGACCACCGTCCCCCCTTTCCTTGGAACACACTGGAAATTGAGCAATTCCACAAAGGGGTGTGTCCGCAGTTGTCCGAAGTTGGCCTATGTTGACCGCAGTTCATGAGGCCTAACCCCTTAAGAAGAAAGACTTTCCAGTCCATATTCTTTCCAGATCTGGAGAGAATATGTTCCATTGGCGCCGCAAGAAAGACGATCAGCAGGAAGAGAAGAACTGGACGCTATCCTCGTCGGCTGGTGAACTTCTCGCCCTCTTCGGGGGTGGTCCTGCAACTGCCTCCGGCGTTGCTGTTGGCGGTGAAAGCGCTCTCAAGGTCCCTGCCGTCGCCTGCGCAGTCCGTTCCATCTCGGAAGCAATCGCACAGCTCCCGATCATCACCTACAAACGCGGTGACAACGGTTCCAAAGAACGGGCGACAGATCATCCGGCCTATGGCCTCCTGCATGACGATGCCTCGGATTGGCAGAGCGCCTACGACCTGAAGCTTCAGATCCAGGTGGACGCCCTAATCCAGGGCAACGGTTACGGCTTCGTCAACAAGGTCGGGGGCAAGCCTAGAGAGATTATCCGGCTGAAGCCGGGCACCGTCTCCGTCCAAGATGACGACGGCATTCCGAAATACCTGCTCAACGAGGGCAAGCGCGGTCAGCGCGTCATCCCGCTTGACCAGATCATCCACATTCGTGGCCTCTCTACAGATGGAATCACGGGCAAAAGCGCAGTGCGGCTCGCGGCCGAAGCGATTGGGATTGCGGCGGCGCAAGAGGGTCATGCCGCCCGGCTTTTCGGCTCCGGCGGTCGTCCCAGCGGCGTGCTGAAGGTTCCGGGAAAGCTCTCCAAGGAAACGGTTGGACGCCTGCGCGCATCATGGGAAGCGCAGCATGCGGGTGGTCAGAGCGGTAAGACGGCTGTGCTCGAAGAGGGCATGGAATTCACGGCCATCAGCTTCAATTCCGTCGATATGCAGTTTCTGGAGCTGCGCACCTTCCAGATCCAAGAGATTGCCCGCGCCTTCCGCGTCCCCCCGCACATGCTGATGGAGTTAGGCCGCGCCACATGGTCGAACAGCGAGGAAATGGGCCGCCTCTTCCTCACGTTCACGCTCATGCCATGGATTAAACAGTGGGAAGGCGCGATTCGCCGCGCCGTTTTCAGCAAGGACGAGCGCGCAACCTACTTCGCGGAATACCTGACTGACGATCTGGCTCGCGCCGATCTCAGCAAGCGTGCCGAGTCCTATCAGAAGCTCATTGCAGCCCGCGTGATCAATCCGAACGAGGCGCGCGCAGCTGAGAACCGCCCGCCCTACGACGGCGGCAACGAATTCATCAATCCGAACGTGACGGCCACGCCGGCTGCCGGAAACACGCCTGACGAGGGCACCGATGAAAATTGAAACAGGCTTCACATTCGAACTCGACACGAAAGGCGTCTCTGACGGCGGCGAATTCGAAGGCTACGCGAGCGTCTGGGATCGGATGGATCTGGGTCGGGATGTGGTGCGCAAGGGGGCTTTCATGAAATCCCTGACTGCGCGCCCGGCCGGCAAGGTGAAGATGCTTCGTCAGCACGACACCTCCGACCCTATTGGTGTGTGGCTTGGCCTCTCAGAGGATAGCCGGGGCCTGCACGTCAAGGGCCGCCTGATCCGCGAGACTTCGCGCGGCGCCGAGACCTACGCTCTCATGAAGGAAGGCGCCCTCGACGGCCTCAGCATTGGCTACCGCACGCTGAAGGACTCGTACGACCGTCAGAAGAGCATCCGTTACCTCGAGGAGGTCGACCTTCGGGAAATCTCCATCGTCACTTTCCCCATGCTGCCCGATGCGACCGTGAGCGCGGTCAAAGGCGAGCAAGAAACCGAGCGGGCGAAAGCCATCGTTGCCGCTCTGAACCGCGCCACGGCGGCGCTCCGCTCACTGTGAGGACCACATGAAACACTTTCCTACCCAGGCGCTCGAAACCAAGAGCGCAGTTCTTGAGATCAAAGAAGAAGGCGGCGGCGATGATGTCCCGGCCGCCATCGCAGCCCTGCAGGCCACCTTCGAAGAGAAGATGACCGGGCTTCAGAACGAGGTGAAGGCCGCGAATGAGCGCGCCGATGAACTGGAGTTGAAGGTCAATCGTCCCGGCAACGGCTCCGACAAGGTCGAGAACGAGGCCGAGGTGAAGGCTTTCGAGACGTTCACCCGCAAGGGCCGCGAAGCCCTGTCGGCAGACGAGACCAAGGCTCTCCGCGTCGCCGACGACACCGCAGGCGGCTATCTCGCGCCCGATCAATTCGTGGCCGAGATCCAGCGCGACTTGGTGGAGTTCTCCCCGATCCGGCAGGCCGCGCGCGTGGGTGACACCTCCGCCGGCGCCGTGATCCTCCCCAAGCGCACCGGCCGCATGACGGCAAAGTGGGTTGGCGAGATTGAACAGCGTCCGAAGACCGAGCCGGCCTATGGTCAGATCGAAATCCCGCAGCACGAGATCGCGGCTTATGTCGACGTGTCGAACTGGCTGCTGGAGGATGCTGCCGTGGACATCGCGGCGGAGCTCGCCTTCGATTTCGCGGAAGAGTTCGGTCGCTTGGAAGGCGTGGCCTTCGTCAATGGCGACGGGGTGAAGAAGCCCGTCGGCATCATGGCCGATCCAAATGTGCCTATGGTTTTGAACGGCCATGCCGCGAACCTTTCGCCGGACTCTCTCATCAAGGTCATGTACGACCTCCCGGCCTTTTACCGGAACCGCGGCTCTTGGCTGCTGAACGGCACAAGCATTGCCGCGATCCGGCTGTTGAAGGACTCCAGCGGCAAGTTCCTGTGGCAGGAGAGCCTTGCTGAAGGCCAGCCGCCGACCCTCTTGGGCCGCCCCGTGGTTGAGGCTGTCGACATGGCAGATGTAGAGGCCAATGCCTTCCCGATTGCCTACGGCGATTTCGGCTCTGCCTACCGGATCTATGACCGCGTGGGCCTGTCCATCCTTCGCGACCCGTACAGCGTGCAGACGGAAGGCCTCGTGCGCTTCCACGGCCGCAAGCGCGTCGGCGGCGGGGTGGTTCGCCCCGAGGCTATCCGTAAGTTGAAGATGGCCACGTCCTAAGCCGACCGGATGCCCTTGACCCCGAGGGCATCCCTTTTCCTCTTTCGGAGATCAAACCATGCGTAGTGCTAACTACAACATCGATGCAGTGCCGGGCATTGCTCCAGGCCTGTATTCTGACGATGCGCCAGGCGTAACAGTGGACCGGCTGAGTTACGAGAGCGTGACGTTTCTCATCAACCTCGGCGTCGGTGGTATCTCATTCACCGCTACGAACCGGATTGACTTCATCATGGAGCATTCCGACGACGGTACGACCTGGGAAGCTGTGGACGCGTCAAACGTAACGGGCGTTGAAGGTGTCACCGGCGGCATCATTCATTCCCAGCGCAGCGCGCACCCTAAGCCCGATGTTTATCGGTTCGGCTACATCGATGGCACGAACGGTGAGAAACGCTACGTGCGTGTGCGCGCTGATTTCAACGGCACTCACGGTACAGGCACCCCTTTCTCTGTGACTGCTCTCACAGGCAAGGGACGATACCGTCCGATAACGACCTGATGGCTTTTCGCGCTCCGAAGATTTGCTCTTGTGGCCACAAGGTTCCAGCGGGAACCTTGTGCGCCTGCCAAGTGCGGCGGAAGCGCGAGAACCAGGGCCGCGTCGACGCGGCGCGCGGCAGCGCACGAGAGCGCGGCTACGACAGCAAATGGACGCGAGAGAGCAGGGCCTGGCTCGCCTCTCTCGGCAATCCGGTCTGCGCGTGCGGGTGCGGCAAGCCTGCCGATATGGTCGATCACAAGATAGCTCACAAAGGCGACCAGCGCCTGTTCTGGAGCCGAAACAATTGGCAGCCAATGAACCGCCGCTGCAACAGCCGGAAGAACGTCCTGACTGAGGGCGGCTTCGGGCGAAGGATTCCGACATGAGGCTCACACTCATCACCCCTCCGGCCGCTGAGCCGATTACTCTGGACGATCTCAAACAGCACTTGAGGATCGATCACAACGACGAGGACGATCTCCTCATGAACCTGATCGCGGCGGCAAGGCAAAAGCTGGATGGGCCGAGAGGTCTGTTGGGACGGTGTCTTATCACTCAGGAATGGAAGGCGATCCTAGACGGATTTCCGCCTATGGGTAGATCTTCAGAGATCGTGCTGCCCTTCGCGCCTGTGAGCGCTGTGAGCGCCATCACTTATAGGGATCCGGCCCGAGCAGAGCTAACACTCGCGCCAGATGCATACTTAGTGACAGGTCTGCACGATGACGCGCATGCAACCATTGGCCCTACGCGATGCATGGCTTGGCCCTACGTTGTTTGTCTCCCAGGTAGTGTCACCGTCACATTCAAGGCAGGCTATGGAGAAGCCCCTGAGGACATTCCGGAGCCGATCCGCCAGGCCATCAGAATCCATGCGGCATCCTTGTACGAGAACCGCGAGAGCGCCAGCCTGCCTCCCGGGTGGTTTGATCTGATTTCCGAGTACCGCGTGCAGGCATTCTGATGCGCGGTCGCAAGCCAAATCTCCAGATGATCGAGGGAGGCCTGTCCAAGGTTCCGCGCCCGCCCTCATGGCTGCCTGACGAGGCCAAGGAGGAATGGAAGCGCATCTTGCCGAGTCTGATTAAGCGCAAGGTTCTCACTGATACGGATATGGGCACCGTTGAAGCCTACTGCCTCGCGGCCGGCACCGTTCGACGCTCGCAAGCGACCATCGCCAGTGAAGGCGACACCGTGGATACAAACACAGGCACGAAACGCCATCCAGCCTATCAGACCATGTTCCAAGCTCTGACAGAACAACGCCGCCTCGCAGCGGAGTTGGGTCTTACGCCCGCCTCGCGCATGAAGGCCGGCAAGCCACCCGAGGGAGAAGAGGGCTATGACGACCCTTATTCCAAATTGGGTATTTGACGACACCCCCATCCCTGACCCGCATGGTCGGGCAGCCCGGATGCTTCAGTTCGCGGATATTCTCCGGCACCCAAAGGCGGCAGGACCTGACAAGCGCCCTCTGAAATCACATTGGCAACGCAGGATTATCGAGCGGATTTATGGACCGTCCGACGAGAGCGGTAACCGCCAGGTGAAGACAGTCTTTATTCTCCTGCCCCGCGGCGCGCGGAAGACGACTCTTGCCTCGGTTCTTGCGCTTGGTCACACCATCGGCCCAGAGCAGCGCCCTGGCGGGCAGGTCGTATCTGCGGCCAGCGATCGGACGCAGGCTCGCCTCGCATTCGATGAGGCTTCCGACATGATCCGTGCGGATCCTCGGCTCCAAGATGCCACTCGTATGCGGGATACCAAGAATCGGATCGAGCATAAAAAAAGTCGGAGTAACTACGTCGCCATCTCAGCAGATGGCGACGCTCAGCATGGCAAGACACCGATCTTTATTCTGGCGGACGAGCTGCACGTTTGGCGCGGTTTCAGCCTCTGGACATCGCTGAAGACTGGCGCCTCCAAGACCCCTGGCTCTCTTACTGTCATCATCACTACGGCCGGCGAACGGCCGGAGGGAATATGCTGGGACCTGTTTCAATACGCCCTCCGGTGCCACAATGACCTGACGAAAGATCCTTCGTTCCTGCCGATCTTGTTTCAGGCGGATGCTCGAGCAGATTGGGACGATGAAGAACTCTGGCGCCTGGTGAACCCCGGCCTGGACGAGGGTTTCCCGGATTTGGACGAATTGCGCTCTGAGGCGCGGCTCGCTCGCGAGCTTCCAAAGTTGCGGGAGGGTTTCAAACAGACGCACCTCAATGTGTGGGCGGATGGTAGCGCGGCCGGATGGGTAGAGATGGCCGTCTATGATGAGGCCGCTGATCCCATCGACGGAGATGCATTAGAAGGTAAAGCCTGCTGGCTCGCGGTCGATATGTCGAAGAGCTACGACCTGACGGCCATTTCGGCGGCATTCCCGCACGATGACGGCGGCCATCAGATTTTGACTTATCCCTTCTTGCCTGAGGCAGCTTTCAAGCGCCGGATGCAGGAAGAGCCGGATATTTCATGGCAGCAGTGGCGCGAGGAGGGCTCACTCACCGTGATCCCCGGCGACCTGATCGATGATGCCATCATTGAGGCTAAGATTCGCGAGCTGTGCGACACCCACGACGTGCAGGAAATCGCGTTCGATCCGAAGTTCGCCGCGAAGATCATGGGCAACTTGATGGCAGATGATCTTCCGGCCGTGGAACTGCCTCAGCGGCCCCTCACTATGGGTCCATTCTATAACGAACTTCAGAAGTCCATTATCGCACGCCGTTTCCGACACGGAGGGCATCCTGTTCTGCGGTGGTGTGTGCAGAACGCCGTGCCAATCTATGGCGACACCGGGCTGCCGTACCTGTCGAAGAAGAAGAGCACCAAAGCTATCGACTGTATCGTAGCCGCCGCCATGGCGACCGGACGCGCTGACGCCGGAAACGGCGGACCATCTATCTATGACAACGAAGATGAGCGGCCGTATGGCCTGCTCTTTGTGTAAGGACTTCGAGAGCCATGAGCCCAGAAGGGTTGGAAACTGGCCAATGACCAAACGTATTCTCATTGGCAGTGACGGCACCGGGCGATTCCGCATTCGCGCCTCGGCTGCAGGCCATAACGTCGATAATGCGGCGCTCGATGATCTTCTGTTTGATGCCGACGCAGTGCCGGGCCGCATTATCCGGCAGGGTGCGCGCTATTGCGCCTGGAATGAGTACCAGCAATCCCAACCGCAGGTGCCGGCCGAAACGACGTTCGCGCATAATGTGCCACCGGGACTGTCGTTCATCATCGTCGCTATCGCCAAGGCGCGCTACGTCGACGGTTCTGAGCCAGAGGATTGGCGATATTGGGCCAACGAGGGCAGCCCTGGCCACCTGCGCGTTGTCCTACGCAATTTCGGCAACAGCGATATGAAGGGCCACTATGTCACACCTCATCGCTTCTCGGGCGATGACAGCAATGGATATGTCTACTGGGGCGGGTGGTCGATTGGCTGGAACGGCACCAACATCACCGTCACCAACAACTGTGCGTGCGGCCTCTGGGTGCGCTGGCAGGCACTGGAGCTATGATTGTAACCGCCATCGACCCGCAGAGCTCCTAAGCCTTGATGCCAGGCCTCTCGATAGGGTCACTTTTGGCTCTGGGAAGAGCGCTTCAGCTTCTCTGCTTTCCACGCCTCGGGATTGGAAAAGCCAGCTTTCTTTGCATCTCTGCGGTCCTGTGAATTTTCGAATCCGGCAGCAATCGCTTTTTGTTTCTGGTCCTGAACCGCGACATAGACGCAACAAGCCATCACGGCGCCGGATATAAAAACGAGTTTCCTCCCGCGCGGACTTGAGAGGCCGCCGAAGAAATGGAGGCGCACAGCAACGATGATTGTCGTCGAAACAAAGAAGGCCAGTGCAAATAGTAAGTTCAGCATTGTGCAGCCCAGGGACTCGTGCGCAATGTTATGCTTGGTCAAGCAACTGCTGCCATGGAATGTCGCAGGGAAAATCCCATGCGGTTCCGGCTGCGTTGGAAAGATCCTGCACAACGGCACGGATAAGATCATTGAACTCAAGCCGTGAACCGACTGAGTAGCGAGGCAGCGTAAGAACGCCTGGGCTACCTATGTTCGGCTGCATCATCCTTGCACTAGACTCCCAATCATTCGTCCATTGCAGAAGCGTAGGAGTACCTGAGCGGATCTCTACCTCTAGCCCGAACTCTACCGCATCCCAAGCGAGCCGGGATCGCAAACGATCAATCTGACCAAGCGCACCGACAACGAGACCTATAATCCAGCCGGCATATAGCCGCGAGAAATAATTCTGATTGTCGTTTTGTGACTTCCGCCTTTCATGGGCTAGGCGAAATTCAATTAGGCCATCACTAGCTAATATTCTTGAAACGCCTTCTTGTCCGTCTCGCGGAGATGCTTGGAGTGATCTGAGACGGATTTTAGGATATTCATCAAAGTCTCGAGCAGGATAATCACAGGGATAAGACTGCTCACCAATTTGCACCATAAAGCCACGGCCGCGCCACCAAAGATCCTGCCGCGAAGTAAGTGCGGCAATCGTCTGCGGCGTTGTTGGGATGGCTGTTACCCTCACGATAAATGGAAGAACGTTTCCTTGTTCCGGCAAGGCTTGTAAAGCCTCGTACAGCAACCGAGTGTCTTGTTGGCGATCTTGGAACACCTGGTCAATACGGTCGCCTGTGCGTGCCATATTGAGCGTTAAATCTCGGATCTCGCGAACATCCATCGCTGCTGCCCGTTCTCCGCGTCGAATGTAAAAGTCCTTTGTGGTTTTCAGTCGGTGTGGCGCTGTAGGGGACTTACCAACGCGCATGACGACATAGCCGGCCCCCACGTTATCGTCTGGGATTGCCTTGGCCTCAACGATAGCCAGCCTGGGTTCAATTATGTCTTCGGTTGCGTCTAGGAGGCGGCGAGCTAGTTCCTCGCAGTTTGGTAATGCCTCAAGCCGCTCTGCTCGCCGAGGATGTTCCTGGGTTTCGTGGATACCAAGAACCAATGTACCGCCCTCTGCATTGGCAAAGGCTACCAGCTCTGCAAGGATTTCATCTCTTGCGTAGTTACCAATGCGGTCCCCTTTCTCGATCCAGCGATCAGCCGTCTGAGGCTGGCCCTTTTCTGGCTTGAAGGGAAGAGTCCCTTTGAACTCTAGCTCGTTGGTTTCACGGGCTTCCGCCTGCACCAAGGCTTCTAGATCGCTGAGAAGGACTGCATCGATAGGCTTACGCAGGATGGACATAGAAGCCCCCGTTACTAGACGTCTGTCGCGTGCTGACTCCACAAGCGGCTTTGAACTTCATCTTCAATCAACTTCAGCGTTACGTCACCTTCTTCATCAAGTTTTTCGTGCCAATTACGCTGTCTCGGCCGCACGCCATGTTCTTTGTCGTGTTCATGCTCAAGTAGAGTGTGCCAGAGCAAATCATCCATTTTTGTGAAGCTCGATTTCAGTGGTTCTGGAATGAATATCCCGTTTTTCTTGAGGTAGATATGATAGATCCGCAGCGTTTCCTTTGCATTGTGTAACTTATGCCAGTATATAGCTTCCCGATAATACTTAGTTTTGTCTTTTGCTTCGCGAAGCTCAGCCTTCTGCCACTCCATCAGATCGTTATCTTTTAAAAATTCTTCCAAGTGTGGAGAGCTCATCCGGTTAACATCGTGTGAACTTTGCAGAGGCGAGGTAAAGGCCACAATTGTTGCATGTGCGTCCGCGAGCTTTGCCCACACCTCAGGAAGAATCTCAAACTCTCGTTGATGTAGCTTTGTGGTGCGATCCATCAGCGTGTTGATTTTGAGCTTCAGGCGCTCAAGCTCCTGCTGCTGGACGTGCCTGTAAGTGGCAAGACGCTCCTCGAACTTGGCGTTCAGCCACTTCTCACCGAGAAACCGGAAAAACAGGAAAGCTACGGCGGCAGCTCCGCCGCTGACGGCAATAACAGAGCCGAAGGCAGCCATCGCGCTAGACCACATCTCCCAAAGCATTTCGATAGAGGCTGGCACTAATTAGTCCTCGATATCTTCCAGGAAAATCTTTGCCCACCGATGGACCATAAAGCTCAGAACCATGCAGCCGATGACCCAGAATGCGAGGAGACTAGCTGAATTGATGGTCACTCGATGCAGGAACGGCACCTTATCCTCGGCCATGGTATAGGCGACATAAGGCGCGATCAAACCGGCGACCATGATGGCAACAGCTAGGTTGTTGATGTAGGCCGCCCTAAGCTTCCGGATCTCGTTTCGGGCAGCCTTGCCAGGCTCTACGCTCACTTTAGGTGTCCTTGACGCTTCTTGATCTCCTACCTTTCCAGGCACTCGGATCCTCCGGCAGCTCTGGTACCCGCAACCGATTCCCGGCGGTCAGGTCCCCGTGCTTCACCTCGTAATATTTCCTCACACCGGGAGCATATCGGCCTCCATGAGCCTCATCGAACCGCGGGAAACCCGGCATTCGCTCGAGGATCTTTACGGTGATGCTGGCCCAATGCTTCGCCTTCGCAGGGCCCACGACTGCGTTCCCGATATCGAGATCGGATGCGAAGATTGGCAGATCATTGAAGGTCAGCTGGCGCACTACCTATCTGCCTTCATGTTCTGCAGCTTTATCATTAGAGCTTCCTTCGGACTTATCTGCCCCGGTGGGGTAGTTGTCATTCTAGATCGGTCGGGTGACTGAGGCTGCACACGGCAAAGCTCGCGCATGGTCTCGATATTTCGGAGCGTCGTGTAATCTTTGCTGGCTACACGTTCGATCACGAGTCGCCCCTTAGCACATTCTTTCCGCAGTCCCGAGGCTGTCATTGAGCCATCTGGGTATGCGATAGCTGCGGCGACGGCGAGGCGTAGAGGGGTATCGGGACCAACATCATCGCGCTTCGGAATCATTATAGGCTTTTTACTCACCGTCGGTGACCTTCCTAAGCCGCACACCGGCGCCGCCGCCGTTCTCAGGGATGAACTCGACGCCGGCGGCTTCCAAGGCGGCTCTGACAGCTTCTATCGTACGCCCCTTTAGGTCCTCTCCGGCCTCGAGCCGTGTAACGGTGTTGGTCGAAACCTGCGCTCGCTCAGCCAATTCTCGAACCCCAAGTCCGAGTCCTGCCCTAGCCATTTTGCACTGCTGTGGCGTCATTTCGCTACCTCGTTATAAATTCGCTTGCATGTAGCGATTTATATGCTAACTATTAATACATCGTAGCGATTTCGCCACATTCAATCAAGGAGCAACGCGCCATGAACATGGACCGCGAACAGAAGAACTCAACCCTAGCCACAGCTTTCCTCGATATGGAGGACGAGATCCTGCAGCTGCGAAGCCTAGCCTGCACCATCACCTTGCTGGTTGAGGAGGCGGCTAAGAGAATCGAGACCCGAGACGCGTTTACCGACGGTTTGGTCAGTTCGCTGATTGGGCAGTCCATCGACATGAGCCACAAAGCCTGCGGCATGTACGTGGGCTATCATGAGAAGCTGGAAGGCTAGTGTGAGATTGGGCTCTGTAGCTAATCCTAGCCTCGGTGCTTTCCGTGTCGCCATTAGTCTATCCAGATAGAGAACGCGGCCGAGGTCCTGTCTGGAAAACAAACCCCACCGCAACCATCGAAGCGCTACCAACTGCTTTTAGGCAGCCGAGTCTGCCTAAAAGCAGTCGTCATATAAATTTGCATTTGCAAATCCAAATTCTAAATGTATATTGGGATTCAAATTGGAGAACGCAAATGAAACAAGCCGATTCCCTTCTTTCGGCTGCAAAGCAAGTTGCAGAATTCGCTGGGCTATCGTGGTCCGAAGTGCAGCCATACTATCGGGACCTTCAGCAGGAGCCCGCTTATAGCCCTGCCGGAGAACAAATTAGCCCGAGCAATTGGCTACCAAAGAGCCAAGGGCGCAATGTTTGGGCGGCTCACCCGAATTACATTTCTCGACTTCTCTTGGCGCTTGCAGGCACCTCGCAGCCAAGTGAGGCGCGTGCGGCTGTGGAGTGGACGCGCGATCTGACGCCGGAGGGGAGGGCCCTTTATATAACGGAGCTTCCTGCCGCAGGTGTCCCGGCCCCGATTGAAGCCGAACTCTTCCGCTACTTGGTCGATCCAAAAACGGCTGACGACTTGATCCATATCGAGGTTCAGCGGGATACTCAGCGAGTGATTATCGTCACAAAGTCCGCTGCGGAACCGATTGTTTACCGCTCTGCCGGATCTGATGCGGATGTTCTCCCGAAGCTCTCCAGGCTGATTTACACCCGCGGTGTCATCGACGGCGAGGTTTTTAGGAAACTTGCCAGCAGCGTAAAATGGAGAGCCTACGATGAAGGTCCATTGAAGAAAGTTCAGCAAGGTCAGGTAGGCGAGGACGATTGATGGACAACGATCGCCTTGTTCGATCTGCCAGAGTCATCGCCAA
Source organism: Microvirga sp. 2YAF29 (assembly GCF_052114605.1). Taxonomy (NCBI): domain Bacteria; kingdom Pseudomonadati; phylum Pseudomonadota; class Alphaproteobacteria; order Hyphomicrobiales; family Methylobacteriaceae; genus Microvirga; species Microvirga sp. 2YAF29. The sequence continues at coordinate 29,050 of NZ_JBFRFB010000021.1, forward strand.
GGCCCTTGGAGTTTCGGAGCGCACCGTACGACGCTGGAACGCCAAAGGGATAATCCAAGCCCGCAAGATCAATGGGCTCACCTCGCCACTCACCGCGAGGAAATCCGACATCGACCGCCTGAAACGTCAGTTCGAGAACAGTCAGGAGTGACCATGCCACGTCAAGACGCACTCCCGCCGAACCTCGCACCTTTCGGGATCACCCGAGAGGCTGCGGCGGCGTGTGTGTGTGTCTCTCCCACTAAGTTCGATGAAATGGTTCAGGACGGGCGCATGCCGCCTGCGAAGGTCATCGATAGCCGTAAAGTGTGGGACGTAGATGAGGTGCGAGCCTGTTTCAAGGCGCTGCCAGGCGAAGCGCCGCGCTGTGCGGCACGTCGGGAGATCGTGATATGACTCCCCACATGGTCATGCGCAAATTCAAATACGTCGTCTCGGATCTCGACCGCCACGGCAATGTTCGCTGGTATTTCCGGCGCCCTGGGCAGAAGAAAATCCGCCTGCCGAAACACTTCAATTCGGTTGAGTTTCTGGCAGCCTATCAGGCGGCTCTTGCCGGCGAGCCCGCTAAGCAGGGGCGGAAGGCGTATGTCCGGGCTTCTAGGGGCACGCTACGCTGGCTGTGCATCGAATATTTCCAGTCCGCTGCTTACAAGCAACTCGCCCCTCGCACTCAACGAGTAAGGCGGCGAATCCTCGAAGGCGTATGCGAGAGCGCTGGCAACGAGATCATCAAGGATATTACCCGCACGGTGATTCTCAAGGGACGCGACCGGCGAGCCAAAACGCCGGAGGCAGCGAACGACTTCGTCAAGGCCATGCGCCACCTCTTTAAGTATGCTCTGGAGTTCGAGATCGTGGAATACGATCCGACGATGGGTGTGGCGAAGCTCTCCAGCAAGACGGAAGGGCTTCACGCTTGGACAGTCGAAGAGGTCCGCAAGTTCGAGGAAAAGCACCCGCTCGGGACCAAGGCACGGCTTGCCTTGGCCTTGCTGCTCTTCACCGGCCAGCGGCGCGGCGATGTGGTACGCATGGGCCGTCAGCATGTCCGTGACGGGTTGCTGACGCTGCGTCAGGAGAAAACCGGCGCGGCTCTGACCTTGCCCGTGCTGCCGGAGCTCCAAGAGGTTTTGGACGCCGGGCCGCTCGGCAACATGACCTTCCTCGTGACCGAATTTGGCAAGCCCTTCACATCGAACGGATTCGGCAACCGCTTCCGCAAGTGGTGTGACGATGCTGGCCTGCCTCAATGCTCGGCTCATGGGCTGCGCAAGGCGGGTGCAACCATCGCAGCGAACAACGGTGCAACGAACCATCAACTCATGGCGATTTTCGGCTGGTCCTCGATCAAAATGGCCGAACTCTACACGCGCAATGCCGATCAAAAGCGGCTTGCGATGGATGCCATGTCGAAGCTTGTTCCGGGACAGGACCGGAACAAAAGTGTCCCACTTTCACCCCCGGTTTCGGAAGGTGGGACAAAAACAGACAAAAAGATAAGGAAAATCAATGCCAAATAAAAGCATTGGTGCCCCTGGCCGGGATCGAACCAGCACTCCTTGCGGAACTCGATTTTGAGTCGAGCGCGTCTACCAATTCCGCCACAGGGGCAAGGACCTGCGGAGTAACATGAGGAATCCGGCACGGTCAATCAGAGACATGTGAAGCCAGACTATTACGCTTCCTCTCGCAATTTCGTGCGGCTTGTGCTCAAAGAAGCGGGCCTCAACGGCTTTGTTCCGATTGCAATCTTTCCGAGATCCCATGCTGAGACGCCTTTACGACTGGACCCTTTCCCTTGCGGGCCGTCCTTCCGCTCCTTATGCGCTGGCGCTGGTCTCTTTCGCGGAAAGCTCGTTCTTCCCGGTTCCTCCGGATGTGATGCTCGTGCCCATGATGCTGGCGCGGCCGGACAAGGCTTGGTCCTATGCCCTGATCTGCACCATCGCGTCGGTCATAGGGGGCATCTTTGGCTACGTGATCGGCCTGGCGCTCTATGATTCCATCGGGGCCTGGCTGTTCCAACTCTACGGCCTCACGGAGGGCGCGGATACCTTCCGGCATGCCTATGCGGAATACGGACACTGGGTCATCCTGCTCAAGGGCCTGACCCCCATTCCCTACAAGCTCGTGACCATCACCTCGGGCTTCGCGGGTTATCACCTGGGTTGGTTCATCCTGCTCTCTGCCATAACCCGTGGCGCACGCTTCTTTCTCGTGGCGCTGCTGATGAGCAAGTTCGGGCCGCGCATCAAGTCGATCATCGACAACAATTTCAATCTGGTGGCGGCTGGGGCTATCATCGCCATCGTCGGCGGCTTCGTAGCCTTCAAGTTTATGTTCTAAGAGGAGCATGGGATGCGCCTCAGCCTCTCCCTCCGCCAAGCTGCCCTGGCTGTCGCGCTTGCTGCTGCGGCGACAGTCGGCGGCGCGCTCGTCTTCGAGCATGTGTTCGGCTACGTGCCCTGCAAGCTCTGCCTGATCCAGCGTAATCCCTATTACATCGCCATTCCGCTCGGGATCGTCGCAGCCCTCCTGCCGCCACGCTGGGGCAGGATGGGGCTGTGGCTTCTAACACTGGTCTTCATCGTCAGCGCGGGCCTGGGCGCCTATCATTCGGGTGTGGAATGGGGCTTCTTCGCCGGACCCAGCGATTGCGGCGGCGGGACAGGAGCTGGCGCCGGAAATGTGGGCGATTTCCTGAACCAGCTTCAGACCACGCGTGTCGTCAGCTGCACGGAAGCCGCATGGCGCTTCCTGGGCCTGTCCCTGGCAGGCTGGAATGTGCTGATCTCGCTGGCGTTGGCAGCTTTCGCGGCCATGACTGCGTCAGGCAAAGGCTTTGGCAAAGGCTTTGGAAGGTGACGATGAAGCGCGGCCGTGTGAACGGTTCGCGGGGAGCAGACGATAGTCCTATCCGGCTCTTCGCCTGGGCCGTGACGCGGCTTCGACATTTATTCCGTCTCGGGGTGTTTATCGCCGCGCTGCTTTGCGTGGGCGTAAATGCAGTCGCCCAGCATAACGGTTATGCTGGCCAGAGAGCGGCCACAGGCCATTCTTATCAATCGATTTACGGACCTAACGGCATCTATGCCAAGATCCCTGAGCGGGACGACTACGGGCGCGATCAACTTGCGATGTTCCGGACCTGGAACCCGGACCCAATGGGAAACCATGAGGCCAATCTCCGAACCCTCCACCCGTTGCTTTCCCGAGTGGTGCGAAAGGCACAGACCGATAATCCAGGTCTGGTCTTCGTGATCGGCTCGGGTTTGCGCGATGGCAGCCTGCAACGCAAGGCAATTACCTGGGGATGGTCGAGAACCAAGGGCGGCCCGCACATGCTCGGCCTCGCAGTCGACTTGTGGCCGCTCGACGCGCAGGGCCATGTTGTCTTTGATCTATCAGGTCAGAACCGGATTGCAGCCGCAATGAAGCAGGCCGCCAGGGAGCTCGGAGTGCCAATCCTCTGGGGCGGTTATTTTCAAGGCTTCAAGGACACGGATCGCTCGCATTTCGAACTTAGGCGTCCATAACGGAGGCTAGCAATATCGCCGCACGTGCGAGCGGATTGCGTGTCATGACATGCCTCTATGGCATGCGCACAATGGATGCCGAGAAGCCTTACGGCTCCAGCTCGCTGTCCCAGTAGAGATAATCCATCCAGCTCTCGTGCAGGTAATTGGGCGGGAAGAGCCGGCCGTTGGAATGCAAATCGTGGACCGTGGGAGCGAAGGGATGCTGGCGGGGGAACATCTCCACCTCGCGGGGCATCTTGTCGCCCTTTCTCAGATTGCAGGGAGCGCAGGCGGCGACGACGTTTTCCCAGGTGGTCTGGCCGCCCTTGGAGCGGGGAACGACGTGGTCGAAGGTCAAGTCCTCGCGGGTGCCGCAATATTGGCAGCTGAAACGGTCGCGCAGGAAGACGTTGAAGCGGGTGAAGGCTGGGTGCCGAGACGGCTGGACGTAAGTCTTGAGGGAAATCACCGAGGGTAGGCGGACTTCGAAGCTCGGACTTCGCACGACCTTGTCGTATTCGGAGACGATGTTGACCCGGTCGAGGAAAACCGCCTTGATCGCATCCTGCCAACACCAGATGGACAAGGGATAGTAACTCAAAGGCCTGTAATCGGCATTGAGGACAAGGGCCGGACAGGCCTCAGGTCTTACAACAGGTTGGACGTGTATCGTCACTTCACCTCCTCGTAGGAGAAGAGTTAGCCCCGTCCGATTAGACTATAGGCATTGTGACGCTGTTGTGAAGTTGGCGGGCGCGGTGTTTGTGACGCACCCACCGGTAATTTGCAGCCAAGTTGATTGACTTAACGGCAGACTGGAATGGTGCCTCGTGTGGGCTGACCCGGCGGGCCGCGCTAGCGGGTCGGAACCGGGTGTTCGCCGCGATAATCGTAGAAGCCGCGCTTGGTCTTGCGGCCAAGCCAGCCGGCCTCAACATATTTCACCAGCAGCGGGCAGGGGCGGTACTTGGAATCGGCCAGTCCCTCATAGAGTACCTGCATGATGGATAGGCAGGTATCGAGGCCGATGAAATCCGCGAGCTGAAGCGGGCCCATGGGATGATTCGCACCGAGCCGCATGGCCGTATCGATGGCCTCGACCGAGCCCACGCCCTCGTAGAGCGTATAGATCGCCTCGTTGATCATAGGCAGCAGGATGCGGTTGACGATGAAGGCCGGGAAATCCTCCGAGACCGTGGAGGTCTTGCCGAGCTTGGCGATGAATTCCTTGGCGGATTCGTAAGTGGGATCGTCTGTCGCTATGCCGCGGATCAGCTCGACGAGCTGCATCAGCGGCACCGGGTTCATGAAGTGAATGCCGATGAACTTTTCCGGGCGGTCGGTCGCGGCGGCAAGCCGCGTGATGGAGATCGACGAGGTATTGGTGGCAACCATCGCGTCGGAGCGCAGCGAGGGGCAGAGATTGGTGAAGATCTTGCGCTTCACCTCCTCGTTCTCGGTCGCGGCCTCGATCACGAGATCGCACGTGGACAGGTCATCGTAGGTGCGCGCCGGCTTGATGCGGTCGAGAGCGCCCTGGCGGTCTGCATCGGAGATGGCGCCCTTCGAGAGCTGGCGGGCCATGTTGCCGTTGATGGTGGCGAGGCCCGCGTTGATGCGATCCTCCGAGAGATCGTGAAGCCTGACGTTGAGGCCTCCGAGCGAGCACACATGAGCAATTCCGCTGCCCATTTGTCCCGCGCCGATCACGCCAACGGTTTTGATCTCAATGCCCATCTGTGTTTGCCGCCTACATCCATGCTCGAAGCATCCGGGCAGGCCATCCCGCCCGGATTATGTTCATTCCCTTATTCCTGACCTCATTGGGCCTATTTGGTCAACTCATCTTTGAGCTGAGGGAGGATTGTGAAGAGATCGCCGACGAGGCCGTAATCGGCGACCTGGAAGATCGGGGCCTCCTCGTCCTTGTTGATCGCCACGATCACCTTGGAATCCTTCATCCCGGCCAGATGCTGGATCGCGCCCGAGATCCCCAC
>NZ_JBFRFB010000022.1:0-29122 GCF_052114605.1 Microvirga sp. 2YAF29
TCGACGATACCCAACATTTCGGTGCATCCAAATCGGGCAGCGGTTTACCGCCGCAAAGTCGAAGAACTGGAGAACTTGCTCGAAGACACTGAACACAAGGATGATGCAATGGAACTGATCCGCTCGCTGATCGAGACGATCGTTCTGACGCCAAAGGAGGAGGGCGGTCTCGATGCGGATCTGCACGGCGACCAGGCGCGGATCCTCACGCTTTGCTCAACAGGCGCTGAAGAGGCGAAGCCGCTTCGCACGGCGCGTGTTGCAGGCTTCAGACACGACGAAGCCCCCGCGCATATTTGCACGAGGGCTATTTGTGTTTGGTTGCGGGGACAGGAAACCACCGACGCTTGGCACACAAAGGCGTTTGTAGCAGGGCCTCAATAAAGAGGTGCTATAAGAATGGGTGAAGACGACCGTCCCGGGACATCCTAGAAGGGCCACCACAAGCGGCCGTCTTTTTCCGTATGAGAATGAGCAACCTGTTGTCTTCAGGCCGCCGATGGACGAGAGGTCCTGTCGGTCGTGGAGCAGCACCCAGAGATCGAGCTGCTGTTCACGACCGGGTACACGGCCAATGCCATCGTCCACAATGCCGTCTGGACCCTGGGATGCACCTGATCGGCAAGCCCTTCACCTATGCCGAGCTCGCCTCCAAGGTCAGGCGCATGCTCGATGGAGATTGATCCGGAGCGTCACCGGAAGTCTGCCCGACGGCACTGTATCCTCTGTCGGCTATGAGACGCGTTTCAGTCCGGGCGGCTGCCACGTCCCTTGGCCGGGCGGCAGGATAGAAGGCGCCTCGGTCTTCGACCAGTACAATCGCATCACGAGATAGATTGTGTCGTTAGGCGCAGGCAGCCAATTCGCCTCTTTGTCTGCGCCCGGCGACTTGTTCTGGATGTAGAGCGTCAGCGATCCATCCGCGTTCTTCTTCATGCCCGGCAGCATCGGCGAGTTGATGAGGTAGCGTTTGATCGGGTTTTCGATCAGGAGCTGGCTCTTGCCGTCATACATCGTCAGCGACCAGAACGAATTCACCGGTGGCAGTTGTCCCGCCGGGAAGGTCAGTGTGTAATTGTGCTTGCTGCCGTCGAGCGTCTGGCCGTCGCTGTCAACGCGCGTGAACGGATAGGTGGCTTCCTCCGGATCGTTGCCATAAATGCTGGCTTGAGCGGCGACGGCCCGCTTCATCCAGTCGCCATTGTAGTGGGCGCTGTCGCCAGGAAGGCCGCTGACCCGCCAGCCATTGATCGTCTTTCCGACATTGGCGACGGCCTCGTCGACCTTCCGCTGGCCCTCCTTCAGGCCAAGACCGATCTCCAACTTATGCTCGAGAGCGAGGTCTTTGAAGTTGAAAGTCCGGCTTGGCCCAACGCCGATGCGTGCCAGCTTGGTGCGTATCTCCTTCTCATTCGCTTGCGCCGGCGCGAATTGCAGCGCGAAGTCGAGATAGTCGAAGAAGTTGGTCTTCACGAGTTCCTTGTCGATCTTGGGGAAGTCGATGGTTGGCGCGGCCGGCGGCGTCGTCCGCTTCAGATAGGCCGAGAGCATCTGTACCGTGTAGCCGGCCTGCACCTTCTTGACGTTGTCGAGATCATCCGGGCCGAAAAGCTGGGTGCGATAGCCTGCGAGGGAAAACTGCGTGCTCGAACGAAACACCTGCTTGATGCCGGCCGGGGGGCGCCCTTCCAATCGGGCCCGACCACCATGTAGTCGCCGGCCTCGCTCCCTGTGGCCCGGGTGCCGATATAGCCGTAATTGTAGGTATTGCCGTCGCAGAGCATGACCGAGTAGTAGCGCTTCGGGTCGACCGCCGGCACCGAGAGCACCACCGGCTCCGTCCGCAAGTCCAGCCACACGAAGGAATAGGGCGTGTCGCTGTTTGGCGTGACGATTGCCGTATCTTTGTAGGTGAAGACGTTGGGTTCGTTCTTGATCTGATTGAACGGCGCCTTGAACTGCCCGGAATTGCGATCGGCCGCGTACTCGTACATGACCGCATAGTTCATCACGATAGGCAGGCCATAGATGAACCCTGCCTCGGCAATGTCTTTGGCGCCGAATAATCCGGGACGATCAGTGCTTGTCTGCGCGCCAACCGGGGCGGGTACCATCGTTGCGACAGTGAGCGTGACGAGCGCACTAGAGCCTAGGAAGCCTCGCCTTGTGATCATGGAACGCCCCATCCAGCTAGAACAAGCTTCCGGAATCTCGAATAGAACGCAGCAGCAGAGGCCTAGTGTTAACGGTAACACTCTGTTCGGAAAGCTAACAAGTTTTCATTGGGACTAACGCGCCCGAGCCTACTAGGACACAATCAACATGGGTCGAGAGCCAATGGCTTCCATGTTGTATCTCGTTCTAATTCAGAATCGGCATAAACCAATATGACCTAACCGACTTGGAATGGCGCGTATTCGCGCCGCTCCTGCCGACAAGTCCAGAGAATTACCGCGCAATTGATGGCAGCCGTATGCTGAATGGGTATCTTCAAGGTCGTAGCCTTATCACCATTCAGCCGCTATGGCACTCTGGGCGCCAGGAACACACTTCATCGCCACTTTGGTCCAATATTCGCAAGCCATCCGGTTTTTGCGGCAGGTTTAACGTCTCGAAGAGAGATTGTGCTCTTACCTTTGCATCTTCCAGATTCGTTGTGTCGTGTTCAACCCGGTCCAGAATGGCGTGGGCATCGTCCGTATCCCTAATCCGAAAGAACTCGACGATAAACATCGTAAGAATCCCACTCTGTTAGATGAACCGATATGTTTTTCAGGTGGCCTGTCCCTCGGCGGTGATCTCGTACCGTATTTCTTCACGCCCATCGGCGAAGAAGTAAGGAATGCCCACCAAATATCCAGCTCTTGAGAGCGCTAGAGTCTGGGCCTCTCTACAACCACGCGGAAACATGCCTTCTCTCATCACTAGTTCAGTAGCTAGTTCCGCGAGCACCCCGAGAAAATACATGGCTCGATGATCGAGTTTTGTCTCTTTGTCATGCATGCGAAATCCCGTTCTATTACTTAAGAGGACTGAGGCGATGCCAGGGAAGAAGATCGATTTTCAGCCCGGCGGACTCATTTCTGGGAAGGCAGCCTGATCTGCTTTGTTGCGCGCAAGAACGGCATGCAGGACTGCCAGTATGGCTTCATCTGCGGCTGCAGCCGCCAACTCGAAGGCGGCGGACGCATAAGTCTCGGCCTCGTCGGCCTCAGACTCCAGCAGGTAAATCTTATCCTTCTCATTCCGTAGAACGTGAGTAGCGTGCAACCCGGATTTCTTTTCCGCCACCCACGCCTTTGCTCTGGCATTCGCCGCCTCGACAGCAACACGATGGTCGTAGATGCGTTGCTCGACACGGTCGAGTTGGCCCTCCAGAACATCTTGTGAGTGATCGAAGGTTGCCACGCCATTCGATTTCAATGCTTCAAGCCGACGATCCAAGCCGTGGAGTTTGATGCGAAGCTCATCGCACAAACGGCTGATCCGCTCACTCATGCGTCGGTTCTTTCAACGTCCGCTGCGACTGCCATTCATGGCTGAATTGACTCACGATGCCAGTGCTGAACACTTTGGCTCCCAGCCCGGCCGTCCGAGCTTCCATCACGGCCGCATTGATGGCGAAAACGCGCGATCCGTATTCTCCGTGGTGTTTGCCGTTCACCCGAATGCGCCAAGCGCCATGATGTCGAACGACGTAAAATTCCATTGTCATAGGGTGGATCTCCGCTGAGGGGCTGCTGTCTCTTTTAATCCTGCAGCAACCTTAAAACTGCTTGCCTGCCATCCAGCTTTCGACATCAGCTTTGGCGATCTCGTAAGGCAAGCTATAGCGAACCTTCACAAGAGCGATCAATTGTTCTTCGTTTTTGAACTGCGATAGATCCAAGGTCGTCAGGCAACTCCACTGACGTTTCGCATCGTCGCGATAGCCTGTTTTGCGAGCCACCGTTTCGTTGCTTTCGCCGCCTCTAAAGCCAAACATCATAGCCTCCATGAATTGGGGCTGGTCTCATCGTACAGCGACCGGCTCAAAGCTGCTTATCCAAGGCCCAGAACTCAACATCTCTGGTCGCCTGCTCGTGGGAGAGGCTGTAGCTCTCTTCGACTTTTACGATGAGCTCTGATGGGGTTCGGATCCCCATCACCTCTATCGCCGTCAATCGGTCCCACCTGGCTTGCATCAGCGGCAAGGCGTGAAGCGTCAGTCCGGGACCGCCCGACGTTTGATAGTGCTGAAGATCGAACATGCAGCGGCTGTTCAGACACAAGGGGAACCTCCACCTCTCACATACGAACCTTGGCCAATCGAAAAGTAAGCCTAAAGTTCAGCATTAGATTAATATGGGAGCCAAAGCCGCAATTACAGGTGCTAAATAAAATAAATATCAAGTAAATGCGATTTATATATCTATAATGTACGTTAAGGCGTATACTGAGAAATAATAAATAATCCAATTATTAGGATTATTTATTATTATCTTCAGCGCAAACTAGCTAAGGAGCAGCAAAATGTTAGGCCAAGCGGTCGTCTCGCTTCTGCTCATCGCCGGATGCCTCCTCCTCTATGAGGTGGGCACGCGAGAGAGAACGGTTAGGCATTCCAAAACCCTGCGATAAAGGAGGACAAGATGTTCGATAAATCTCGCCCGCCCTGGATCAATGACCCACTAAACCTGACACTCGTCATCGTTGTGATCGCGGCGTCGATAGTCATGTACTTCATCGTCGTGCGCGGCTGGTCTTGGTGACAGATGAGCAGGATCGGCGACGTTGCCCGAGAACCCGAAAGGATTTTGTCATGAGAACGCATCGCTATGCCGTCGGCCAGCACGTCAGCTATGCCGAGGTCTCTCCTCCCTATGATGTCTGGAGCGGCCGTTACGAGATCGTCTTCCTTCTCCCTGCCGGAGACCGGGAGCCTCAGTATCAGATCCGGAGCGATGATCACACCTATGATCGGGTCGTTGGGGAATCCCAGCTCCAGGAGGATCTCGGCGCGAGGGGACGATGCGGTTGAGCGGAAAGCGGATCGAGGGAGCGGATGAAAAGCAAGATCTCACATCGAAGCGGGGCAACACGGCTGAACCCGATCAGATCCGACAACTGGCTCAACAGCTCCGGGAGAGCGGCTTCCATCGGCTCTCCGAACGGGAACGCCGCCTTCTGACGCAAGCGGTGCTGGATCGCATTGCTGCTGGCCCCGATTATGAGATCAACCTCAAGGCCGATGTGATCCCTTATCATTCAGGGCTACGGATCCAAGCTTTAGTCCCCATATCTTAGTATGGGGCCAGCAGGTGCGCTCCTTGAGGAGATTTCCTATGCGGGTCATATCCGTTGCAGCCATGCTTACCCTGTTGGCTCTGCCTCATCCTGTCTATGCGAAAGACCAAGTTGCGTCTGAAGCAGAAAAGCCGAAAGCTTCCACGGAAAAGGTTTATTCAGCCGAGGAATCGGCATCGATGGGAAGAGCGGCTCGCACAAAGGCCGAGGCGCAAGAGGGTATCTGGGATCGCAAGATGAAGACTCTCATGAGGGGTATCTGCACAGGGTGCTGATCGGCAAGCCACTTTGAGTGAGCGCTTAGCATCCGTGATAGCCATCAAAAAGTCTGGTCGCTGTCCTATCCTTCCAACATGAGCAACAATCCGAAGAAGCCAAGCGAGGGTCAGGATCTCAGAAGGTGGGATGACGAGGGTGGTGCGCCCCGATCAGGTCATCCTTCCCAAGAGGTGCCTTTTGCGCCCAAGCACAAGACGGAAACAACTCTCTATTATTTCAACATCCGGACTGAAGGCCATCTTGTCGAAGATCCCGAAGGAGACTCGTATCCTGACCTTCAAGCTGCGCGAGAGGCCGCACTCGCCACGGCACGCGTCATGATTGCCGAAGGCGGCCAGAAGGGCGAGGATCGACGAAGCTGGCACGTTGAGATCATGAACAGAGCCAATGAACATGTCTTGACGATCATGTTTTCAGAAGCGCTTGGTCCTGGGGCGGATGGTTGAGCTGGATAGATCTCGCTGCCGCAGCATGGCAGATTCATAGAAAAGTGAGCTTGGTATGAGCAAAGGTTTCCTTGGAGCCACTCAAGACGTTCTCAACGTGATCTGGAAAACGATGGGGCGTCTGAAAGGGCACCCCGCACCAGCATCGAAGGTGAAGCTTAACGGGCGGCGCGGCTATGGAGACAGCGAGATCCCGTTGTCAGATAAGAAGCCGGACGAGCAGTGATTTGAACAGCGCCCTCGCATCTAAGGGACAAATACAAGGAACAGGAACGTTGCAAAAATCACGAGGTGAACGAAGCCGTAAAGAATATTTATCCGCCCGGTGCCAAAGGTAAGAAGGCTCACGACAGCAGTAAGCATGAACAGGACTGTGTCCTCGCCGTCTAGGCCCAGCACGAGGTCTCTCTGGAGCCAGAGGTTGAGGGCCGCGACTGCCGGAATAGTCAAGCTGATAGTGGCGAGCGACGACCCCAAAGCCAGATTGAGGCTCTTCTGCAATTGATTTCCTCTCGCGGCCCGGACCGCCGCCACGCTCTCAGGCAGCAGGACGAGCAAGGCCACGACGACTCCCACCACGGCCTCAGGAGCACCGACGAGCCTAGTGCCGGCCTCTACGACAGTGGCAAACATCTTCGAGAGCAGAATAACCGCGCCGAGCGACAGGAAGAGCAGAGCCACGCTCACTATTACGGTACGGCTCTGCGGCATGTCTGAGCTTACATCATGCCCCTCCGTGTCAAGCACAAGGAAGTAATCTCTGTCGCGTACTGTCTGAATGTAAAGGAACCCGCTGTAGAGCGCGAGGGTGGTCAGGGTCACAAAGACGAGTTGGCTTGTCGAATAGAACGGCCCAAGACGAGCTAGGGTGTAGTTCGGCAGAATGAGGGTGAGGGTCGCCAGCACGATGAGAACGACGAGGTATGCACTTGCGCCGGTCACGCGAAAGCCCTGCTCGCGATATCGCATTCCGCCGAGCACGATGCACAGGCCGACGAGTCCGTTGCCGACGATCATGATCACCGAAAACACCGTGTCGCGAGCAAGCGCCGGACTGCTCTTGCCACCCAGCATGATGGAGGTGATGAGTGCAACCTCAATCACCGTCACGGCAACAGTGAGAACGAGGGTGCCGTAGGGCTCCCCAGTGCGACGCGCGATCACCTCCGCATGGTGGACTGCCGCAAATACAGTGCCGATCAAGAGAGGGATCAATGCTGTGGCAATGAGGACACCAACAGGTGTGCCGATGGCCTCGCCGCTGAAGCCATAAGCGGAGGCGAGCGCAAAGAAGAACATCGCGGCGGCAGGGAGCACCCAGGTTGAACGGGGCCTCAAATTACTGAGCTTGGGCATACCCTGTTCTCCGCTTTTGAATTTCTGAAATTCTAGGATTGAGACATCTAAAACAGGTGAGGCGAGAACGGGGCTCTATGGCCGGCGAAGGCTTCGACAAGAATCGGACCCTTAATGAGCTCAATAGGACATCATGATCAATCCGATTAGGATGTTATAATTTATCTCTCTACCTCACTATCTAGGGCGGACAGATAATGCAGGACCAGACGCTCGCCTTTGCCATCCTGGCCGGAATGATGGCTCTGTTCGTCTGGGGACGGTTGCGTTACGATCTCGTCGCCGTTCTGGCCCTCCTTGCTGCCGTGTTTACCGGTATTGTACCGCACAAGGCAGCCTTCTCCGGATTCGGGGACGACATCGTCATCATCGTCGCGAGCGCATTGATCGTCAGTGCGGCGGTCGAGCGCTCCGGCGTGCTGGAGGCGGCCCTCCATCGGGTCTCGCCTTATATCGCCTCTGTGCAGGGCCAGATCGTGGTGCTCGTAGCGGTCGTCACGATCCTGTCCGCTTTCGTTAAGAACATCGGCGCGCTGGCGATGATGATCCCGGTCGCGTTCCAGTTGGCGCGCCGCTCCAATGCCTCACCTTCATACTTTCTCATGCCGATGGCCTTCGGCTCGCTGCTTGGAGGGCTAATCACCCTCGTCGGTACCTCGCCCAACATCATCGTCTCCCGCGTGCGCGAGGAACTGACGGGACAGCCCTTCAGCATGTTCGACTTCACCCCGGTCGGCCTCGGCCTTGCTGTGGCCGGCGTGGCGTTCCTGGCCTTTGGCTATCGGCTTTTGCCAGGCGACCGCAAAGCGGCTGCAAGCCTGGATGAGGCCATCGATCTTACAGACTATATGACAGAAGCACGGGTGACCGCGAACTCGCCGATCATCGGGCGCACCGTCGGCGATCTGGCCAAACTGTGTGACAACGAAGTTCTGGTGACGGGCATTGTCCGGAATCAGGCCGATCAAATGATGCCTCTGCCGGATGTCGTTCTTTGCGAGGGCGATATTGTCCTCCTGGAAGGTGACCCTGAGGCGCTCGAACGGGGTGTCGCCCGCGCCCATCTGGAACTCGAAAGCGAGAGGCGTCCGACCGAAGGCCAGGCTTCGGACGAGGAGACGGGAGGCATCGAGGCCATCGTTGGGCCGATCTCGATGCTGATCGGGCAGAGTGCCAGACGCATGGCGTTGCACGAGCGTTTCAACATCAATCTTCTGGCAGTCAGCCGCAGCGGTATGCGGTTCACCGAGCGACTAAGGGACATCACCTTGCAGACCGGCGATGTTCTGGTGCTGAAGGGCGATCTCACCCGGCTTCCGGACAAGCTGAAGGAACTCGGCTGTCTGCCGCTGGCTGAGCGGGAAATCCGTCTGGGCAATGTGCGGCAGGGGCTTGTTCCCGTGGTCATCCTGGGTGGTGCCATGGGGCTCACGGCCATCGGAGTACTGCCCGTCGCTACCGCCTTCTTCACGGCCGCCGTCCTAATGGTCCTGCTTCGGGCGCTCTCGCTGCGCGAGGCTTACGAGGCTGTCGACTGGCCGATCCTGGTGATGTTGGGAGCTCTTATCCCGGTCAGTGAATCGATCCGTACGACCGGAGGTGCCGATCTTCTGGCCGGATGGCTGTCGCAGATTGCCGGCGCCCTCCCATCCTATGGCGCGCTTGCGCTGATCATGGTGGCAGCCATGGCTGTGACGCCGTTCCTGAACAACGCGGCGACCGTGCTGGTGATGGCTCCCATTGCAGCAACCTTCGCCGGTCGGCTTGGCTACCAACCCGATGCTTTCCTGATGGCGGTTGCGGTCGGTGCAGCTTGCGACTTCCTCACGCCCATAGGACACCAATGCAACACGCTCGTGATGGGGCCGGGAGGATACCGGTTCGGCGACTACTGGAAGTTGGGATTCCCGCTCTCCTTTATCATTGTCTTGCTTGGCGTGCCGCTTATTCTTCTCGTTTGGCCGCTTATCTGAAGAGGGCGCTCGGCTCACAATCGTGCCGAAGGGAATGTTTAGAGCGGAAACTGAACGGTAATCCTTGTCCTCCGTTCGCTCTCGATGGTTAGGGCGCCATTCAGACTACGAGCCATGCCCTCGATCAGGCGCATGCCCATGGACCCCACGCGCCAAGTGGCAGGAAGGCCCACGCCGTTGTCCTCAATGGAGAGAAGCGCGCCGTCCCCTTCATAGTGCAATCCAATGCGAACTGCGCCCCGCCGTCTGTCGGGAAAGGCATGCTTGAGAGCGTTGGTGATTGCCTCACCCGCGATCAGCGCCACGTTGATGGCACGATCAACATCCAACGTGATGTCATCAGCATCGCTCATGAGTTCAATTCGATAGTCCTCCGGGCTCTGAAGATGGCCGAAATTCCGGCATAGCTCCGTCAGGTAGCCTGCCATGTCGACCGACTGCACGTCGTTGCTGTCCTGCCGATAGAGAAGCTCGTGAATGCGGGCGAGGTGTTCGAGCCGCTGGATGGCGTTCTCCAATGCTTCAGAGACGCCGGGATTGTCCTGGCGTGCAATCTGGAGCCGCAGCATCGAGATCGCCATGGCGATGCTGTTCTTGGCCCGGTGATTGACCTCGTGCAGCAACACGCTCCTCTGACCGAGGAGATTATCCTTTTCCCGAATGCTCTCCGTCAGGACACCCTCCAGAGCATGTCTGCGATCCAATTCGCTCTGAAGCTCCTGGGTGCGTTCCTTGACGCGGCTTTCCAAAACCTCGTTCAGGCGCTGGGTGCGCCGCTCGGCCCTGATGCGGCGGGTGATGTCCCAGAAAGACGCGAAGTGCTGGATCACGCGGCCCTGATCGTCATGAACAGGGCTGACAAACTGTGCTACCCAAACTAGCCGGCCGCTTTTGGCCCGAAGCTGAACCTCAAGATTGAGAGGCTCATCCGCCCTCACGGCAGCTCGGATGTGCCGCTCCACGTCCGGATCCGTGTTAGAGCCGGTCAGAAAGAAGTAGTTCTGACCTAGGACCTCCTCGCGGGAGTGCCCGAACAGGTCAATGAACGACTGATTGACGTAAACGATGGGATTGCCATCGACCGTGGGATCGGTGACCACCATCGGCATGCGGGTGGCCTCGACCGCGGCGACGAAAGGGCCGCCGCCGCGCCGGAAGGAGCTCACCCGCTCCTCGGCTTGCCCCTGAAGGATGTCAGCTGGTGTCAGGTCAAGCGCCATTGATTTCGCTCCCTGCGGTCCAGCTACGATGCCCACTTGCCGCCGACTGGCTTCGCCGGGGTGCTGCCCTTGCCTTGGTCCGCGAAGGGAGAGGTCGGGATTGGGTTCTTGGGCTTGTCCTGCTTCGGCTTTTTTGCTTCGCGGTTACCGCGCTTCTCGCCTCTGGCCATAGCTTATCTCCGTTGTGAGTCAGGAACTGGGAAGGGTCGTCTCAGTCGTGGGATGGCTTGTTGAGCAGATAATCGAAGTCGGCCAGCACCCGGTCGATCAGTCTACGGCGACGCAAATCAGATGCGTTCAAATTCTGCGCGAGCAGACCCAACAGATAGCGTGCCTTCTCGACAGCCTCCGGCCAGTCGGTGGCGGGTGCGGTCGCAAGCAGATCTTCCAATTCCACTTGTCTTGCGTGCAGCGCTGCTTGGTCGGCTTCGACCTCGGGCCGCAGGCGTCGAAGGTCGGCGGCTTTCTGGGCCGCCATGCCGCGATGCGCATCAAGATTGGCTGGTTGATCAACCATGGTCCTGCTCCTTTCCGTTGAGAGGCGAAGCTGGTGTTGGCGATGGGATCTCGTCCAAGCATTCACCTGCGCACCGGTCGTCTCAGGTTCGCTCCGTCAGCAGCCGCGCCAGCATTTTGGCTTGCTGCGTATTCTCGCCCGCCGGCTCGGGCGCAACGAGGTGCCACCCGTGTGCGCGAAGGGCCCAAGCGACGTCGGAGAGACTGCCGAGCGGCTCATGTGGCCACGCTGGCTCGCCTGTTGGCGTGAGGATCATAAACTGACGTGACGCCTTCCTGCCGACGCGAGCGACGTAAAGTGTCTCATCGCCCTGGCGAAGCAGTGCAACAGGATCGTAGATTTGCGATCCGCGAAAGAAGGCGTCTGCGCTGGTCAATTGACTCACGCTTGCGACACGATTTCGCTCTCGCGCACGGCACGCTCGCCGAAGCCGGAGGACTTCACGCGGTATGAGACCTCGCCGGTCTGATCGGCCGGCATGAGGCGGGTCACCTCGTAGATGCCGCTTGTCGTTGAACGCTTATCCGAGAAGTTCGGTTGGGTGATGCGGACCAACTGACGAATTTTATACTTGTGAGACATTCTTTTCTCCTGAATTCCAACCGCTGCCAGATGACTGCGGATACAAACAAAAAAGCCGCCCCACGGAGGGAGCGGCTCCAAGACCGAGCGGCACAACTCTATGTCCTGCGCCGGTCATCAGCGATTACGCCGTCTCGATGTTGTTGACAGCGATCTTGCCGGAGCGGCGGTCTTCAGCGGTGTCGAAAGCAACCTTTTGGCCTTCGACGAGGTTGCGCATGCCGGCGCGCTCAAGAGCGGTCGCATGGACGAACACGTCCTTTTCGCCATTGTCAGGCTGGATGAAGCCGAAGCCCTTCATGTCGTTGTAGAATTTCACAGTGCCCGCGATCATGGGGATAGCCTTTCGCGATTTGCTGTAGATGCACGTGAGCGAAGGCGCGCAAAAGCACGGCATTAACTCGGTTCGTCAATGTAATGGTAAAAAAATCCGAACGTGCGCCTGGCAATGCCAAAAGCAAAACGACCCGATTGTCCGGTCGTAAGCCGATAATATCTATATATGCCCTATATCGGAGGATAGCAAGTGCTGCTTTTATTTTCCATTTTACTTGAGAAGAATTCCATTTTTTTGATACCCAAAGCTAGGACTACGTCCTGAAGGGTAGAGGCAGCTTTAATATTGATCAGGTCCATCCAATGCACATTCACTTGCTTCCTCATGTCTGAGCATACGAAAAATGCGACGGCAGTTTGCGGTGGAGAGTTTAAGGATGGGCGGGCAGCGGTAGGTCGGCCTCATCTTCCCGACAGGCGACGCATGTTCGCATAAGGAGCATCTCGTCGCCGGCAGCTCCGAGTTCAAACCCAAAACCCAAGAGGCCGGAGGACTGTGGACTTACTCAGCCGAGCCATGCGCCGGAGATTCTGGACCATAGCGACCAAATGGAATTCCTCCCTAGCCCCCGTCAGTCCGCGCAAGCGCATGCGCTCGAGCCGTAGGGTGGTCTTGAGATGGGTAAACAGCATCTCGACCTTCTTTCGCTCGTTGCGCGAGGTCGCGAACTGCGGTGTTCCGGCCAACTGTCGCGCCTGATCGCGTGCCTCTTCATGGACGCTGCGCAGCACCTTCCGGGCGAGGATGTTCGGGCAGCACTGTGCCTTGAGCTCGCACGTCTGGCAGTCCTTCTGCGAGGTGCGGTACTTACGGATGCCGTCATAAGCGCTGTCGGTGCGCGCCACCGTGTAGTTGCGCCGGAACTGCCTCAGGATCTTGCCTGCCGGACAGGTGTACTGGTCCAGTTCCGAATCGAAGCTGAAGTCGGAGCGGCCAAACGTGCCCTCGCCGCGCCTGCCTTTGTCCCAGACCGGAATGTGCGGCTCGATCGCCTGGCCGACCAGCCAGTTCAGGAACTTGCCTGTTCCGTAGGCGGTGTCCGCCGCGAGCCTCTTCGGCTTGAGACCCAATCGTGCCTGAGTGCGCTTGAGCATGGTGGCGGTGGATCGCACCTCGTCGAAGGTGCGCGCCGGCGTGGGCTCGACATCGACAATGATGGCGTGCTCGTTGTCGATCAGATAGTTCAGCCCATAGCCGAACTGGACCCGCTTGTTGGCCTTGGCCGTCCAGGCGGAGGCTGGATCGGAGGGCGAGATCACCTTCGGAGCCTTGCGGCCGGCCTCAAGTTCCCTGGCGCCGTCAAGCGCCTCAAGGTACTCGCGCACGGCCCGGCTTGGCCGCTCGACAGCATCCCAGTCGATCGTCTCCGGCTCAAGGCCATGATAGCGGCTGGCGTCGGCTTCGATGACGCTTGCGTCGACGGCAAAGCCCTCGCCCTTGATCAGCCGGCGGCCAGGCAGATGGCGACCACGCGTTCGAACACCAGGCGCAGCAGATCGCTGTCGCGGAAGCGCCCATGCCGGTTCTTCGAGAAGGTGGAGTGGTCCGGCACTGCATCGTCCAGATCGAGCCGACAGAACCAGCGGTAAGCCAGGTGAAGCGAAACCTCCTCGCACAGCTTGCGCTCGGAGCGGATGCCGTAGCAGTAGCCGACGATCAGCATGCGCATCATCAGCTCGGGATCGATCGAGGGCCGTCCCGTGTGGCTGTAGAAGGCTGCGATCTCACGATGGATGCCGGCTAGTGCCTGGCTGACAAAGACGTCGATCCTGCGAAGGAGATGGCCGGTGGGGACGCGCTCTTCCAGATGAAAGGAATAGAAGAACTGCGCCTGGTCGTTCCGCTGACGCCCCATCATCGCTGCGTGTCCTCACAAATCCTGAGGAGAACGGAATCATGCTCATCGCGCCGACACAACCAAGTTCTTCAACAGCATCGACCCATTCCAGACCTTACGAGGCTAGGAAAAGCAGGTTCGCGGCAGCGCGTGGACCGGACAACGGCTGGACATCGTTCCGGCGGGTGATGATCTCGGGGTCCAGAGCGGAGGGAGCTGGCCATCGGTCCAGTTCTGTCAAGACAATGTCTCAATCGATCAAGCACCCCTCAAGATTCAGCGTAGAATTCAGGCTTTACGACGGGTTCGGGACCAGGAGGAACATCGGCTCCAACATTGCGTGATGGTCTATGATTGCCTGGATTCCAAAGTTAGCCGACGTTCTCGACTTGGAATGAACCTTTAGGAAGGGAGGCTCCAATGATTAGAGTGATCGCTGTTTTGGGTTTTTCCTTAGCCATCGCTTCACCGACGCAGGCAATGCCACTTTCGCCAATTCAGTCGGAGAGTATGGTCACGCCAGTCGTCGCCGGTTGCGGGCCGGGCAGGACAAGGGTTGATGGTGTTTGCCAGTCCAGAATCGAGAAACGCCACAACCGCCGAGAAGAACGCAGGTGCGCGCGATGGAATGGAAACGTTTGCGCGCAATATGAGTGAGATGTTTTGAACTGGCGTCTGAAACCAACAGTCAATAGTTCACCATTCATCTCCGTTTAAGCAGCGCCCGGTTCGACGCCGTGCACTGTATTTTCTGATTCTGGTTGTACGAAGACCAAACAATTCGTGGTGTTGTAGCTCTCGGTTCGATTGCCGAGATCGAGTTTCAAACCGCTCTCGGCAAATGCCGTAGCAACCTTGGGCGTCGGCGCTTTAGGTGTCGGCGTGCGTCCCGGACACCTGTGAACCGTGGCTGTCCAGTCAATCGGGCGGGTCGGCGCTGATCTGTTGCGCCGATGCGTCCGGCTGCGCACGACTCATTGGATACGCTAGACCGTACAGAGAGGTGCAGGGGGACAAGTCGATGGACCAGAGCGCACCGAACCTGGCACCGAGCCTGAACCCTCGACCATGTTCGACACGACGCTTCGGATCGGGCTGGTGGCTCTGCTGGTTTACGCCTGCGCCCGGATCGTGCTGGTCGGTGTCGTGGTGATGATGGGGCCGATAGTCATCATCGTGACGTCGCTTGCGATCTCCCTCTATTCGCTGATCTCGAACGTGTAGAGCCAGGATGTGACGCTACCCCCGCCACCGCTATGGCTCGATGGCACACCGGTGGTCGGCAAGAAGCTGACGGAGATCTGGCCCCTCGTCGCCACCAACCTGCCTGCGGCATTGAAGCAATACGGCCATTTGCTGAACGGGCCCCTGGCGTGGCTGGCGTCGTTCGCCGGAGGTCGGCTGGTAGATGTCCGGAAGGAGCCTTAGATCGGGTGCGGGCTCCAGTTTTTGGGAGATCTTCCCATGCATCGTCTTCTGATCATGTCCATCCTTACCGTCACATTGGCGCTGATCGCCCCCGCGGCTGTGGCGCAGCAGCAGTTCGATGGACGCTGAAGTGTCCACGCCATTCCCGAAACAGGCTCGTGTCACAGGACGTATCGCTACGCGGTTGTGGTTGAGAACGGGGTTACCCGCAATGCCTCGCGGCAGACAGGAGGACAGGTCACCGGCGGGCTGGAGCCCAGCGGGCGCGTTCGGATCAGTGTTCAATGCCCCAGAGGGCGGGCCGACATTACCGGGGAACTGAAAGGGGATTCAGGTTCCGGCGCCTGGATCATGACGGGGCGGATCTCCTGTTCAGGGCGGTGGACTGCCACGAAGCAAGGCTGATGCCGGGCCGGCGCAAATTCGCCATGCTCTGGGACGATGAAAGGGGCTGTTGCCACGAGTGACATAAGGCAACCTTCATCAGGAAACCTCCAACGCCTGCTCCCTCCCACCTCTGGTGAGGGAGCTTCTTTGTGAGGGCAAGAACGAGCAGAATCTGATCCCGGCTCCCCGTTGCGCGATGACAGCACTGTCATTCGATCACATCGCCGGATCCAAATGCTACCAAGAGGCCATAGCAAGGCCGTGACCGCTGAGGCTTTCCCTCCGTCGCGATCAAAACTGTCAAAAGATTGTCCCCGCCGATCAAGCAAGCCGCCGCGGCTGGTCTACGCTGATCCCAAAGACGGCGAATGATCCGCGGCATCTGCGCAGTCTCCGTGCTGACTGCCGGGCGGAGTGCGGGGCAGACCAGGAGGCACCGACAATGAAGCACGTTACCTTTCGATCACGGGGCGCGGCACCTACAAGGACGGCTCTCGGCCTTCTTGCCGCCATGGCCATCACGGGCGCTTTTGCGCCTGCCGCTTGGGCGGAGGACGGGGAGGCCCAGAAAATCCTGAAAACCATCGCCAACTACGTCAGCCGTCAGGAGAACCTGGCGCTGAAATATGATTCCGATATCGAGGTGATGACTCCGGCGGTCGAGAAGATCCAGTTCAGTGCCTCGGGCGACGTCACCTTGAGCCGACCGAACAAGTTCCGCATCAGCCGCACCGGCGGTTACGCCGATGTCGAGCTCATCTCGGATGGATCCAGCGTGACGGTCTATGACCGCGGCGGCAACCGGTTCGCCCAGGTAACCGGATCCCCCTCCTTCGATGAGGCCGTCGACAGGCTTCGCAACGAAGCGTCACTCGAACTTCCGGGAGCCGATCTCCTGCTGTCAAAGCCCTACGACGAGCTGATGGCGGGAGTGCTGGAGGCCAAGCACATCGGCCGCGGTGTCGTCGAAGGTCTCGAGTGCGAGTATCTCGCTTTCCGCAATCTCGACACCGATTGGCAGATCTGGGTCGAGGTCGGCGACAAGCCGCTGCCGCGCAAATATGTCATCCCCAGCAAGGCAGTCGGTGCCGCGCCGCAGTACACGCTGCGGCTCCGGGACTGGAAAACCGGTGTGAGCCCGGCCTCGGACGCATTTGCCTTCAAGCCGCCGGATGGCTCCAGCGGTGTGGCGATTACTGTCCTCAAAGACATCGATGAGATCCCAGAGGGCGTCGTTCCCGGAGGCATCAAATGACTACGCTCAAATCAACAGGCCTTGTAGCCCTCACAGCGTTGCCCCCCGGTGCACCCCTGTTCTGGAGTGGCAGCGGGCCAGCGCTATCCGGCTCGTTCATGAGCAGCGCGGAGGCGAGGATCGGGCGCCCGGCAACGCCCATGAGCTATGCCGGCGTGGCCCGCCGAACCACCCGCCGCTCCGTCGCCTATGGGGCGGCCGCTGGAGCGGCCGCCGCGGGGACGTACTATTACGCCAATCCCGGCTACCGGCAGGTTGTGAATGCCTACGGCCAGATCGTCTATAGCTGCCCGCAGCTGACTTCGCTCGAATGGGACGGCCCCAGCACAGGCAACGGAGGCGACGGCATCGCAGGTGAGTGACTACTCGGCCACCGAGACCTTGCGGAACGGCCGCACGGTCGAAATCTGCGCGCTGAGGCCGGCGGACCGGGCCGGGTTGCTGGCCGCCGTCGGCCGTGTCAGCGACCGGTCCCTGTACCGGCGCTTCTTCGCCTTCAAGCGCGGCTTCACGGAGCAAGAAATCGACTTCTACCTCATCGACTTCTACCTCAATGTCGATTTCGAGGGCCACATGATGTAGCGCTGGCGCTCATAGGGCGGCAGAATGCCGTTATCTCCCGTAATGCCCGGCCGCTCATAGCTCGCCGGCGTGTACATGAACCGCCAATCCAGCTTGTCTCTCATCCCGGGAATTGAATTCCGGAAGACGGCGAACAGCGCACCAACTCCGTTCGCTACGATGTCCTCGCGTGAGAAGCGGTGCCTGCCGGTGAACCCATCCATAGTCTCGGCGAGGTCCATGATGCCGAAGGCGGCGAGCGCGGCCGTGATGGGCGCGCCTGAGGGATTGACGCATTGGCCCGGATCCTGTCCGTCAGGAGGTCGGCAATGACATAGGTCGAAAACGAGTGCCCGATTTTGTCCATACCGCCGTGCCGGGTGTTCTTGGAGAATTATCCTTCCTCGATGGTCTGAAACCCTGACGTGTTACCCCAGTCCCAGTCCTTGAAGCCGATAACGGCCATGCCTGCTCCAACGATGGCCAGTTCTCATCGGATAGCATGCAGATGATCGCCGAGCTGGTCGAGCAGTAGAATGTCAGAGGGACGGGCGCCGGCTCAAGGCCTGCCTGCAAAGGGCGGCGCAGCTAGGGTGGCCGCGCTGTGGGCGGTCTCGTATGGTGCTTCTTGGTTCGGGTCACGGAGCGGGCTTCCGAGGTTCCGCTTGGTTGCGCCAGAGCTGCCTCTGGATGGAAAACGGTCCCGAGGGCGGCAAGAGAAGCGACAAAGACGACGATCCGCATCAATTGCTTCTCTTCAGAGTTCCTCGGCCGGATCTTCCTATGGCAAGTGGCCGAACGAAAGGCCCGGGCTGTGCCGGGCCTTTCCATTGTGGAGATGAACGGCTCAGTAAGTGCCGAACTTGAAGTTCAGCTTGGCGCGTGCGACGAAGAACTCGTTTTCGTCATTGCCAAACCCGGGAGCGAAAACGGGCTGCATCGGTCCTACGGCTGGGGTGAAGGTCCCGATCTGACGGTCGAAGACGTTATTGTCGTCATTGTCGACGCTGATCCATAACCCTTCCAAGCCGAAGGTGGCGGCCGAAGTTGATGGTAGCGGATTCATTCAATCACCGATCAAAACAGTTCCCGGTAATGATTATTCCCGCCGGACTTTTGATATCGCCAACATCCTTCGCATCTTTGATGGCCGCGTTGAGCTCCGTGACAATTGGCTCAAGTTCGCGCAAGTAAGTGTCGCGCGCAGCCTGGCATGCGTTCTTGCTGCTAAATTCAATACTATGAATGGCCGGAACGAAGCGGGCCTGTGACGGGTGCCCGTACATCAGAATAGTTATGAGGAGTACCGACATCACACCTGACCTCCTTTGATCTCGCAAGCTGCCTTGTCTGGCTCCTACCATATGGTAAGGGCGATCGGAAACTGTCGCAAATTGTTCGGCAGCTTCGTTGGGCATACCCTCTTGTGCGGTCCGAAGGCGTTTGATGTTGAGCCAACCGCCACTTCGGTCGCCGAGCGATCCTCCTGTGCGAATAGAACAAACTCGCGCACAGCCTCAGCCTTCGGAAACTGGAAGAGATGAGGGCGAAACAAAGTGTGCAGTCGATCACACCACGATCCATAGTGACCGCCCACCCGGCAAACGGCATGTGGATGAGACCTATATCAGGACCCGTGTTTACTGGCGGTACCTGTATCACGCCATCGACAGCAACGGCGACATTCCCGATCCATCGCCGTTGATAATATCCTGCGCCTTATAGAAGCATCCTCGTGATCTTTGAGTTATCGGCGAGTGTGTCTCCGCAGAAAAATCTTAAGAGAAAAGGACGGATGACCAAAACGGTCAAGACTTTGTCCCCTCTGGTCAAGCACAACATGCATTTGCGACAGATAATGTGAGGCTCTGACGAAGAGTGCACTCCGCGTCAACACCATGTATAATGTGCCAGCCGCAATGAGGATCACCATGAGAATGTCGATTGTTCTTGCGAGTGCTGCCCTGATAACCATCGGCGGAATCGGGCTTGCCGCGGCGCAACCCAACCCAGTTCGGGGAACACCGGGGTCTCCCTTCCCCTACGCGGCTGCTCACGAAGTGCAGATGTTCAACGGGGTCCCCTGCCGGACGATGTATGACAAACGCCTCAATGCTCGTGTGCCCATCCAATGCGCGGGCGAGGTCCATGTCCCCAGGGTCGATGTCGGCACGACCGGGAGCACTGGCTCGAGCGTTGCAACGGGAGTTCCCATCTCTGGCACGCCGGGATCCCTCTTTCCTTATGCAAGGCCTGAGGAGATCAGAATGTACAATGGGGTTCCGTGCCGGACGATGTACGACAAACGGCTCGGCGCTCGTGTCCCCATCGCATGCGCCGGCGACGTCATGGTCCGCGGGGCCCAGTGACCGACGAGGTGCTGGGTCGGACAATGCCTGTCTGGCCTTGAACGGGAGTCATTCCGGCGTGGAACAGGCTTGTTCCCAGGAGGAAGATTACCCATGCATCGTCATCTGGCCATTTCCTCGCTGATCGCGACATCGGCCCTGATAGGCAACGCCGCTCTGGCGCAGCAGCAATTCGACGGACGCTGGAGCATTCATGCCGTCCCTGAAAAAGGCGGCTGTCGGAGAGGGCACAATTACACGGTCGTGGTCGAGAACGGCATTCCTCGAAACGCAGCCGCGCAAGGCAATCGAGATAAGGCGATCGGCGGACTGGGGCGGGACGGGGGTGTGCGGATCAGTGTTCAACGTCGCAGGGCCCATGTCGCGATCACCGGGAAGCTCTCAGAGCGTTCAGGTTTCGGCGCATGGACGGTCACCGGGAGCATAGCCTGCTCAGGGAGGTGGGCCGCCTCCAAATGGGGATGAGCAAAGGAATCGTCCGTTGACCGAAACTGTCAGCGTCTTGTCCCGATTGATCAAGCATCTCTGCGTAGTAGGGCCAGAATTCATCTGGTCGATATAGGGAGGCGGAAATGAAGCTTCTGATTGCGTTGTCGGCGCTCATCGCCGGATTCATCGCCGCAAGTACTGAAGAGGCCCGTGCCGTGGTTTACTGCCAGTATATCAACTATCCTGTCGGTTGTGTCGTGCGGTCCGGTGTCGTGTTGCGGCCGCGGCCGGTTGCGCGCGCCGTGGTGACGCCGGGTGTCGGTGCTCCAGGCGTTGGCGTGCGGCCTGGAACGCCGATGAACCGTGGCGGTCCGGTCAATCGTGTGGGTCGGCGCTGAGTTGCTGTCCCGACATATCCAGCGAAGCCGTCCCCTCTCGTGTGCAACCGAGTTCTAGGCGGATGGGGGCTGTTTGCGCACGGAAGCGCATGATTCCGTCGATGCGCGCAAACATAGCGTGGGATGGTGCAAGGGGACGAACCAATGGACCAGAACGCGCCCGACCTTGGCACCGGGCCTGAATCGTCGGCCATGTTCGACACCACGCTTCGGATCGGGCTGGTGGCCGTACTGGTTTATGCCTGCGCCCGGATCGTCCTGCCGTTTGCCTTCATTCTGATGTGGTCAGCGATCCTGGCGGTAGTGCTGTACCCTCTGCATGTGCGCCTCGCCACCTATCTCGGGCAGCGCTGGTCGGCGCTGCTGATTGGGCTGATTGGTGTTGCGGTGATGTTGGGGCCGATGGTCATCGTGGTGACATCGCTCGCGACGTCGCTATACTCGCTGATCTCGAGCTTGCAGAGCCGCGAGTTAATCATGCCGCCGCCACCGCTATGGCTCGATGCTACGCCCCTGGTCGGCAAAAAGCTGACGGAGATCTGGGCTCTTGTCGCCAGCAACCTGCCGGCGGCCCTCACCAAATATGGCCATTTGCTGAGCGGGCCTTTGGCTTGGTTGGCGTCGTTCGCCGGCGGCCTGGCCCTTGGCGAACTGTCATTCGTTCTTTCATTTGGAATTGCCGCCGTGCTCATCGCCTATGGCAAGGGGGCGACCGAATTTGCCCGGCGCTTGCTGGTTCGTGTCACTGGAAGCACAGCGCGCGCAATGCAGTTGGTCACGTTGACCGCAGCCACGATCCGCGGCGTCGGGCTCGGCGTGGTCGGCGTGGCGCTGATTCAGGCGGTGCTCTTAGGGGTAGGCTTCTTCGTCATCGGACTTCAGGCGGCCGGTCCTCTGACGCTCCTTGCGCTCTTGCTGGGGATCATGCAGATCCCTTTGCTTCTGCTAGTGCTTCCCGTCGTCATCTATGTTTTCGCGACGGAGCCCACGCAGGCGGCCATCATCTTTCTCATCTGGAACATTGTCGTCGGACTGAGCGACAACATCCTGAGGCCATTGATGCTCGGCAGAGGACTGGACGTGCCCATGCCAGTCATTCTGCTGGGTGTCATCGGCGGCGTCATTGTCGATGGGCTTCTCGGTTTATTCGTCGGTCCTGTGCTTCTCGCCGTCAGTTATGTGCTTCTGGTGGAATGGTTGCAGCAAAACCCCGCCAATGGCCAACATCGACACGATAAGGCTACGTCATCGTAGCGATGGCACTTGAAGTATTGGACTCGACACTCCCAACTTAGAATAGATGAAGAACGAGATGGGTGCTGTCCGCCTCCCGCCGTGTCTCGATGCCGAGCCCGCTTTCCCTGACGATCTTCAACATGGCGGTGTTCTCAGGAAGAACATCGGCGATCAGCGTCTTGAGCCCGGCACTACGCGCGATGTTCACGAGGTGGCGCATAAGCACCGTGCCGATGCCTTGTCCCTGGTACGCATCGTCGATGGCGAAGGGACCTCGGCCTGGCCTGAAGGCTCCAAGATGTAGCGACACCCGCCGACGATTTCCGGCTGGCCATCCACTTCCAGCAATGCGACTAAGGCGACGTGGCCCTCGAAATCGACATTGAGATAGAAGTCGATTTCTTGCTCTGTGAAGCCGCGTTTGAAGGCGAAGAAGCGCCGGTACAGGGACCGGTCGCTGACACGGCCGACGGCGGCCAGCAACCCCGCTCGATCCGTCGGCCTCAGCGCACGGATTTCAATTATGCGGCCGTCCCGCAGGGTCTCGGTGGCGGAGTAATCCCTCACATGCATGGCTGCCTCCTGAAAGTCCCAATGGGGCGATGCCAAATGCCTTGACATTCTGGGCCATGAATCCGCATCATCGGCTCACCGCGGCGCCGTCTCTCCCGTCAATTTGTCTGCCGATCTGGGCGATGGCTTGCTGATAGACGGAAGCGGCATTCCAGGCTTGGATTGCGCTGAAATTGGCTTCGCCGGGCTGATAGCCTGCACCCGCGCGCCAGCCGTTGGCCTTGAGAAAATTGGCCGTCGACGCGAGTGCGTTTACGGCGACATCGAGGTCGCCGCCGTTGCCGTAGTTCAGGATGCTCTTGGGCAGGAACTGGGTCTGTCCGACTTCGCCGTGCATGGAGCCGCGCGTATCCGCCGAGAGTATGCCACGGTCCATTAGGGTCAGAGTGGCGTAGAGCTGTTCGGTGAAAAAGGCGGGCCGACGGCAATCATAGGCGAGCGTTGCCATCGCAGACAGCGTGTTTTGGTTCCCCCGCTGACGTCCGAAGGCTGTTTCCATGCCCCAGATCGCCAGAAGCGGCCCTGGCGGGACGCCGAAGCGTTGCTCAAGAGACGCGAAGAGCGCTGCTTGGGACTGTTTGAGTGCTCCTCCCCGCGCAATGATCGTCGGGCCGCCCCGCTTGGCGAGAAATTGATCAAGCGACAGGCGGAAGCCCTTCTGGCCACGATCGGCGGCAATTGTCGCCGTTGCATAAGTTGTCTCCATGAGAGCATTGACGGTCGCGGCACTGACGCCTCTTGCTCGCGCTTCGTCGGCAGACTGCTTCTTCCAGGAGGCGAAACCATCCGCCGTGCTTCCGCACTGGGCCGCTATCGCCGGATTGACCATCCCAACGAGTAACACCGAGGCTAATCCAGCGAAGCGATTGAGCAATCTATCAAGGGTCATTCGCGTCTCCTCTCGCATCGGTCGTATGGAATGATATGCTTACGCGTCATCAGGGCTGAGATGAGGCGGCAAAATGGTAATTCACACTCTCTAGGGCGGGCTCCCTCACGTCGGAAGTGCCACAGACAGGAATCGTTGAATCATCTCGCGGCGATGAGCGCTCTCATTCCAGATTGATCGCTCCCACTCCAAAGCCTGCCTTGTCATGGGTGATCCAGACCGCTCCCTCGCCAAGCATCATCCCTTTGTCCCGAACGAACACTGTCTCAAAGTCCGATCTTGCGACGCTCTCGCGGAGGCGTGCATTGAGAACAGTTTCCTTCGCCGCCATAAGCTGATCGCGATTGCGGATGCTTCGCCTGGTTTTTCCAGTCACCGCCAGAGGATAGTTCACGACCTGGGCGAGAAGCCGGATATCGTTCGAGCGAAAGGCCGCTTTGACGCGCCTGAAGCTGTAATAGGCCTCCTGCGGATCGAAGTTCATGCTGCGATAGCTGGCCTCGATCTCGGGCGTCAGATCCGGTCGGGAGAAACCCGCCGGTGGAGTTCTTACAGGCAAATCCATGGATCTGCGCAATTCCCGCACGAGAAGGTTCAAGGCCCTGTGACGATCGTAGAGAGTCTGCAACTCCGGTGAGCGGCTTTGCTCTGCTCCACTCGCAAGGGATCCTGTAATCTCCGCCGCATTAGCCCCTGTCTGTTGCGACCCTCTCGCGGTGGCCGTCTTCTCTATCGCGTCATCGAGCTGTGTGTGTGCGATCCAGAGCCTTTCCTCGACTTCGGCAAGCACCTGTTCATAGGAGGGCCTGAACCCTGGGCCTTTCGAGAGATCTGAGGGGAGGGCTTTCATAGCCTCCTGTGGCTTCGGTCCTTGCGGTTCGCCTGCCGGGTATCGGGGGTCGATCTTGTACGCTCTGCCATAGACTCGGACGAAGAAAGGGTCTGCAAGGATTGGTGCAGAGCAAAGGACGACTGTAAGCCCCACGAAGAGCCCGAGAATCTTTGCGTTGAAGCGGACCATCGCCGCCTCCATTCACAAGGAGATCGGGTACCTCAATCCAGGCCCCGTATTGCTAAGGCTCGACGGAATAATAGCAGAAAACCGACTGGGCAGCGATGAGGAAGCTTTCAATTTTCTCATCGGGCAAAATCATGGATCGGGAACAGTGCCCTGATGCATACCAAGCCCCAAAGTAAAGGCGGCCTAAGCTGATGCTCTCAGCTGCTGCCGTGACGCATCTCGAGGGTGACGATCCTCGCCAGCAAGGTTGCCGGATAAAGTTGGCCGATGAGGCTTTCGAGGGTGCATAGGGTACGTGCGATTGGATGCACAGGAACGATGTCGCCAAACCCTGTCGATGTCAGGGTGACGAAACTCAGGTAAAAGACGGAATTCGCCAGGGCCGCGTTGTCTTCGAAGGCGATTCCCTTGAAGGCGTCCGGGCTCGACAGCCCGACAAACATAAACAACGTCCCAAACAATACGGCGATAAGCAGGTAGAGTAGGATGGCGCCAACGATCCGGTGATAGGTGACACGACCGCGCCTGAAGACAGCCTGGGCGACCACCGCGCCAAGAGTGACCGCGATGGCAAGCCACGCCGCCGCTAATAGATAAAGGTTGTATGGCCAGGGGGGATAGTAAAGACGCAGCACGAAGACGACGATATTCGCCATGAGGCAGATGAACATCACGATCACAGCCGCAGGATGCTCGGAGATGACGAACATGCTGCCGACGATTGCCAGAAGGGCCGCGATCGCGAAGCCTTGGAACACGAAGATTCCCATGGCCTGAAGCGGCGCAAATACAAACATCGCGAACATGAGCACTACGGTCAGCAGGGTGAGCAGCCGGTCCGTATACAGTCGCCGCATCTGGCGAACCTTGCTTATGCGATCCACAATCCGAAGCATTCCGGTCGCATGATAGCGTTTATTGCCCGGTTGTGCATGGATTCTGAAGTAGAGTGATTCAACGGGTGGAGCTACGGTCGCAATCCTTTCAGTCTGATCGTCGCGTAAACAGTGGTATAATGAACGAACCGCACAACCCGGTGATCGTCGGCCAGCCAGCTTTGGCTTGATGTGGATCAACGTTGTCTTATACGATCCGTCCCGCCGTGCCGCGGCGGAACAACACCAATGCCAAATCCCGCCTGGGGTGACGAGAACCGGCAAGAGGCAGAAAGATGAGTGACATCGTGCCCTCGTCTAAGAATGCCATCCGCTCACGTAACCCATCCGCAGTTTCCGTTGGCTAGGGGATAGCCTGCGGAGGCCGTAGCTTCACAGGTATCGAGCAGGGAAATCCCTGAGGCTGCATACCAAGGCCGAGCATGGCTGCACCCGACTAAAGCATCAAAACATCAATAGCCCTCTTGCCACGTCTCTTGCCACGTAGATTCCGTCCACACGGGGCGTCCTGTGAATTATGCCGCGCTTGTTAGAGTTCCTCCGGGATCACTCTGATGTCCATCTCTCCTGAGCGCTGAAGACCCCGTGCATCTCTACCGGACTGAACCGCTGCTTCAGGTTGCGCAGTTCGGGCCGCCCAGCGTCGTGTGCGTCGTTGAAGTGGATGAGGTCGGGGAAACGGGCCATAAGGTGGTAGCGCAGCAAAAGCGCAAGCCCTGGGAGGCTAAGATCAGTGATGCAAAGATAGTTGCATCCCATGGTGGAGGTGATCGGACCCGAGAAGGCAAAGCCGCGCGCCTCTCCGTCGACTTTAACCACCAGCCCTTTGAGCAGGGAAGGTGGAAAAGGATCGGCTACCGTCAGACAGGCGGCCATATGCCTGTACGCGACGCCGATCTTCATGCGGTTGGCAACGAGCCGCTGCCGCCAAGCTTCCGCAAGGGCGAGGCAGGCAGGCTGATCCGCAGGGGTGAAGGGTCGTGTCTCGACCATCCCCTGCCTGAGGGCGCGTGCCATCTCTTGCCGCAATTTCCTGAAGCCCGACCCCTCCAGGGCCATGACGGCCGCACGGTCATAGATGAACTCTTCGCATCTAAGGGAAATCACAAAGCCTTCCCGCGCGATCCTCAGCACCTGAGCCTCTTGCACAATAACGATCTTACTCGAGCGTTTGCTGTTGAAGTCTCGCATTCGCCGTAAGGCGTGCCGCAGCGCCGCCGGGTCGAAGGGGAACGGAGGAAAGTACAGGCTCATCTGCGCGTTTGCCTTTGCGCCTGAGCTGTCCCTCCGCTGGCGGATCAAGTAGACAAGGATTGACCCAGCGTGGCGCTCCCAGCGCAGCATATGCGTCCTAGACCACGCGTCGAAATACAAACTGGGGAAGTAATAAAACGCCGACTTGATCCGCTCGTGCTCTGCCGCTGCGAGGAAGGCGTCAGCATCTCTGGCCTCAATAGAGGCAAGATCTGTCAATTCGGCAGCCCGTTCCATCATCTGAAATCGGGAGCGATCTTGGTCAGCGGGGTCCGCGTTTGGCCGAAGAAAGAGCGTCATCACGATCCCCCAATGCCCTTGGCAAGGGTTGTTGCGCTACCCGCAATGCATCGCAGTTTAGCCGCGATATCTCGCGAAGTTAGGGTGCCTTCTGAGGTAGCTCAATCGTAGCGCGTATCGTCTCAGTTCAGTAAACTGCCTTCCGCGAAGTTCGCATTGTGCTACGCGAACGTCGGGTTGTGGCACATGGCGGACGAAGAACGAACGTCAGCTTTTTCGCGGTGAGCGGACCTTCCTTGAGGCTCATTCTATCTCACGGTTGCGATCGTGGTCGAATGGCCACACAAGAAGCCCTAAGCGTTTTCGCGACGTCCTCGGAATGCTTAAGAATGCACTGTATGCACTTGCGCATAGGATTGCCGACAACAGGGCCGTGAACAGGATAACCGAGATGCCGGATGGAAGGCTGTTTCAGTGGCTCAGGCACGACTTGCAGCCTCTTGAGCCTGGTCCTTCCGACGAGGCTCTGATCGAACTGGTCGAAGACGCCAAGCGCATCACCAAGCTTTACCTAGAAAGGCCCAGGAAGCTGCGTCCCTCGGCAGTTGCCCGCGAGTTGACCAGCCTCGCAACGAACCTCGAGAAAGCGGCCAAAGCCGTAGAGAAGCTGGGGAACCAGGGCCTCTTGCTGATTGTCGCTATGTCGGAGGTAAATCCAGATTCTGGCGACCTCGATATGAGGCAGCACATCTTATATCTGCAGCGCATGGCCGCCTGGAGTCGCAAGGCCGCGGACGTTGCCCAGCAGAACAGTCTGTCCGCTCAAGACAACAAGGGCGGTCCGACTCCGACCCAGGAGCTTCGGGAACTGATATCGGCGCTTGTGCTGTCCTATCAAGAGGTGCTTGGCATCAGGCCAACCCACACGGTAGACAAGGACATTCACTTAGCGGTTGGTGGATTCACGGGTTTCGTCAAAGAAGCCCTTCGTCTGTATGCCCCAGAGGGTGTCGTGTTCGAGCCGCGGCTAATCGACAAGGTGGTTGAAGAGAAGCTCGATCTTCGCGACCTCGAGTTCTTCGAGCCGCCGTCTTTTCCATAAAGCGCACAAAATGCGTTGAGTTAGGGAGTTCGACCAACCGTCACCTGGAGACGATCGTTGCACCGCGCACGCGCCTGTCGATGCTGGTCGGCCTGAAGGTGATGATGCAGGCAATGGCGCCGGATCGGAACTGGCGCTGGCTGCAGGAGGCCTGCAACCGGGTCCAGATCAATGCCAAACCCAGCCGCGACAAGCGGGCCCGGATGCGCCCGACAGCAGAGATCTTCGCCGCTGCGGTCGCGGAGTTGGAGCACCTGCCCAGCGGGAGCCTATCGCTCAAGCAGGCCTTGACCTACCGCGATGCCCTGATGCTGGCCTTGCTGGCGGCCCGCCCGTTGCGGGTGAAGAACTTCTCCGCTTTGGAGTTGGGGCGCCATCTCTTCGCGTTGGACGATGGGTGGCTCATCGCGATTCCGGCGGAGGAGACCAAGACCCATCAGCCCCTCAGCTTCGAGCTGCCCGAGCCGCTGTTGCCCTGGTTCGCGCGCTACCTGTCCGAGGTGCGGGTACTGTTTCCGCATGCGGCCGAATCGTCCAGGCTGTGGCTCGGCAAGGAAAGTGTCATGCGCGATTCCCACGCTGTCTATCGCCGGATCACTAAACTGACCCGACGGCTGTTTGGAACGCCAATCAATCCGCATCTCCTGCGCGGCTGCGCCGCTGCTCGGTCACCGGCAGTTCTCGACCACTGAGCGCTACTACATCCAGGCCGACAACCTTGCGGCCAGCCGCCGCCATGGTGTGGCTCTCGACCGGCTCAAAGCTGCCCTGGAGGACTTGGCATGAAGCGTGCCGCCATTTACGCCCGCTATTCGAGCGAGAACCAGCGCGACGCCTCGATCGAGGACCAGATCGAAGTCTGCCGCCGCTATGCCGCACAACTCGGGCTCCAGGTCACAGCGACCTTTCAGGATCGCGCGCGCTCGGGAGCCAGCAGCAACCGGCCCGGCTACAGGGACTTGCTGGCGCAATCGAGACGAGGCGCTTTTGAGGTGGTGATTGTCGAGGCCCTCGACCGGCTTGCCCGCAAGCTGTCGGATGTGGCCAGTCTCCATGACGAGCTGCAGTTCCACGGTATGAGCCTGCACGCGGTTAATGTCGGGGCGACCAGGCGCGGATCCTCACGCTTTGCTCAACAGGCGCTGAAGAGGCGAAGCCGCTTCGCACGGCGCGTGTTGCAGGCTTCAGACACGACGAAGCCCCCGTGCATATTTGCACGAGGGCTTTTTGTGTTTGGTTGCGGGGACAGGA
>NZ_JBFRFB010000023.1:0-46998 GCF_052114605.1 Microvirga sp. 2YAF29
GCCCTTGTCGAGCAGAAGCTCGATGCGCTCGCGGGCCGTGAGCTTGCCACGGGCGTGCTGCGCCTCGATGCGCTTCGCACCGCCGCCGAGGCGGGCCTGGGCGCGCCGATCTTCAAGACGTTCGAGGATGTCTTTCATAGGGTCTTCCCTGACCTTGAGGGGAAAAGGTCTTCTCGCTTAGCACAGCCATACGCCCCTTAAAAATCCCACTAACGGCGTGTGCTCCACAGCACTTCACAGTCAAGGTTCAGGCCCTAGAACCAAAAACGCAATAACATTGTGTTGGAGCCTCACTTGAAAACCATTCAAACTTTCGCCGCTCTCGTGGCCACCCTGTCCCTTACCGCCGCCGGCTGCGCCAGCCGCTCGGAGGACGTGGCCGCCGCTTACGTGTCACCCATGGCTTATACCAGCTACAGCTGCCGCGAGCTGCGGATCGAGGCCCAGCGCGTCAGCGCGGCTGCAGCCGCCGCCGCCGGTGCCCAGGACTCGTCCCGCACCAAGGACGTGGTGGCGACCACCGCCGCCGTCGTCATCTTCTGGCCCGCCGCCTTCTTCGTGGGCGGCAACAGCGCCCAGACCGCCGAGCTCGCCCGCCTGAAGGGTCAGATGCAGGCCGTCGAGGAAGCTTCGATCCAGAAGCGTTGCGGCATCACCTTCCAGCGTTCGTAAAGCTGTCTCGCGTAAGAAAAGGCCGCCGGGGAGCCCCTTCGGCGGCCTTTTCTTTTTATTCGGCTGTAAGCCTGTAAACTTCGGACGCGGCCCTGAAATCGGCCTCGCGCTTGCGCCTGCGCTCCATGGCCTCGTGATCTTCACCCCAGACGCTTTCCTGGAACAGCTCGTCAACATGGGCAGCGGACCAGGCCTGATCGACATCGAGCGGCCCTTTGGCATGGGCGAGCGCGATCAGGACAGAGCCCGACAGCGTGGTCATCACGTGGAGAGCGGCCAGGGCAAAGGGCGATTCTATTCGCTCCACCGCGCGCCGGACGGCCGCGACTGATTCTTCCGGCTGGGTCACATGCATGACGCCTTCCGCCAGAGAAAACCGCGCGCCGTGCTCATCCCGTGCCCAATCGAGAACCGGATTCCAGGCCTCACCCTGCGCGCGGGCCAGACGCTCCGGTTCGCTTGCCCTGTAATAGACGAGATCAGAACCGGCATAGCGCGCCAGATCGTCAACCACCTCCGTTTGGCGCGGCACAACGCCGTCAATGGCGGAATTCACGATGCGGGTGATCGGCATGGTGGCGGGGTCTATCTCATCCCCCTGCCCGGCCCATTCCTCGGCCATCGCTTCGGCTAGACCGCGCGTCGGCACGGCCAGCACCTGCTTGGTCGGGGTCTTGGCCGTGCGCCCGTCGAGAGTCAGGTGGAATAGGCCGTCCCGCTCCTCGACGCCCGCTTCCTTGTAGAAGCGTTTGGGCAATGTGGGCTTCATGCCGGCCTGGGCCGAGCGCATGGGATTCGGTTCGTCCTGTGGGGGAAACCAGTCGCGAGAATCTGTCATGGGTTTGAGATAGGCGATCAGGCGCGAAGATTCGAGGGCTTGTCGAGGAAGGTGCTCAGCACTGGGTCGAGTTCAGCATAGCTGTCCACGATATGGGCCGCTCCCGCCTCGGTGAGAGCCGCCACCGGCTGGAATCCCCAGGAGACGCCAATCGGCAGGGCGCCTGCTGCACGGGCCATCGCCATATCGTAACTCGAATCGCCGATCATCACCGTGTCACGCCCCGCCACACCCACAGCCTCCATGGCCTGATGGATCATGGCCGGATCGGGCTTCGAGGGCGCATCGTCCGCTGTTTGAATGATCGAGAAGATCTCAGCCCAGCGATGCCGCTCCAGGAGATGCGCGACACCTCTGCGGGACTTGCCCGTGGCGATCCCGAGCACCACGTCTTCCCGCGCCCTCAAAGAAGCCAGGCATTCGACGGCTCCAGGGAAGACGGTCTCGTGGTAGGCCGGGTCTTCGCGGAAGACTGAGAAGACGTCCTTGTAGGCCTTGACCAATCCCTCGATGGGAGCCTTCGATCCCAGCAGCACCGTGAAAGCCTCCGCCAGCGAGAGGCCGACGATGGAGAGCGAACGCTCCCGGTTCGGCGGCTCCAGGTCATAGGTCAGAAACGCTTCGCGCAGAGATGCGACGATGATGTTCTGGCTGTCGACCAGCGTGCCATCGACATCGAAAAGGACGAGCTTCACGTCAGGCGCCAGGGACAATCAGTTCTGCGGAAGGGTGGATTGGCAGAACTGGGGCTTGTTGATGTTCCAGTTGCCGCATTTATCGCAAGCCGTTGCCAGAAACCCGATGCCGACGACGAGAGCGGCTTGAATGATACGCTTCATACTCTGTGCCCCTTGATAGGGTGCCACCTTATTCAAGTTCCAGGCTCTGCGCCAGCATGCCGTTAAACGACAATTTTCCTATCAAGGGAACCGATTTGCACTCTCGATGCTTCAAGCTTTGCGGGAACGATTGTCATGGGCCCGCACTTCCGTTCTGGAACATGAATCCTAGTTAGGAGCCGGGACCTTTCGCTGATGATCGAACATTCATTGACGGAGGGTCGAGAACTGCCGACAACGATTGATGGGACCCAAATCCGCCTGGGCAAAGGTGAATGAATAAATCCGAGACCATCGACGCAGATTCCCTTCTGAAGCGCCTTGAAATGCTCGAGCGTGAAAACCGGGCGTTGCGTGGCCAGTTGCAGGAGCAGAGCACCAGATCAGCTGCAGTGACGCTCGGCCACGAAGCAGAGAGTCGCGAGCGTGACAGGGCCATGACCTCGGCGACTTCACGCATCGATAGGCTGGAGGATTCGCACACCTTTCTGGAGGCCAGCGAGAAAAGACTGCGCGACAGCGAGAAGAAGCTGCGGGAGATCACGGACAACATTCCCGCGCTCATCGCATATGTGGATGCGGAGCAGCGCTACCGCTTCAACAACAAGGCTTATCAAACCTGGATGGGGAGGTCGCCGGAAAGCTTTTATGGCGTCACACTGCTCGATGTGGTCGGCGAGAAAGCTTATTCCCGCGTGAAGCCTTACATCGAGACGGCTCTCGGCGGTCAGCGCACAAACCACGAATGGTGGGCCCCGCTTCCGGGCGGACTTCGTTACGTGCGCTCGGAATATATCCCGGATTTTTCCGAGGACGGAAACGTCGCGGGCTTTTATGTGCTGGCCTCCGACCTGACGGAGTCGAAGCGCTCGCAGGAGGCGCTTACTGCCAGTGAAGGCCGACTGAAGCTTGCCATCGACGCCGCCCGCATGGCGATCTGGGAATCCGACAACGTCACGCGGACCATCAAATCATCGCCGGAGCTGAACCAGCTTCTCGGCTTCCCACCGGATGCTTCTCCGACGACGGAGGAGATCCAAGGCCGCTACTCACCGGGAGAGCGCAAGCGCCTGCATCAGATCGCGCGGGAGGCCATTTCCCGGGACGATCGGTACGTGGAGACCGAACTCCAGATCATCTGGCCGGATGGCTCCCTCCATTGGCTCCTTCTCCGCGCCGAACTCCTCGGCGACGCGAGCGGCCTGCCGACCCGCGCGGTCGGTGTCGCGCTCGACATCACGGAGCGCAAGAAGGCGGAAGACCATCAGCGTCTTCTCATCAACGAGCTGAACCACCGGGTGAAGAACACACTCACGACGGTGCAATCCATCACCACCCAGAGCCTGCGCAATGCCGAAACCGCCGCCGGCGCACGCGATGCAGTCGAAGGACGCCTGTTCGCCCTTTCCAGGGCCCATGACGTGCTCACCCGCGAAAACTGGGACGGTGCTTACTTGCGGGAAGTGGTTCACAGGGCGCTCGAACCATTCCAGGCCGCACGCGGTGACCGGTTCGACGTGTCAGGCGCGGATATCCGCCTGCCGCCCCGCATTGCGCTCGCGCTCGCGATGGCGATCCAGGAGCTTGGCACGAATGCGGTGAAATACGGCGCGCTCTCAAGCGAGGATGGACGCATTGCCATCGACTGGACCGTTGTCGGCGAGAGAAAAGATCAAAAGCTTTTTGATGAAATGGCGAGAGGACGACGGCCCACCCGTCGTCCCTCCCGAGCGCCGCGGCTTCGGCACACGCCTCATCGAGCGCAGCCTTGCTCAGGAGCTGAACGGATCTGTCGAGATCGACTTCGCTCCCAAGGGCGTGATCTGCACGATCAGCGCGCCTCTGACGGTGGAATAATGAGTCTTAGAGGCTCATCGAAGTATGCTGACAGCTTCTCCCCCAAGGGGGAGGGAATAAGGACGGCTCATCCATCTCGAAAATCGACAAATGCCAGTTAGGCTGCCGCCAGCTTCGTCTCGCTCTGCACCGCACTCATGGCAACGATCCGGCGAACCTCGTCGCCATCGATGGTCTCATCCTGAAGCAGAGCATCGACCAGCGCATCGAGTCCGTCGCGGTTGTCCTCGATGCAGGATTTCGCGGCAGCGTACATCTCTTCGATGATCCTGCGGATTTCCTGCTCAACCTCCCGGGGCAGGCTCTCACCGGAGCGAGTGATCTTCACCATGCCGATGGTCGGGCTCATGCCCCATTCCGTGACCATGCGGGTTGCGATGTTGGTCGCGTGAGCAATGTCGCTCGCGGCACCCGTCGTTACCTTGCGCGCGCCGAACACCACTTCCTCGGCGGCCCGACCGCCCATGGCGACGATGAGATCGGCTTCGAGCTTTTCGACCGGAATGCAATAGCGGTCGTTCTCGGGCAGACGCATGACGAGGCCCAGCGCCTGGCCGTGCGGGATGATGGTTGCGCTGTGCACCTTGTCGGAACCGGGCGTCAAGCAGGCGCAGAGAGCATGTCCCGCTTCGTGAACGGCGACGAGATGGCGCTCCTCGCTGGTGATCACGAGGGAGCGGCGCTCCAGGCCCATGATGATCTTGTTGCGGGCGGATTCCAGATGCTCACGGGTGATCTCCGCGACGCCCTCACGGGCGGCAAATATCGCGGCCTCGTTCAGGAGATTGCCGAGATCGGCACCGGAGAAGCCGGGCGTGCCCCGCGCGATGGAACCAAGCTCCACGCAGGCGGCAAGCTTCACGTTGCGCGCATGCACGCCGAGGATGGCCTCGCGGCCCGTGATGTCGGGCAGACCGATATGGACCTGCCGATCGAAGCGGCCCGGACGCAGCAAGGCCGGATCGAGCACATCGACCCGGTTCGTCGCGCCGATGACAATCACGCCGGAGGTGGTGTTGAAGCCATCCATCTCCACGAGAAGCTGGTTGAGAGTCGATTCGAACTCGCGATCCGCCGCCGAACCGCCGCCGCCGCGCTTACGCCCGATGGCGTCGATCTCGTCGATGAAGATCAGGCACGGAGCCTTCCGGCGCGCCTGCTCGAACAGTTTGGAGACGCGGCCCTTGGCGATACCGATGAGAGGCGCGGAGAAATCGCTGCCCGACACGGCGATGAAGGACACACCGGCCTCGCCCGCCAATGCCTTCGCAATCAGAGTCTTGCCGGTTCCGGGAGGACCGACCATCAGCACGCCTCGCGGAATGCGGGCTCCCACCGCCTCGAAGGCTTTCGAGTCGCTCAGGAAGGAGATCACCTCCTGAAGCTCGGCCTTGGCCTCCTCCTGCCCCGCCACGTCATCGAAACGGTCGGCGACATTCTTGACGCTGCGCGGCCAGCGGGAGGTCGGCTTGAAGTCCGCCTGGATGGCAACGAGCGCCAACACGGCGGCCACCATGATCAGAGAGACGAGAAAGCTCGCCACGTGGGAAGGATCGATACCGGACTTCTTGAAATCCACCTCTGCGCCCGCAGCGGTAGCGCGCTCAATGGTCTGTGCGCTCAAGAGAGAGCTGGGCAGCCGGACAAAAGCTTCGCGCTGATTCATCCACACGGTCAGGCCGCCATCCTCCACCTGCACCTTGCTCACCTTGCCTGCAGTAAGCTCGCGCGAGAAATCGGAATAGGCGATCTCGTCGATATTGTTCGACAGCGTAAAGGGCACGGTCACGGCAGAAACGACGACCATCAAAGCCACGACGGCAGCGGCAATGGCTACGCTTTTCTTACGGAAAAGCCTTCTTGCCTTCTTAATCACGTTGGACACGGGAGCCCCCCTAGAACGGCTGTCACTTTTTTCAATGAATGCCGATCTCTAGTCTGTTTTGCCGCACCACGCAGTACGGCGAATAGGCACACCCGGTTTGGGGAGGATCAATTTTAGTTCAGAAGATCGTGATATTCCCGATGGCGGCGGACCCAGGCATAAGCGTAGCCGCAGAGCGGCGTGATCTTGCGGCCCTCAGAGCGGGCAATCTCCGCCACGCCCTGCATGAGATCGCCGGCGGCACCCGTGCCGCGCAGCGGGATGGCCGCCTCCACATGCCGAATCACGAGATCGGACTCACGACGCTCATAATTGGCGAAGGCCATGTGTCCGTTGCGCTCAAGCTCGAAGCGACGGCGCTCCGTATTGTCGCGAATTGCACTGCCCATTGACTCAAAGTCCCGTGTCACAACGTTCAGGGTTCAACGCAACCTGAAGGCGGGCGTTCCTGCCTTCTCTGTTTCTGCCATCTCTATGCCGGCAGCCGCTTCTCCAGCCTCGCCCTCACCTCGGGCCACTCTTCCCGAATGATACTGTAGACTGCCGTATCGCGGATGTGCCCGTCGGGCATGATCATGTGACGGCGCAGGATGCCGTCGAGTTTGGCGCCCAAGCGCTCGATGGCAGCCCTTGACTGATCGTTGAGGG
Organism: Microvirga sp. 2YAF29; assembly: GCF_052114605.1. Classification (NCBI taxonomy): domain Bacteria; kingdom Pseudomonadati; phylum Pseudomonadota; class Alphaproteobacteria; order Hyphomicrobiales; family Methylobacteriaceae; genus Microvirga; species Microvirga sp. 2YAF29. Next base: position 6,740 of record NZ_JBFRFB010000023.1, read on the forward strand.
AATGGGTGCGGATCTCGACCGCATTGCATCCCAGATCCTCGAAAGCATGCCGAAGCATCAGGAACTTGGCATGCGTATTGACGAAGCTGCGCTGCCAGGACTTGGCGATCCACGTGGTGCCGATTTCAACCCGGTGATTGGCCGCATCGATGTTCATGAAACGGGTCGAGCCCACTATCTGATTGCCGTCCCTCACCGTGGTCGCGAAGGGAAGCGCGAGGCCTGCTGCCTGCAGCTCAAGTGCCTTCTTCACATAGTCCTCGAAACCCTCCGGACGCGGCACCGTCGTGGTTTTCTTCTCCCAGAGATCGCCATCGCTCGCAGCCTTGGCGAGAGCCGGGACGTGATCGAGGGTCAGGGGCTGAAGAATGAGGCGGTCCGTCGACAGGGTAACGGGAGCGATGCGAAGCATGGGTCGGGAGCCTTGTGCGATGGGCTGACCCTTTCTTCATCGTCGAGCTTGCGGCAACAGTCAAACGGGCCCGACCGCAAACAGGCCCGACCGGAGGACGGGTGACGTCTTCCGGTCGCGTGATGATGTGCGTGCCGTCTCAGCTCAGCAGATAAATGATGCCCGGCAGGCTGACGGCGAGGCTGGCGAGTGCCCAGGCTCCGATGGCGGAATGCCAGGCGGTGCTACTCGTGCTGTTGCGCAATCTGCGGGCGAAGGAACCGGCTTCCGCCGTATGCCCGCTGAGGCACGAGCACAGGGCGTAATGCGCCTGCCCGTCCGAGATTTCGAAATAGCGCATGGCATCGCCAAGCCGGTCGCTTTCAAGTCCATCCGTCCTGAGGACCGGATCATCAAAAGCGACGGTGAGCGGTGAGTTGTCTTCCCTCACGAGCGCCCGCTCCGCCGGCGGCTTGTATTCGATTTCACCAAGGGAGTTGAGGCGGCGCGCCGGATCCCTCTCGAGAAGGTCGATCCATCGCTCAAGCCGTTCCTGCCGGGTCAGGGGCCTCGGCTGAACGTCGGCTACGTTACGGAGAGTGTCGAGATCCTTGTGTTCCATCGATCTCCTCCTTGCCTATGGCTCGCACGGCCAGCAGGCCGAACGAGTCGTGGCATGGTGTGCCGAACGCACGGCAAAAGTGCGACGGCGGAGGATCTCGAAAGAAGTAGTTGCCCGCTATTCCTCGGGCGCTTCGACGATGGGATCGTACTGGCTGGTATCGAAGCCGAGCAGGTTGAAGCTCTGCTGCATATGCGGCGGCAGCGGCGCGGTGACATCGATGGGCTTGCCCGTGCGCGGATGCGCGATGACGATGCGCCGTGCGAGCAGGTGCAGCTTGCTCTGGATGCCGCCGGGCAGTTCCCAGTTCTCGATGTCGAAATACTTCGGATCGCCGACGATGGGATGGCCGATATGGGCCGTGTGCGCGCGCAGCTGGTGCGTGCGTCCTGTCACCGGCTTCAGCGATAGCCAAGCAAGCTTCTGAGCGGCCGTATCGATGGTCGCATAATAGGTGAGCGCGTGGCTCGCGCCTTCATCACCGTGATGCGCGACCTTCATGCGGGAATCACCCTCGTCGCCTTCCTTGGCGAGATAGGTCGAGACCCTGCCCTGCCGCACGCGCGGCACGCCTGCCACCAGCGCCCAATAGATCTTGCGCGTGGTGCGGGCGCGGAAGGACTTCGCCATGGTGGACGCGGCAAAGCGCGTCTTCGCGATGACGAGGCAGCCCGCCGTGTCCTTGTCGAGACGGTGGACGAGGCGCGGCTTTTGTCCATCGGCATCGGTCATGCATGCGAGAAGGCCGTCCACATGACGCGTGGTGCCCGAACCGCCCTGCACGGCAAGCCCCATGGGCTTGTTGATTATGAGAACATCCTTGTCCTCATAGAGCGTGATCGACTTGAGGAAATCGAGATCGCTCTGGTCCTTCGCCGGGCTGCGCGAGACGGGACGCGGCTGATCGAGCTTCAGGGGCGGGATGCGAACCTTCTGCCCCGCGCTCAGGCGGTCGTTGGGCTGCGCCCGCTTGCCATCAACGCGCAGCTCGCCCTTTCGGACGATACGCTGGATATGGGTGAAAGCGAGCTGGGGAAAGCGCGCGACGAGAAACCGGTCGACGCGCATGTCGGCCTCATCCGGCTCGACCACGAGCGTCTGCACGCCGGTCGCCAGAACTTCCTGGGCCGCAGCCCTGGCCTGGGCGCGCGTGGGCTTCGGAGCCTCTGCGGAAGCAGCAGGCCGTGCCTGCGCCTTCTCCACGGGCCGTTCGCGCTTCTCCGCTACCGGGCGCGCACGGCTAGGGGCCTTTGTGGCTCCTTTGCCTGTGGTCTTCGCGGCGCCTTCCTTGGCGGCCCTGCCGCCACGCACGGGCTTGTCCTCGCGTGAGCGAAAACCCTGTCGGGTGCCCGAGCGTCCGCCGCTGCGGGCGCCATTCTGTCCTGAACCATTCTTTCTCATGCGATGTGGGTAGCAGAGCGCCGCATCGGCGGCAATTCTCCTCAGCAATCATCGAGAATTAAGTCCATTTACCCGACGAGTGAGCGGATAGCAGCAAGCCCCGCAACGAGGCCCGCAATCGACAGGGCGACGGACGCCGCCACATAAGCTCCTGCAAGGCCCAGCTGCCCGCGCTCCCAGATCAGCACCGCATCGAGGGAAAAGGCGGAGAAGGTCGTGAAGCCGCCAAGAACGCCCGTGGTCAGGAACAGGCGCAAAGGCTGGCTCCATCCTTCGCCTGCCTTGAAGGCAAGCCATCCTGCAAGCATACCCATCACGAATGAGCCCACCACGTTCACCGTCAACGTCCCCCACGGAAGCGCGGTGCCGCACAAACGGGCGCAACCGATATTGACCCCATGACGAAGAGCGCCTCCGATCCCGGCGCCGAGAAAGACGAGAAGATAGGCTTTCATGGCTTAGTCCCGCTCATCCTCTCCCCGCTCCCGCCTGAGCTTTTCCCACCAATCCAGCCGCTTCTTCACTTCGCGCTCAAAGCCCCGGTCCACCGGCTCGTAGAATTGCTGCCGTCCCAGTTTCTCCGGCCAGTAATCCTGACCTGAGAAGGCATCCGGCTCGTCATGATCGTAGCGGTAGGTGGCGCCATAGCCGATCTTCTTCATGAGCTTGGTAGGCGCATTCAGAATGGTCTTGGGCGGCATGAGCGAACCATGCTCCTTCGCCACCCTGGTCGCCGCCTTGTAGGCGTTGTAGATCGCGTTCGATTTCGGCGCGGTGGCGAGGTAGACCGTCGCCTGCGCCAGTGCCAGCTCGCCCTCGGGCGAGCCTAGGAAGTCGAAGGCGTCCTTCGCAGCATTGGCGACCACGAGCGCCTGCGGGTCGGCCAAGCCGATATCCTCCACCGCCATGCGCACGAGGCGGCGGGCGATGAACAGGCGATCCTCCCCCGCATCGAGCATGCGGGTCAGATAGTAGAGCGCCGCATCCGGATCTGACCCACGGACGGTTTTATGCAGAGCCGATATGAGGTTGTAATGCCCCTCCTGACCCTTGTCGTAGATCGGCGCGCGGCGCTGGATGATCTCCTGCAGCTGCTCCGCATCGAAGACCTCGTCAGGCTTGGCAGAGCGCCACACTTCCTCCGCCAGCGTCAGCACCGCGCGGCCATCGCCATCCGCCATGCGCACGAGGGAGGCGCGCGCCTCCTCGTCGAGCGGAAGGGATTTTCCGGTGATCTCCTCGGCCCTTAGCAGGATTTTCTGAATCGCGTCCTCATCGAGAGACTTGAACAGCAGCACCCGCGCGCGGGAGAGGAGCGCCGCGTTCAGCTCGAAGGATGGGTTCTCGGTCGTTGCGCCAACGAGCGTGATAGTGCCGTCCTCCATGACGGGCAGGAAGGCATCGAGCTGGGCACGGTTGAAGCGATGGATCTCATCCACGAACAGCAGGGTACCCTTGCCCGTCGAGCGGCGATGCCGAGCGGTCTCGAAGACCTTCTTCAGATCGGCGACGCCGGAGAAGATCGCCGAAATCTGGTCGAAGTGAAGCTCGGTCTCATGGGCGAGAAGCCGGGCGACCGTGGTCTTGCCGGTGCCCGGAGGGCCCCAGAAGATCAGGGAGCCGAGGGACTTCGAGGCGATCAGGCGGCTGAGAATGCCGTCCGGCCCGACCAGATGACCCTGACCGACGACTTCGGACAGCTTCTGTGGGCGCATCCGGTCGGCCAGGGGCCGAGGCGCGTTCTGATCGAGGCCGGCGGATGAAAACAGGTCGCTCATGGTCTTTCAGAGCTTAAGCGGGCATAGAGGCCCTGGTCCAGACGAACCATCAGCCTTTCGGGGTTTTGAGGTATCTCAAAGCCGTAGTTTTCGTAGAGCCCATGCGCATCGCGCGTCACCAGCATCCAGCGACGCAGAAGCTGCAATTCAGGGTGATCCATGATGGAGGACATGAGGACCTTTCCTGCTCCCTGCCCGCGCACGGAAGCACAGACGAACACATCGCAGAGATATGCGAAAGTGGCCTTGTCGGTGACCACTCGGGCAAAGCCGCGAAGGTCGCCTTGCCTATCGCGCAGGGCAAAGCTTAAAGAGTTGGAGACCGAGCGCTCGAAGATCTCCCGCGGGATCCCGGCAGCCCAATAGCTCTCCTCCGAAATCCAGCGATAGGCAGTGCCGATTTCCGCAAGCGACAATGCGTTGGAAACCGACCAGCTCATCGCCCGAGAACCGTGGTGAAGACCCGCCCGCCGCGATTGACGGTGATCTCCCAATAGCCGCCGGTCCTGCGGTCGATCAAGCGGTCCGCATCCTTCGTCGTGCTTAGGCGCTCGCCGTTGATGGCCACGATCTGGTCGCCCTTCTCGAAGCCGAGGCTCGCGGCGACGCTGCGCTCCTCAAGTTCCGAGACGACCACGCCGTCATCTCCGACCTCGACCTGCAATTCATCGGCCACAGCCGGCGACATGTTCACGAGGGTTGCGCCTGCGAACGGCGTGCGGGCGCGGCCCTTGACCGGCTCCCGCGCAGGCGTCTCCGGCGGAGGCATCAGCTTCACCTGAATAGCACTCTGCTTGCCGCCGCGCAGGATGGTAATCGGCACCTGGCCCTGGGTGCCCTTGAGGGTGAAACGGTAGCCGAAGGAATCCGGGTTATCGATGGGCTGGCCATCCACCGCGAGGATCGCGTCTCCCCGCTTTAGGCCGGCCTCCGCAGCCGGGCCCTTCTCATAAACCGAGGTGACGAGAACGCCGGTGGGGCGCTCCAGGCCAAGGCCTGACGCGATATCGCCGTCCACGGGCTGGAGGCGCGCGCCGAGCCAGGGACGGACCACGTTGCGGGCGCCACCCTTAGCGGAATTGAGCACCACGCGGACCATGCTTGATGGCACGGCAAAGCCGATGCCGATGCTGCCGCCGGAGCGGGAATAGATCGCCGTGTTGATGCCCACGACCCTGCCGTTCATGTCGATGAGCGCACCGCCGGAATTGCCGGGATTGATGGCCGCATCCGTCTGAACGAAGAACTGGTAGTCGGAGATGCCGACCTGCGTGCGAGCGAGCGCCGAAACGATGCCTTGGGTCACCGTCTGCCCGACGCCGAAGGGGTTGCCGATGGCGAGCACTATATCACCCACCTGCAGGGCCTCGGAATCGCCGAGCTCGACGGCCTGAAGATTCGTGGCATTCTTAAGCTTCAGCACTGCGATATCCGTGCGAGGATCGCGCAGGACGATCTCGGCCTCGAACTCGCGCCGGTCGGCGAGCGCCACCTTCACCTCGTTCATGTTCTCGATGACGTGGTTGTTGGTGATGACGAGGCCTGAAGAATCGACGATGACACCCGAGCCGAGAGAACTCTGTCCCCGTCCGCGCGGAACGCCCGGTGCATTGTCTCCGAAGAAACGGCGGAAATACTCCTCCATGGCCGCATTCTGCCGCCGCTCGGAGCGGGTCGCGTAAACATTGACCACGGAACCTGCGGTCTGCTTCACCACCTGCGCGAAGGAGAGCTGAACCTGGGCCTTGCTCTCGGGAACGACGCGCTGGGCCTGGGCCTGGGCGCCGGTGAAGGAGCCGCAGCACAGGACGAGGCCGAGGCACAGGCTGGGGAGCGCGCGAAGGGCGGATAGACGCATAGCTGCAGTTTCCTGTTGCAAAGGGAACGGAATAATCTGAATTCCAAAAAACGCAAAAGAGTTGGCCCTCTTCGCTTATAAAATCTGGGGTGGCATCGGACGCGTCCTCCGCAAAGCCAAGGATATTCATGGAAAACGGTCTTCTGAAGCATTCCGAGCTCATCTTCGCGGATGTAGAAACCACGGGCGTGGGCGCGGAAGACCGGGTCGTTTCCATTGGGCTCGTGAAGATATCGACAGCGTCCGTTCGAACCGGCTCCCTGGAGGCGGAATGGATGCATCTTGTCTTCGATCCGGGGCGAGACAGTCACCCTCGCGCGGAACAGGTTCACGGCCTCTCGAACTGGACACTTCGGCACCAGGACGCCTTCAAGGATCATGCCGAGACGATCTGGGACTTTCTGCACCAAGCGCCGGTTGTTGTCGGCCATAATGTGAGCTTCGATGCCAAGTTCATCAGCCGGGAACTCGCCGCGTCCGGCTTCCCGCCAATCGGCAGCTCCCTGTTCTGCACACTCGCGGCTTACCGACGCCGAGGGGTAACCCGCTCCGCATCTCTGGACACGGCCTGCTCACAGATCGGCCTTACACGCATTGGGCATACCCACGGAGCCTTGGAGGACGCCTGGCTCGCTATGTCCGTTTTCCTCTGGCTACACGATTGCCCTTACCGCTTCCGCCTTCCTGAGGCGATGCACGGCGAACCGACCAACATGAAGCCAGCACCATCCCGGTCCATGCGCACCTCCCTGGAGCGACCGCACGGCAAGGTCGCGGATCTCATTCGGGCATAAGAAAAGGGCGGCCCAAGAGCCGCCCTTCATGAATTCTAGCTGGCGCTGAGGATTACTCAGCGGCCTCGACGATCTCGTCCTTCATGGTCGGACCGGAATCCTGGCCGCGCGCATCCACGTCGCGGTCCACGAACTCGATCACGGCCATCGGGGCATTATCGCCATAGCGGAAGCCGGCCTTCAGGACGCGGGTATAGCCACCGTTGCGCTCCTGATAACGCGGGCCGAGGACGGCGAAGAGCTTCTTCACCATACCTTCGTCGCGCAGCTGGGACATTGCCTGACGGCGGGCGTGCAGGTCGCCGCGCTTGCCGAGCGTGATCAGCTTCTCGACGACGGGACGCAAGTCCTTCGCCTTCGGGAGCGTGGTGACGATCTGCTCGTGCTTGATCAGGGCAGCCGCCATGTTGGCGAACATTGCCTTGCGGTGCTCGGTCGTGCGGTTGAAGCGACGACCACGAAATCCGTGACGCATTGGCTTTCTCCTAAATCTTCCGGCCGCCGTGCCAAGGTACGGCCGTCTCTCTTAATTAACCGCCGGTTTTTCCGGCGGGGTGATCGAAGCCGCCCCATGTGGAAGGGCGGCTCCGGAATTCTTAGTAATGCTCTTCGAAGCGCTTCGCGAGGTCTTCGATGTTCTCCGGCGGCCAGCCCGGCACGTCCATGCCGAGGTGCAGGCCCATGCCGGCGAGAACTTCCTTGATCTCGTTGAGCGACTTGCGGCCGAAGTTCGGTGTGCGGAGCATTTCCGCCTCGGACTTCTGGATGAGGTCGCCGATATAGACGATGTTGTCGTTCTTCAGGCAGTTCGCCGAACGGACCGATAATTCGAGCTCGTCGACCTTCTTGAGCAGCGCAGGGTTGAACGGAAGCTGCGGCGCGGCGGCGGCAGCCTCTTCCTTGCGGGGCTCTTCGAAGTTCACGAAAACCTGGAGCTGATCCTGCAGGATGCGGGCGGCATAAGCCACGGCATCCTCAGGCGTCACGGCGCCATTGGTCTCGACCGTCATGATGAGCTTGTCGTAGTCGAGAATCTGACCCTCACGGGTGTTCTCGATGCGATACGACACCTTCTTCACCGGGCTGTAGAGCGAGTCGACCGGGATCATACCGATCGGAGCGTCTTCAGCGCGATTGCGCTCGGACGGGACATAGCCCTTGCCGGTATCGACCGTGAACTCCATGCGGATCTCGGCGCCCTCGTCGAGGGTGCAGAGCACCAGCTCGGGGTTCAGGATCTGCACGTCGCCAACCGTGTTGATGTCGCCAGCGGTGACAGCGCCGGGGCCGGTCTTGCGAAGCGTCATGCGCTTCGGGCCCTCGCCCTGCATCTTGATGGCGATCGTCTTCACGTTGAGGACGATGTCCGTCACGTCCTCACGGACGCCCGGGATGGAGGAAAACTCGTGCAGCACGCCGTCGATATGAATCGACGTCACTGCGGCGCCCTGGAGCGACGACAGCAGAACGCGACGCAGGGAGTTTCCGAGCGTCGTACCGAAACCGCGCTCGAGCGGCTCAGCCACGACCGTCGCAATGCGCTTCGGATCGTCGCCGGGAGCAACTTCGAGCTTGTTCGGCTTAATCAGTTCTTGCCAGTTCTTTTGGATCACAACCACACCTCTTGAGGTACGGCTTGAAGGGGAGCTTCAGGCCAACCCTTTAAACCGGGAAGCGCGTGAGCGGAGGCCCACGCGCCGGATGATCTTGATATTAGACGCGGCGACGCTTGCGCGGGCGGCAGCCGTTGTGCGGGATCGGCGTCACGTCACGGATCGAGGTGACGGTGAAGCCTGCCGACTGGAGGGCGCGCAGCGCGGACTCACGGCCGGAGCCGGGGCCGGACACTTCGACCTCGAGGGTGCGCATGCCGTGCTCGGAAGCCTTGCGGGCCGCATCTTCAGCGGCAACCTGCGCGGCGTAAGGGGTCGACTTACGTGAGCCCTTGAAACCCATCGCGCCGGCCGAGGACCACGAAATCGTGTTGCCCTGAGCGTCGGTGATGGTGATCATGGTGTTGTTGAACGAGGCGTTCACATGCGCCACGCCGGAGACGATGTTCTTACGTTCGCGGCGGCGGACGCGGGTCGCTTCTTTAGCCATTCCAAAGGTCCTTCAAACGCGCCCGTCATGCCAGGCGCTCGGGAGAAAGGGCCACCCAGGCGGGTGGCCGTCAGAAAACTATTTCTTCTTGCCGGCGATCGGCTTCGCCTTGCCCTTACGGGTACGGGCGTTGGTGTGCGTGCGCTGACCACGGGTGGGCAGGCTGCGGCGGTGGCGCAGGCCACGGTAAGCAGCGAGATCCATCAGGCGCTTGATGTTCATGGACACTTCGCGGCGAAGGTCACCTTCCACGAGGTAGTCGCGGTCGATGGTTTCGCGGATGGCCAGAACTTCGGCGTCGGTCAGCTGGTTCACGCGGCGCTCGGCCGGAATGTTGACCTTCTCGATGATCTCTTGGGCCTTCTTGGCGCCAATGCCGTGGATGTACTGAAGCGCGATCACAACGCGCTTGGCTGTCGGGATGTTGACGCCTGCTATACGGGCCATCGTCCGTCTCCATGTCTCGAAGCCAGAAGCTTCTGTTGATGTTATCGCGCGTCCGGTGGAGGCCGGCCCCTGCGCGGGTTTATTGCGAACACAACAAGCCAGAGAGGTTCCTTACGAAACCCTCTGGATATGCAGGCTCTTGTGCAAGAGGCATGGCCCTAACGAGATTCTTCCCGCGAGTCAAGCCCTTGCCCCTCAGCGACCCAAGATTCCCTTGACCGCTTCGGTGACTTCGTCGATCGGGCGCATGCCGTCGACGGTCTTCAGCTTCGCCTTGCTTTCGTAATAAGCCGAAAGCGGAGCCGTTTGATTTCTGTAGGCTTCGAGGCGGGTCTTAAAGACGTCCGGATTGTCGTCCTTGCGGACGGGCTCGCCCCGCGCCTCGGTTTCCTTGGCCCGCTTCACGATGCGGTCCACCAGCTCGCCCTCGTTGACCTTGAACTCGATGACGGCATCGAGCTTCAGGCCCTTCTCGGCTAGCATGGTGTCAAAGGCCTCGGCCTGCGCCACGGTGCGGGGAAAGCCATCGAGGATGAAGCCGTCCTTGGCATCGGCCTCTTCGATCCGATCGGCAATGATGCCGACCACGATGTCGTCGGAGACCAGGTCGCCCCGGTCCATCACCGCCTTGGCCTTGAGGCCCACCGGTGTGCCGGCAGCCACCGCTGCGCGGAGCATATCGCCGGTCGACAGCTGGGGAATCCCCAGGCGCTCGACCATGCGCACGGCCTGGGTCCCTTTGCCGGCCCCAGGCGGCCCCAGCAGGATGATCCTCATCGACGTCCCCCTCACAATTCTTGAAGTCCCCTCGCCTCGCCCGGTGAGGAGCCCCGTTCTTACCGCCGCCGCGCGCCCTTGAGCTTCGCCTTCTTCACGAGCCCCTCATACTGGTGAGCCAGCAGATGGCCGTGAACCTGGGCCACGGTGTCCATGGTAACAGACACCACGATCAGAAGCGAAGTGCCGCCAAAGTAGAATGGCAGGGCCGCATAGGACACTAAAAGCTCTGGAATCAAGCAGATGATGACGAGGTAGGCTGCACCAAGAACGGTGATGCGAGTCAACACCTGATCGATGAAATCGGCAGTGCGCTCGCCTGGACGGATGCCCGGAATGAAGCCGCCCTGCTTTTTCAGGTTGTCGGCAGTCTCGGTGGGATTGAACACGATGGCCGTATAGAAGAACGCGAAGAACACGATCAGGGCCGCGTACATGAACATGTAGGCGGGACGGCCGTGGCCGAGATAGGCGGTGAGCGTCGAGATGATGCCAGTGCCGTCCGCATTGCTCTGGAAGCTGGCGATGGTGGCCGGCAGCAGCAGTAAGGAGGAGGCGAAGATCGGCGGAATCACGCCCGAGGTATTCAGCTTGAGGGGCAGGAACGAGGTCTGCCCCTCGTACATCCGGTTGCCGACCTGGCGCTTGGGATAGTTGATCAGCAGGCGGCGCTGGGCGCGCTCCATGAACACCACGAAGTAGATGATCAGGATCGCCATGGCGATAACGCCGATGATCAGGCCGGTGGAAATCGCGCCTTGACGGCCGAGCTCCAGGGTGCCGGCGATGGCCGTCGGCAGGTTAGCGACGATGCCCGCGAAGATGATCAGCGAGGTTCCGTTGCCGATGCCGCGCGACGTGATCTGCTCACCGAGCCACATGAGGAACATGGTGCCGCCGGTCAGGGTAATGACCGTCGAGATCAGGAAGAACGGACCGGGCGAGACCACGATGCTGCCCGAGCTCTGCAGGCCGACGGCGATGCCCCAGGACTGGAAGACCGCCAGGAAGACCGTGAGATAACGGGTATATTGATTGAGGATCTTGCGGCCTGCCTCGCCTTCCTTTTTCAGCGCCTCGAGCGAGGGCAGAACGGAGGTGAGGAGCTGCACGATGATCGATGCCGAAATATAGGGCATGATGTTCAGGGCGAAGATCGCCATGCGCTCGACAGCACCGCCCGAAAACATGTTGAAGAGGCCAAGGACACCACCGCTGGCACCCTGGAAGCTCTGGCGCAGGGCCTCCGGATCGATTCCGGGCAGCGGTATGTAGGTGCCGAGGCGATAGACGATGAGCGCGCCGAGGGTGAACCAAATGCGCTTCTTCAATTCCTCGGCTTTGGCGATTGAACCGAAATTGATGTTTGCGGCGAGTTGCTCGGCTGCTGAAGCCATTTTTCGTCCCCGAAATACCCAAGCATGGTCGACGTTACGCGAAGAGGGTCTCCGCACGGACCGTGCAATTCTTGGAAGGCAGGAGCTTGATCGCGCCTTCACGCAGCGCAGTCAAACTGAAACTTACGTAACTCACATCACACAAACGGCGGCCACGCGATCAGACGCGGGCCGCCGCTTGGATCTTGATTAATGTGGGCGCTGGCTCACGCCTGCGCAACGGCGCCCAGAAGGGTCACCGAACCACCAGCCTTCTCGATAGCCGCGACGGCCGACTTGGACGCGCCATGGACCTGGAAGGACAGCTTGGCCTTGAGCTCGCCAACGCCGAGGATCTTCACGCCGTCGCGCGGCTTGGAGACTACACCGGCGGCAACCAGCGACTCGACGGTGACCGCAGCGGTCTTGTCGAGCTTGCCGGCCTCGATGGCCTGCTGGATACGGCCGACATTGACCTCGTTGAGATCGATCGCGTTCGGCTTGTTGAAGCCACGCTTCGGAAGACGACGATGCAGAGGCATCTGACCGCCTTCGAAGCCCTTGATCGCCACGCCGCTACGGGAGGTCTGACCCTTGACGCCACGGCCGCCGGTCTTACCCTTGCCGGAGCCGATACCACGGCCGACACGCATGCGGTTCTTGGTAGAACCTTCGTTGTCACGAATTTCGTTCAGTTTCATGACGCTCTCCTCACTGCCCGTCGACAACGCGCACGAGGTGCTTGACCTTCTCGATCATGCCGCGCACGGACGGCGTGTCTTCGAGGGTCGAGGTGCGGTGAAGCTTGTTGAGCTTGAGACCGATCAGCGTCTGGCGCTGCTTAGACTCACGGCGAATCGGCGAACCGATCTGCTCAACGGTGATGGTGGATACTGCAGCTGCAGGCTTCTTTGCCATTATCGAAGCCTCCCTTAAGCATCAGCGCCGAGGTCGGCGGACGCATCGGCGTCACGACGACGAGCCTGCAGCGTCGAGACCTTCAGGCCACGGCGAGCAGCCACGGAACGCGGGCTGTCCTCGTTCTTGAGCGCGTCGAAAGTCGCGCGAACGAGGTTGTAGGGGTTGGACGAGCCGAGCGACTTGGACACGACGTCCTGCATGCCGACCGCCTCGAAGACGGCGCGCATCGGGCCGCCGGCGATGATGCCGGTACCCTGGGGAGCAGCACGCAGCACGACCTTGCCGGCGCCATGGCGGCCGTTCACGTCGTGGTGCAGGGTGCGACCCTCGCGGAGCGCAACGCGGATCATCGAGCGCTTGGCAGCGTCGGTGGCCTTGCGGATCGCTTCCGGAACTTCGCGGGCCTTGCCGTGACCGAAGCCGACGCGACCCTTCTGGTCACCGACGACGACGAGAGCAGCGAAGCCGAAACGACGGCCGCCCTTTACGACTTTTGCAACACGGTTGATGTGGACCAGGCGATCCACGAATTCGCTGTCTTCGCGATCAGCACGTTCTCTTGGTTCTCTTGCCATGAGACCTCTCACTTGCGCGGGCGGCGGGCCCGCTCGCTAGGGGTTTATACGATACCCGCCGTAAAGCACGATCAGGGCAGGAGGTAAACACCACCCGCCCCGTTCATGAATGTCTTAAGATTAGAAGTCCAGACCACCTTCACGGGCAGCGTCGGCGAGAGCCTTAACGCGACCATGATAAAGGTAGCCCGAGCGATCGAAGATCACCTGCTTCACGCCAGCCTTGGCTGCGCGCTCAGCGACGAGCTTGCCCACTTCCTTTGCGGCCTCAACGGTCGCGCCGGTCTTGAGCTTGCCCTTCAGGTCCTTCTCGACCGTCGAAGCCGAAGCGACGGTTACGCCGCGCTCGTCATCGATAACCTGGGCGTAGATCTGCTTGGACGAACGGAACACCGACAAACGCGGGCGTCCATTCGCAGCCTTCCGGATCGCACGGCGCACACGGGCCTTGCGGCGATCTTCGGCGCCTTTCTTCTCAGCCATGATACGTCGTCCTTACTTCTTCTTGCCTTCCTTGCGGAAGATGAATTCGCCGGCATACTTGACGCCTTTGCCCTTGTAGGGCTCGGGACCGCGATAGTCGCGGATCTCGGCGGCGGTCTGGCCGACCTTCTGCTTGTCGATGCCGGTGACGACGACTTCCGTCGGCTTCGGCGTCGCGATCGCGATACCAGCCGGGATTTCGTAGTCGATGTCGTGGCTGTAGCCGAGCGACAGCTTCAACATCTTGCCCGCGACAGCGGCCTTGTAGCCGACGCCGTTGATCTCGAGGCGCTTTTCGAAGCCGTTGGACACGCCCTGCACCAGGTTTGCAACCTGAGCGCGGGACAGGCCCCACTTCGCACGGGCGGCCTTGGACTGATCGCGCGGGGTCACCGACACGGCACCGTCCTCAAGAACGACCGACACCTCTTCGGGAACGAGGAACGAGAGTTCGCCCTTCGAGCCCTTCACCTTAACCATCTGACCGTCAACGGTCGCCGTCACACCCGACGGAACCGGAACTGGCTTTTTGCCTACTCGTGACATTTTCGAATCTCCGTGGTTCTGTGCTGATGCCTGGCCTTAGAAGACCTTGCAGAGCACTTCGCCGCCCACGTTCTTCTCACGGGCCTCATGATCGGCCATCACGCCCTGGGGCGTCGAGAGAATGGTGATGCCGAGGCCGTCAGCCACGCGAGGCATGGTGTCGACGGAAGCATACACGCGGCGGCCCGGCTTGGAGACGCGCTCGATAGAGCGGATCACCGGCTGACCGTCATAGTACTTCAGCTCGATCGAAAACTCGGTACGGCCATTGCCGAACTCGGTCTGCGAATAGTCGCGGATGTAGCCTTCGCTCTTGAGAACCTCAAGAACGCGGGCACGGAGCTTCGAGCCAGGGGTGGAAACAGTACCGCGGCGGCGCATCTGCGCGTTGCGGATACGGGTGAGCATATCGCCCAACGGATCGTTGATCATATGATGCTCTCCCTCTTACCAGCTGGACTTCACAAGGCCCGGGATCAGGCCTTTGTTGCCGAGCTCACGCATAGCGATGCGCGACATGCCGAGCTTGCGGTAGTATGCGCGCGGCCGGCCCGTGATTTCGCAACGGTTGCGAATGCGGGACTTGCTCGAGTTGCGCGGCAGCTCAGCCAGCTTGAGGCGCGCTTCGAAACGCTCCTCCATGGACTTCGACTCGTCGTTGGCGACCGCCAGGAGGCGCTCACGACGGCCCGCGAATTTCTTCACGAGCTCGCGACGAAGCTTGTTCTTCTCAATAGCGCTTTTCTTAGCCATTCTTTTATCTCCAGTGTCCGCGTCTGAGGACAGCTATCCTCACTGCCGGAACGGGAAGTTGAAGTGACGCAGCAGAGCGCGGGCTTCATCGTCGGTCTTGGCTGTCGTCGTGATGACAACGTCCATACCCCAAACCTGCTCTACCTTATCGTAGTTGATCTCAGGGAACACCAGGTGCTCCTTGATGCCCATCGCGTAGTTTCCGCGGCCATCGAACGACTTGGGGTTCAAACCCCGGAAGTCGCGGACGCGAGGAAGCGCGATGGTGACGAGACGATCGAGGAACTCGTACATACGCACCTTGCGGAGCGTAACCTTTGCACCGATCGGCATGTTCTCGCGGACCTTGAACTGCGAGATAGCCTTGCGGGCCTTCGTGATCACCGGCTTCTGACCTGCGATGAGCGCGAGGTCGGCAGCGGCAACCGTAGCCTTCTTGGAATCGGCGGTCGACTCGCCAACGCCCATGTTGAGGACGATCTTCTCGATCGTCGGCACTTCCATGGGGTTCTTGTAGCCGAATTCTTCGATCAGCTTCGGACGCACCACTTCTTCGTAGTGCTTCTTCAGCCGCGGGGTGTAGATGTCAGCCTTAGCCATCGATCAGGTCTCCCGAACGCTTGGCGAAGCGAACCTTGCGGCCGCCTTCGAGAACTTTGAAACCAACCCGGGTCGGCTTGCCGTCCTTGGGGTCTGCGTAGGCCAGGTTCGACAGCTGGATCGAGGCTTCTTTCGTAATAATGCCGCTTTCCTGGGTCGCCGTCTGGCGCTGATGGCGCTTCACGAGGTTCACGCCACGGACAACCGCGCGATCGTCCTTCGGGAGCACCTGAACGACTTCACCGGTCTTGCCCTTGTCGCGACCGGTCAGGACGACGACCTTGTCGCCCTTCTTGATCTTCGCGGCCATTAGAGCACCTCCGGCGCAAGCGAAATGATTTTCATGTGATTCTTGGCACGCAGTTCACGCGGAACGGGGCCGAAGATACGGGTGCCGACCGGCTCTTTCTGATTGTTGATCAGAACGGCGGCATTGCGGTCGAAACGGATGACCGAGCCGTCAGCGCGACGGATGTCCTTCGCGGTGCGCACGACGACCGCCTTCATGACGTCGCCCTTCTTCACGCGGCCGCGCGGAATAGCCTCTTTCACGGATACGACGATGATATCGCCCACCGAAGCGTATTTACGCTTCGAACCGCCGAGAACCTTGATGCACATCACGCGACGGGCGCCGGAATTATCGGCGACGTCAAGATTCGTCTGCATCTGGATCATGGCTTTGATCCTTTCCTTTGTTTCAGACAGGTTTCCGGGCAAAAGGCACTATTGCCCCCCGGACTACGCCTGACGGGGATCTGCTGTCCCCTGCCCTTCAAATGTCGAGAGAGGCGGTCGTATACACGAACCGCCCCTATCGGACAACCCCAAAAGAAAGCCTTATTAGGCTTTCGCTTGGTCGACGAGCACCCAGGTCTTGAGTTTGGAGAGCGGTTTGGTCTCTTCGATGAAGACCGTATCGCCCACCTTGGCCTTATTGGCCTCATCGTGTGCATGGTAGTTCTTCGTCTTACGCACGGTCTTCTTCAGAACCGGGTGCGTGAAACGACGCTCCACCTTCACGACGACCGTCTTGTCTTGCTTATCGCTGACAACGACGCCCTGCAAAACGCGCTTCGGCATCTTGATTTCCTCTTAAGCCTTAGCCGCAGCGGCCTTCTGGCGCTGCAGCGTCTTGACGCGGGCGACGTCCCGGCGGACTTCGCGGACACGTCCGGTGTTCTCGAGCTGGCCGGTGGCGCGCTGGAAGCGGAGGTTGAACTGCTCCTTCTTCAGGTTCAGCAACTCATCCGACAGCTGATCAGCGGACATTGCCTTAAGGTCAGAGAATCTCTGCTTGGTTTTCATGATTCTCTCCTTACTCGGCAATGCGCTGGATGAAGCGCGTCTTGATCGGGAGCTTCGCTGCGCCGAGGCGCAGGGCCTCACGAGCGATATCTTCCGGCACGCCGTCGATCTCGAACATGATGCGGCCAGGCTTTACCTTGGCTGCCCAATATTCGGGAGCGCCCTTACCCTTACCCATACGCACTTCGGTCGGCTTCGTCGACACCGGCACGTCCGGGAAGATGCGGATCCACACCCGACCCGCGCGCTTCATGGCGCGGGTGATGGCGCGGCGAGCCGCCTCGATCTGACGAGCGTTAACACGCTCGGGTTCCATCGCCTTCAAGCCGAACTGGCCGAAGTTGAGGTCCGTACCACCCTTCGCAGTGCCGGAAATACGGCCCTTGAACTGCTTACGGAACTTGGTTTTTTTCGGTTGCAACATGGCAAACCTCTCCTGACCTCTCCGTTACGCCGCGTGATCGCGGCGGCCACCAGAGCGGCCCCCTTCGTCACTCATACGCTTGTCCTGGGCCATCGGATCATGCTCAAGGATTTCGCCCTTGAAGATCCAAACCTTGATGCCGCAGGTGCCGTAGGTCGTAAACGCGGTGGACACACCGTAATCGACGTCCGCACGCAGCGTGTGCAGCGGAACGCGACCCTCGCGATACCATTCGAGGCGGGCGATTTCAGCGCCACCCAAACGGCCCGAGCAGTTGATACGGATGCCCTCTGCGCCAAGACGCATCGCCGACTGAACGGCGCGCTTCATGGCACGGCGGAAGGCGACGCGACGCTCGAGCTGCTGAGCGATCGAGTCCGCCACCAGGGTGGCGTCCACTTCCGGCTTACGGACTTCGACGATGTTGATCGCCACATCCGCGTCCGTCATCTTGGCGACGGTCTTGCGGAGCTTCTCGATGTCGGCACCCTTCTTGCCGATCACCACGCCCGGACGACCCGAGTGAATGGTGACGCGGCACTTCTTGTGCGGACGCTCGATCACGATCTTCGAGACGGCGGCCTGCTTCAGCTGCTTCATCAGAGCTTCGCGGATCGCCATATCCTCGTGCATCAGCTTGGCGTACTCGCCCTTGCCGGCGAACCAGCGCGAGTCCCAGGTCCGGTTGATGCCGAGCCGAAGACCGATCGGGTTGATTTTCTGACCCATCTGGTTCTCCTTTATGCCTGTTCGGCAACTTCCCGAACCACGATCGTGAGGTTCGAGAACGGCTTTTCGATACGAGCGCCGCGACCGCGGGCCCGGGCGTGGAAGCGCTTCATGACGAGCGCCTTGCCGACGAATGCCTGGCTGACGACGAGATCGTCCACATCGAGATTGTGGTTGTTCTCGGCGTTGGCGATGGCGCTCTCGAGGCACTTCCTTACATCGCGAGCGATGCGCTTACGGGAGAACTCGAGATCAGCGAGAGCCGTCGAAACCTTCTTGCCGCGGATGAGAGCCGCAACAAGGTTAAGCTTCTGAGGGCTGACGCGCAGCATGCGAGCGACGGCTTTCGCCTCGGAGTCGCTCAATGCGCGAGGAGTTGCGGCCTTACCCATCTTACTTCCTCTTCGCCTTCTTGTCCGCCGCGTGGCCGTGGAAGGTGCGGGTCGGCGAGAACTCGCCGAACTTGTGACCCACCATTTCCTCGCTCACGTTGACGGGAATGTGCTTCTGACCGTTGTAGACCCCGAACGTGAGGCCCACAAACTGCGGGAGGATCGTGGAGCGGCGGCTCCAGATCTTGATGACCTCGTTGCGGCCCGAAGAACGGGCAGCCTCGGCCTTCTTGAGGAGGTAACCGTCGACGAACGGACCCTTCCAAAGCGAACGTGCCATGACGTGCCTCTATCCTTACTTCTTACGAGCGTGACGGCTCGACACGATGAACTTGTCGGTCCGCTTGTTCGAACGGGTTTTCTTACCCTTGGTGGGGACGCCCCACGGGGACACCGGATGGCGGCCACCGGAAGTACGACCTTCACCACCACCGTGCGGGTGGTCGATCGGGTTCATGGAAACGCCGCGGTTATGCGGACGCTTGCCGAGCCAGCGGTTACGGCCAGCTTTACCGAGCGAGGTGTTCATGTGGTCAGGGTTCGACACCGCGCCGATGCTGGCGAAGCACTGCCCATGGACCATGCGCTGCTCGCCGGAATTCAGGCGGACCGTCACGTAGCCCTGATCACGACCCACAATCTGAGCATAGGTGCCGGCAGAGCGGGCCAGAGCGCCGCCACGGCCGATCTTCAGCTCGACGTTGTGGATGATCGTTCCCACCGGCATGTTGCCGATCGGCATGGCGTTACCCGGCTTGATATCGACCTGCTCGCCAGCCGACACCTTATCGCCGACAGCAAGGCGCTGCGGAGCCAGGATGTAAGCCTGCTCGCCGTCGGCGTAGCCGATCAGCGCGATGAAGGCGGTACGGTTCGGATCGTACTCGATCCGCTCCACGACAGCCACATCGCCCATACGGCCGCGACGCTTGAAGTCGACCAGGCGCAGGGTGCGCTTGTGACCACCGCCACGGAAGCGAACGGTCACGCGACCCAGGTTGTTACGGCCGCCGGAGGAGCTCTTGCCCTCCGTCAGCTTCTTGACCGGCTTGCCCTTGTAGAGCTCGCTGCGGTCGACGATCACCAGCTGGCGCAGGCCGGGGGTGATTGGTTTGAATGTTTTTAAAGCCATCGGATCACTCTCTCAAACGATCAGAGGCCCGTCGTGACGTCGATGGTTTGGCCCTCTTCGAGGGTCACAACCGCCTTCTTCACGTCCGACCGCTGGCCGCGGGTGCCGCGGAACAACTTCACTTTGCCTTTGGTGACGAGCGTGTTGACGCTCTTCACCTTGACATCGAACAGCTTCTCAACCGCTTCCTTGATCTGCGGCTTCGTCGCATCCGGGCGCACCTTGAAGACGACCTTGTTCTGTTCGGACAGGGTCGTAGCCTTCTCGGTGATGACCGGGCTTACGATCACATCGTAATGGCGCGGGTCCAGGCTCATTTGAAGCGCGCCTCCAGCGCATCGACAGCCGCCTTCGTGAGAACGAGCTTCTCGCGACGCAGGATGTCATAGACGTTGATGCCCTGCACCGGCAGGACGTCGATGTTCGGGATGTTGCGAGCAGCCCGCTGGAAGTTCGTCTCAATTTCAGCACCGCCGATGATCAAGGCGTTGCCGAGACCGAGCTTGCCGAAGCGCTCGACGAGGGCCTTCGTCTTGGGCTCGGAGAGCGTCACGTCGTCGATCACGATGAGCGTGGCATCCTTTGCCTTGGACGAGAGGGCGTGCTTCAGAGCGAGAGCACGAACCTTCTTGGGAAGGTCGTGAGCATGGCTGCGGACCTGCGGCCCGAAGGCACGACCGCCGCCCCGGAACTGGGGAGCGCTCGCGGCGCCGTGACGGGCGCCACCGGTGCCCTTCTGCTTATAAACCTTCTTCGTCGTACGATCGATGTCAGAACGGTTCTTCACAGCGTGCGTGCCAGCCTGGCGCTTCGCGAGCTGCCAGCGGACGCAACGGGCGAGAAGGTCGGCGCGCGGCTCGAGACCGAAGATGGCCTCGTTCAGATCGACCGAACCAGAGGTCTTGCCCTCGAGCGTGGTGATATCAAGCTTCATCACGCATTCTCCTCTTGGGCCTGCTCAGCCTGGGGGGCCGGTGCAGCGTCATTGGCCGAGCGGAACGAGCCGGGCATCGGCACTTCCTTCGGCAGCTTACGCTTCACCGCGTCGCGGACGAAGATCCAGCCGCCGGCAACGCCAGGAACGGCGCCTTCGACGAGGATCAGACCGCGCTCGACATCGGTCGACACGACACGCAGGTTCTGCGTGGTGACGCGCTCGACGCCCAGGTGACCCGGCATCTTCTTATTCTTGAACGTTTTGCCCGGATCCTGGCGGCCACCGGTCGAACCGATCGAACGGTGGGAGACCGACACGCCGTGAGTGGCGCGAAGACCGCCGAAGTTCCAGCGCTTCATACCGCCTGCGAAGCCCTTACCGGTGGTGATGCCCGTGACGTCCACGAACTGACCGGCAATGAAGTGATCAGCGGTAATCTCGGCGCCCACGGGGATGACAGCATCCTCGGAAACGCGGAACTCCGCGAGCTTGCGCTTCGGCTCGACCTGAGCGACGGCAAAATGCCCACGCTCGGCCTTCGAAACGTTCTTAACCTTGGCCTTGCCGACGCCGACCTGCAGCGCGGTGTAGCCGTTCTTTTCTTTGGTCCGGTGGGCAACAACCTGACAGCTGTCGACCTTCAGAACCGTGACGGGAATATGTTCACCGGCATCCGTGAAGATGCGGGTCATCCCGAGTTTCTGTGCAATGACGCCTGAGCGCATGTGCGTATCCTCTCGGCGTGTCTACCGAAAGCTCCAAGCCCAACGGCTTAGAGCTTGATTTCCACGTCCACACCAGCAGCGAGATCGAGCTTCATAAGAGCGTCAACCGTCTGCGGGGTGGGGTCCACGATATCGAGAACACGCTTATGAGTGCGCATCTCGAACTGCTCGCGCGACTTCTTGTCGATGTGCGGCGAGCGAAGCACCGTAAAGCGCTCGATGCGCGTCGGCAGCGGGATAGGCCCGCGAACCTGGGCGCCGGTCCGCTTCGCGGTCGACACGATTTCCCGTGTCGAAGCGTCGAGGATCCGATGGTCGAATGCCTTAAGGCGAATACGAATGTTTTGACCGTTCATGGCTTATCCATTCAACAAGGGAAGCGGCCAGACCGTAACCCGGCCGCTGTCCTTTGATCCTCTACAATTAATCCATCACGGCGGCGACGACGCCGGCGCCGACGGTACGGCCGCCTTCACGGATAGCGAAGCGCAGCTTCTCTTCCATGGCGATCGGCGCGATCAGGGTGACTTCCATCGTGATGTTGTCGCCCGGCATCACCATCTCGGTGCCTTCACGATCTCAACTTCCTCGCCGACCTTCACGATGCCGCGCTCGACGCGGCCCGTCACCACCGTGCCGCGGCCCGAGATCGAGAACACGTCCTCGATCGGCATCAGGAACGGAAGGTCAATCGGACGCTCAGGCTGCGGGATGTAGGCATCCACCGCTTCCATCAGCTTGAGAACAGCCTCGCGGCCGATCTCAGGGGAGCGGTCTTCCAGAGCGCACAGGGCCGAGCCCTTCACGATCGGAATGTCGTCGCCGGGGAAGTCGTACTTCGACAGAAGCTCGCGCACCTCGAGCTCGACCAGGTCGAGCAGCTCGGCGTCGTCGACCATGTCGACCTTGTTCATGAACACCACCAGAGCCGGAACGCCGACCTGACGCGCCAAAAGGATGTGCTCGCGGGTCTGCGGCATCGGGCCGTCGGCCGACGACACCACCAGGATCGCGCCGTCCATCTGCGCCGCACCCGTGATCATGTTCTTCACATAATCCGCGTGCCCAGGGCAGTCCACGTGCGCATAGTGGCGGTTCGCCGTCTCGTACTCAACGTGAGCCGTCGAGATCGTGATGCCGCGCGCCTTCTCTTCCGGTGCCTTGTCGATCTGGTCGTACGCCGTAAACGTCGCGCCGCCAGCCTCCGCCAGAACCTTCGTGATCGCAGCCGTCAGCGACGTCTTGCCATGGTCAACGTGACCAATCGTTCCGATGTTGCAGTGCGGCTTATTCCGCTGAAACTTTTCCTTCGCCATTTGATGACCACTGCGTTGCCGCGCATGTCCTGACCCTGGATCTGGCCACGACGGGAGTTAAGGTCACCAATGACCGAACCCGTGTAGTCTTCAGGAGTCGTCACTTCGACCTTCATCACCGGCTCGAGCAGAACCGATCCACCCTTCTGCAGGGCCTCACGGAGAGCAGCGCGAGAAGCGATTTCGAACGCCAGAGCGGACGAGTCGACTTCGTGGAAAGCGCCGTCGATGAGCTCGACCTTGAGATCGACCACCGGGAAGCCGGCAACGACGCCGGAACCCACGACCGAGGCAAGACCCTTTTCAACGCCCGGGATGTATTCCTTCGGAACAGCACCGCCGATGATCTTCGACTCGAAGGAGAAGCCAGCACCCGTCTCGTTCGGCTGGACGACCAGCTTCACACGAGCGAACTGACCCGTACCACCGGTCTGCTTCTTGTGGGTGTAGTCCACCTCGGTCTTCTTCGTGACCGTTTCGCGGTAGGCCACCTGAGGAGCGCCGACATTCGCATCGACCTTGTAGGTACGACGAAGAATGTCGACCTTAATGTCGAGGTGCAGTTCGCCCATGCCCTTCAGAATCGTCTGACCGGATTCCTGATCGGTGGAAACGCGGAAGGACGGATCTTCGGCAGCGAGCTTCGAGAGAGCCAGACCAAGCTTCTCCTGGTCGGCCTTCGACTTCGGCTCGATGGCGATTTCGATCACCGGCTCCGGGAATTCCATGCGCTCGAGGATCACGGGCTTGGCAGGATCGCAAAGCGTGTCGCCGGTGCGGACTTCCTTGAGGCCAGCGAGAGCGACGATGTCGCCTGCATAGGCCTCTTTGATGTCTTCGCGGTTGTTCGCATGCATCAGAAGCATGCGGCCGACGCGCTCTTTCTTGTCGCGAGACGAGTTGAGCAGCGTTTCGCCGGCATTCACCTTGCCCGAGTAGACCCGGCAGAAGGTGATGGTGCCCACGAAGGGATCGTCCATGATCTTGAAGGCGAGCATGGAGAAGCCTTCGTCGTCCTTGGGCCGACGGATCGTCGGCTCTTCGGTCTTGAAGTCGATGCCCTGAATAGCTTCACGGTCGGCAGGCGACGGCAGGAAGTCCACTACCGCGTCGAGAAGCGGCTGAACGCCCTTGTTCTTGAACGCCGAACCGCAGAGAACCGGATGGAACGCGCGGCGCTGCACGGCGGTGCGAACCAGACGGCGCAGGGTCGCCTCATCGGGCTCCTGACCTTCGAGGTAGGCAACCATGGCGTCGTCGTCCATCTCGACGGCAGCTTCGATGAGCTTGCCGCGATACTCGACAGCCTGGTCCTTCAGATCGGCCGGGATCTCGACTTCGTCGAAGGAAGCGCCGAGCGCCTCGCCCGACCAAACGAGAGCCTTCATCTTGATCAGATCGATAACGCCCTTGAAGTCGCTCTCAGCGCCGATGGGGAGCTGAAGGCAGACGGGCTTGCCGGCAACGCGCTTGATGATGTCCGCGACGCAGTTGAAGAAGTTTGCGCCGGTCTTGTCCATCTTGTTGACGAACACGACGCGCGGAACGTCGTACTTGTCGGCCTGGCGCCAAACGGTCTCGGTCTGGGGCTCGACGCCCTGGTTGCCGTCGAGAACGCAGACGGCGCCGTCGAGCACGCGCAGCGAACGCTCGACTTCAATGGTGAAGTCGACGTGGCCGGGAGTGTCGATGATGTTCAGACGCTTGTCGTTCCAGAAACAGGTGGTGGCAGCAGACGTGATCGTGATGCCACGCTCCTGCTCCTGCTCCATCCAGTCCATGGTGGCGGCACCCTCGTGCACTTCACCGATCTTGTGGGACTTACCGGTGTAGTACAGGATGCGCTCAGTCGTCGTCGTCTTGCCGGCATCGATGTGCGCCATGATGCCGAAATTACGGTAGTCCTCAATCGCGTGCGTGCGGGGCATCGCCTAAGCTCCTTACCGTTACCAGCGATAGTGCGAGAACGCACGGTTGGCTTCAGCCATCCGGTGAGTGTCTTCGCGCTTCTTGACGGCATTGCCGCGGTTGTTAGAGGCATCGAGCAGCTCAGCAGAGAGACGCTCGATCATGGTCTTGTCGTTACGGCCGCGAGCGGCCTGGATGATCCAGCGGATCGCAAGAGCCTGACGGCGCTCGGAACGAACTTCGACCGGAACCTGGTACGTCGCACCACCGACGCGGCGGGAACGGACCTCAATCGCCGGAGCGACGTTGTCGAGGGCCTGCTTGAAGACCTCAAGCGGGTTGGACTTGGCACGGTTTTCAACGATGTCGAACGCACCGTAGACGATGCTCTCGGCAGCGGACTTCTTGCCGTCGTACATGATGGAGTTCATGAACTTCGTAACGACGATATCACCGAACTTCGGATCCGGGATGATCTCACGCTTTTCGGCGCTATGGCGGCGGGACATGAGCGAGCTCCGACCTAAAAATGAGTGTTGACGGCTTACTTCGGCCGCTTCGCGCCGTACTTCGAACGACGCTGCTTACGATTCTTGACGCCCTGGGTATCGAGCACACCACGGAGAATGTGGTAGCGGACACCAGGAAGATCCTTCACACGGCCGCCGCGGATCATGACCACGGAGTGCTCTTGAAGGTTGTGGCCTTCGCCGGGGATGTAACCGATGACTTCGAAGCCATTGGTCAGACGAACCTTGGCGACCTTACGGAGAGCCGAGTTCGGCTTCTTCGGGGTCGTGGTGTAAACGCGCGTGCACACGCCACGCTTCTGCGGGCAGGCCTCAAGCGCGGGAACCTTATTCCGGCTCTTTTGCGCCGTCCGCGGCTTGCGGATCAGCTGAGAAATCGTTGGCATCCTGTGCCCTCTTTCACCAGCCACCAAAGTGGCCTTTGAGTTCAACGGTTAAACGCCGCATCCCTCGTTTCTGCGGACCTAATTCGGCTGCACAAAACGAAGCCACGCCATTGGCTTGGAAAAGCCCTTGGCGTGGTGCGATTGCAGAGGACCACGATGTTTGGCACCGCGGTCGTGCCCTAAATCTGACAAGTGTCAGTCAAGGTTGAGTTCGGAAGCGTTTAGGCAGCATGGGTCGAAGCTAGGCGCTTCAACTCGCTAAAACCTACGGCCAGCCGGAAAGTCCGGTCTCTCTAGCGTCCGAGTCGCGGAAAGTCAACAGGTTTCACTAATCAGGCGTAAAGGGCGGGCCTTGTTGCGCCAAATCGCTACCCTGTTCTGTTAGATAGTTCTATTCTCTCTCCATACAAGATTATTCAAGCGATACGAATTCAGAGGGTTCGACGTGGCGAGTGCAGTCATTCATTACGAGAGCGAAGCCTTTGATGTGGGTCACGCCAAGCCCATGGGCCGGCATTTCGCCGGATTGGGCTTCCTTTCAGCTTTCGCCCGGCACGCCGCCGATCCGCAGATTACAGGCCTGGTGCGCGATTCCGCTGCCGGGCAGGAATTCAGTAATTTCGTCAAAGACTTGAACCCTTCCGCGGAACCAAGAGTCATGCTTAGTGCGCAGCAGGCGGGTATTGCCAAGGTCGGCTGCCTTTTTACCCCCGCCACGATCAGTGCTTCGCAGGMCTGGACCCGTGAGCTGTTCGGTGCGCGCTCGTGGAGTTTATGCGGTGTGAACCATACCCTCTCCTCCGACAGGATGATGAGTGCGATTACGGAATGGCTCACTCTGCCGATTCAGCCTTGGGATGCGGTCATCTGCACCTCAACCGTGTCACGCAACGTCATCGTCAAGCTTCTTGAGCGGCAGGCGGACTATCTCAGGCAGCGAGTCGGCGCGACCAAGTTCATCACGCCCCAGCTTCCGGTGATTCCGCTTGGCGTCGATTGCAACGCGCAAAACGGATATGCCTCTCATCGAGATAAGGCTCGGGCTGCACTCGGGCTTGCAGCGGACGAGGTGGTGGTTCTCTTCCTCGGGAGACTGTCCTTCCATGCGAAAGCCAACCCGGCTCCCATGTATCTTGCCCTGGAGCGCTTGGCCAAAAAGCACCGCTTGGTTCTCGTGGAATGCGGCTGGGTGGCCAACGACCTTATTGCGAAGGCGTTTGAGGCGGCGAGAGCGAAGCTTTGCCCTTCGATCCGCTCCATCGTGCTCGATGGGCGCCAGCAGGAAGAGCGCACCAAGGCTTGGGCCGCCGCCGATATATTCTGCTCCCTCTCGGACAATATCCAGGAAACCTTCGGCCTAACCCCCATTGAAGCTATGGCCGCAGGCCTCCCTGTGGTCGTGACGGATTGGGACGGCTACAAGGACACCGTACGGAACGGGGTGGACGGCTTTACGGTGCCGACCTTGGCAGCCCCGGCGGGCGCCGGCGTGGATCTCGCGGTCCGTTACGCCATGGAGATCGATAGTTACGATGTCTATATCGGCCAGGCTTCCCTTGGCGTTGCAGTAGATGTCGGAGCAGCCGCTGACGCCATCGACAAGCTGGCCTCCGATCCGGATTTGCGCCGCAGGCTTGGCGCTAATGGCGCGGCTCGGGCGCGCAAGGTCTATGACTGGAAGGTGATCGTCCGCGCTTATGAGAACCTCTGGGA
The DNA here is from genome assembly GCF_052114605.1 of Microvirga sp. 2YAF29. Taxonomy (NCBI): domain Bacteria; kingdom Pseudomonadati; phylum Pseudomonadota; class Alphaproteobacteria; order Hyphomicrobiales; family Methylobacteriaceae; genus Microvirga; species Microvirga sp. 2YAF29. Next base: position 33,665 of record NZ_JBFRFB010000023.1, read on the forward strand.
TCAGCTCGGCCGCATCAGGCAGGAAGAGGCCCTCTCGCCGGCTGCCAGCACAGCCTTAACCTACCGACCAGCTCGGCCTGATCCTTACGATCTCTTCGCCAGCTTCCCCTCCTCTATTATCTCCGTCGATCATCAGGCTCGCCGGGAACCTGACATCGACCTCGATGAAGTAAAGGAGCGGCTTCAACTGAAGATGCTTCTTGTCGATACGGCGGCCGGTATCGACTCGGATTTCCTGACGGCACTTTGGCTCGGCCTTGGCACTGAGGCCACAGCGGTCAAGAGCATTCTGGCCGGGCGTCCGCAAGAAGAGTCCAGGCGCGTCATCCGCTCTCTTCTATGGCTCGCCAAGTTCGGTCTTGCCTGGATCGGGCCTCCCGCGGCCCAAGCCTGACAGAAAAGAAGCCTGAAACGGAAAAGGCCGCCCGGAGGCGGCCTTTTCTATTCTTGAGTACAGCGTTGCAGCTTACTCGGCTGCCGGAGGCAGCTCGCTGACCTGAGCGGCCGACTCCGAGCGCTTCTGCTGGAGGATCAGCTCGTCGCGGTGGGTGGCGACTGCCTTGACCTGAGCGGTCATGGCACCCGTACCGGCCGGGATGAGGCTGCCGACGATGACGTTCTCCTTGAGGCCCTCGAGGGTGTCGACCTTGCCGTTGACCGCCGCCTCGGTGAGGACGCGGGTGGTCTCCTGGAAGGACGCCGCCGAGATGAAGGAGCGGGTCTGCAGCGAGGCCTTGGTGATACCGAGCAGAACCGGCACGCCTTCGGCGGGTTTCTTCTTCTCGGACACGAGACGCTCGTTGACTTCCTCGAACTCGAGACGGTCGACCTGCTCGCCGTTGAGGTACTCGCTGTCGTTACCCTCGGTGATCTCAACCTTCTGCAGCATCTGGCGAACGATCACCTCGATGTGCTTGTCGTTGATGAGCACGCCCTGGAGGCGATAGACCTCCTGGATCTCGTTCACGAGATAGGCTGCCAGCTCCTCGACGCCCTTGACCGCAAGAATGTCGTGCGGGGCCGGGTTGCCGTCCACGATGAAGTCGCCGATTTCGACCACGTCGCCGTCCTGCAAGTGGATGTGCTTGCCCTTCGGGATCAGGTACTCCACCGGCTCCGAACCATCGTGCGGGTTCAGCGTCAGGCGGCGCTTGCTCTTGTAATCGCGCCCGAACTGGATCGTGCCAGACTTCTCCGCGATGATGGCCGCATCCTTCGGGCGACGGGCCTCGAACAGCTCCGCCACGCGCGGCAGACCGCCCGTGATGTCGCGGGTCTTGGCGCTTTCCGTCGAAACACGGACGAGCACGTCACCAGCCTTCACCTTCGAGCCGGGATCGACCGCGAGGATCGCGTCCACAGGCAGGAGGTAACGGGCGTCACCGCCACGGGCCAGCTTGGCAATCTTGCCGCCCTTGCCCTCGATGATGACCGCCGGACGCAGATCCGCCGTACGGGCGGAGCCGCGCCAGTCGATGACCACGCGCTTTGCGATGCCGGTCGACTCGTCCACGGACTCGATCATCGATGCGCCGTCCACGAGGTCCTCATAGCCGACAATACCGTCGACCTCGGTCAGGATCGGGCGGGAGTAAGGATCCCACTCCGCGATCCGCTGGCCGCGCTTGATCGTGTCGCCCTCGTCCACTTTCAGGCGGGAGCCGTATTGCAGGCGGTGAACCGCACGCTCGGCGCCGTCCGGACCGTTGATCACAACAGCCACGTTGCGGCCCATGACGACGAGATCGCCATCGGAGTTGCGCGCAATGTTCTTGTTGCGGAAGCCGATCGTGCCTTCGAAGCTCGACTCGAAGAAGGACGAGTCAGCAATCTGCGCCGCACCACCGATGTGGAAGGTACGCATGGTGAGCTGGGTGCCCGGCTCACCGATGGACTGAGCGGCGATGACGCCGACAGCCTCGCCGTGATTGACCGGCGTACCGCGAGCCAGGTCGCGGCCGTAGCAGGTGGCGCAGACGCCGTTCTTGGACTCGCAGACGAGCACGGAACGGATCTTTACTTCCTGAATGCCGGCAGCGCCGATGGACTCGAGGTGATGCTCCTCGATCATCGTGCCCTTCGGAACGATGACGGTACCGTCCTGAGCGAACAGATCCTCGGCCGTGGAGCGACCCAGGATACGCGAAGCCAGCGACGCGACCACTTGGCCAGCGTCGATGATGGCGCGCATCTTGATGCCCTTCTCGGTGCCGCAATCCGTCTCACGGATGACCGCATCCTGCGCCACGTCCACGAGACGGCGGGTCAGGTAACCCGAGTTCGCGGTCTTGAGCGCGGTGTCGGCCAGACCCTTACGGGCGCCGTGGGTCGAGTTGAAGTACTCGAGAACGTCGAGGCCTTCCTTGAAGTTCGAGATGATCGGCGTCTCGATGATCTCGCCCGACGGCTTGGCCATGAGGCCGCGCATGGCAGCGAGCTGCTTCATCTGGGCCGGCGAACCACGAGCGCCCGAGTGGGACATCATGTAGATCGAGTTGACCTGCTTATCGCGGCCCTGATCGTCCTTCTGAACCGCGGAAATGCGGTTCATCATCTCACCGGCGAGACGGTCCGAGCACTTCGCCCAGGCGTCGACGACCTTGTTGTACTTCTCACCCTGGGTGATGAGGCCGTCCTGGTACTGCTGCTCGTAATCCTTCGCGAGAGCACGAGTCTCCTCGACGATTTCCCACTTGTTCTCCGGGATCACCATGTCGTCCTTGCCGAACGAGATGCCGGCTCGGAACGCATTGTAGAAGCCGAGGCCCATGATGCGATCGCAGAAGATCACTGATTCCTTCTGACCGCAATGGCGGTAGACGGCGTCGATCATTCCCGAGATTTCCTTCTTCGTCATGAGCTTGTTCACGACGTCGTAGGGAAGCAGCGGGTGCTTGGGCAGGAGGCGCGAGAGCATCACGCGGCCGGCGGTGGTCTCGTAGATCTTGGAGACGGGCTTGCCGTCCTCGTCGAGACCTTCCCAGCGATAGCGGATCTTGGAGTGGAGCGTGATCACCTTCTCGTTCAGGGCATGCTCGATCTCGCCCATGTCGGAGAAGGCCTTGCCCTGACCGGGCTGACCTTCAGAGAGGATGGACAGATAGTAGAGGCCCAGAACGATGTCCTGCGACGGCACGATGATCGGCTGACCGTTGGCCGGGTGCAGGATGTTGTTGGTGGACATCATCAGCACGCGGGCTTCGAGTTGCGCCTCGAGCGAGAGCGGCACGTGGACGGCCATCTGGTCACCGTCGAAGTCCGCGTTGAACGCGGCGCAGACGAGCGGATGCAGCTGGATCGCCTTGCCCTCGATCAGGGTGGGTTCGAAGGCCTGAATGCCGAGGCGGTGGAGCGTCGGTGCGCGGTTGAGCAGCACCGGATGCTCGCGGATGACTTCGTCCAGGATATCCCAAACCTCGGGCTTTTCCTTCTCGACGAGCTTCTTCGCCTGCTTGACGGTGGCGGACAGGCCGCGTGCGTCGAGCTTGGCGTAGATGAACGGCTTGAACAGCTCGAGAGCCATCTTCTTGGGTAGGCCGCACTGATGGAGCTTGAGCTCCGGCCCCACCACGATGACCGAACGGCCCGAATAATCGACGCGCTTGCCGAGCAGGTTCTGACGGAAGCGGCCCTGTTTGCCCTTCAGCATGTCGGCGAGCGACTTCAGCGGACGCTTGTTGGCGCCGGTGATGACGCGGCCGCGGCGGCCGTTGTCGAACAGGGCGTCGACCGCCTCCTGCAGCATGCGCTTCTCGTTGCGGACGATGATGTCCGGAGCGCGCAGCTCCATGAGCCGCTTCAGGCGGTTGTTGCGGTTGATGACGCGGCGGTACAGATCGTTCAGATCCGAGGTCGCGAAGCGGCCGCCGTCGAGCGGCACGAGCGGACGCAGATCCGGCGGGATCACCGGAACGACGGTCATGATCATCCACTCGGGCTTGTTGCCCGACTGGACGAAGGCCTCGATGATCTTGAGGCGCTTCATGAGCTTCTTGGGCTTCAGCTCGGACGTGGTGACCGCGATTTCCTCGCGGATCTCCTGGGCTGTCTTCTCGAGATCGAGCTCGTTCAGGATGCGGCGGATGGCTTCCGCGCCGATCATGGCGGTGAAGCTGTCCTCGCCGAACTCGTCCTGAGCACGGATGTACTCGTCTTCGGTCAGCAGCTGACGATCCTTGAGGGGCGACAGGCCGGCATCGACGACGATGTAGGACTCGAAATAGAGGATGCGCTCCAGATCCTTCAGCGTCATGTCGAGCAGCAGACCGATGCGGCTCGGCAGGGACTTGAGGAACCAGATATGCGCGACAGGCGCTGCAAGCTCGATATGGCCCATGCGGTCACGGCGAACACGCGCGAGCGTCACCTCGACGCCGCACTTTTCGCAGATCACGCCCTTGTACTTCATGCGCTTATACTTGCCGCACAAGCACTCGTAATCCTTGATGGGTCCGAAGATGCGAGCGCAGAACAAGCCATCGCGCTCGGGCTTGAACGTGCGGTAATTGATGGTCTCCGGCTTTTTGATCTCGCCGTAGGACCAGGACAGAATCTTCTCAGGGCTCGCGATCGAGATCTTGATCTGATCGAAGCTTTGCGGCTGGGCCGTCTGGTTGAAGAGATTCATGACCTCTTGATTCATCGCCGTCTCCTGGGCTGGAGGGCGCTAGATAAGCACCCTCGCCGGCAATTGCATGAGGCCGCGACATCAATGTCGCGGCCGAACGTCGAATTCATCAGCGCCTTGGCGCTTACTCGGCTGCCTCGGACGGAGGCAACTGCTCCGCTTCGTTGGCAGCCTTCTTGGAGTTCGTCAGCTCCACATTCAGACCGAGCGAGCGCATTTCCTTCACGAGAACGTTGAAGCTCTCCGGAATGCCCGACTCGAAGGTGTCGTCGCCACGAACGATGGCTTCGTAGACCTTCGTACGGCCGGCCACGTCGTCCGACTTGACCGTGAGCATTTCCTGAAGGGTGTACGCAGCGCCGTAAGCCTCGAGCGCCCAGACCTCCATTTCGCCGAAGCGCTGACCGCCGAACTGGGCCTTGCCGCCCAGCGGCTGCTGGGTAACGAGGCTGTAGGGGCCGATGGAGCGGGCGTGGATCTTGTCGTCCACGAGGTGGTGCAGCTTCAGCATGTAGATGTAGCCGACAGTCACCTTGCGGTCGAAAGACTCGCCGGTCTTGCCGTCATACAGCGTGACCTGACCCGACGGATCGAGGCCTGCCTTGGCCAGCATCGCCTCGATGTCCGACTCCTTCGCGCCGTCGAAAACGGGCGTGGCGAACGGAACGCCGCGGCGCAGCTTGTTGCCGAGTTCCACAAGCTCTTCGTCTGAAGCCTGCTCGATTTCCGGCAGATTGCCGTAGATCGAGACCAGCTGCTCGCGCAGGCCCTTGGACTGACCGGACTTCATGTACGCATCGACCGCCTGAGCGACCTGCTTGCCGAGACCGGCCGCAGCCCAACCAAGGTGCGTCTCGAGGATCTGACCGACATTCATGCGGCTCGGCACGCCGAGCGGGTTGAGCACTATATCGGCATGCGTGCCGTCCTCGAGGAACGGCATGTCTTCGATCGGGACGATGCGCGACACGACACCCTTGTTGCCGTGGCGGCCGGCCATCTTGTCGCCGGGCTGGATCTTGCGCTTCACGGCCACGAAGACCTTGACCATCTTCATGACGCCGGGCGGAAGCTCGTCGCCGCGCTGAAGCTTCTCGACCTTGTCGAGGAAGCGCTGTTCAAGGCGCTTCTTCGACTCGTCGTACTGCTTCTGCATGGCCTCCATCTCGGTCATGAGAGCGTCGTCTTCGACCGCGAACTGCCACCATTGCGACCGCGGATACTCATTGAGGAGTTCGCGGTTGATCGGAGCGTCCTTCTTGTAGCCCTTCGGCCCGGCCACGCCCTTCCGACCGTTCAGGATCTCGGCCAGACGCGCATAGGTGTTGCGGTCCAGGATCGCCTGCTCGTCGTCGCGGTCCTTGGCGAGACGCTCGATTTCCTCGCGCTCGATGGCCTGCGCACGCTCGTCCTTGTCGACGCCGTGACGGTTGAAGACGCGAACTTCCACGATGGTGCCGGTCACGCCTGGGGGCACGCGCAGCGAGGTATCGCGGACGTCCGAAGCCTTCTCACCGAAGATGGCGCGCAGAAGCTTCTCTTCCGGCGTCATCGGGCTTTCGCCCTTCGGCGTGATCTTGCCGACGAGAATGTCACCGGCGTGAACTTCGGCGCCGATATAGACGATGCCGGCTTCGTCGAGGTTCTTCAGCGCCTCTTCCGACACGTTCGGAATGTCGCGCGTGATTTCCTCAGGACCCAGCTTCGTGTCGCGGGCCATCACTTCGAATTCCTCGATATGGATCGAGGTGAAGACGTCTTCCTTCACAATCCGCTCGGAGAGCAGGATCGAATCTTCGAAGTTGTAGCCGTTCCACGGCATGAACGCGACGAGCACGTTGCGGCCGAGAGCCAGCTCGCCGTACTCCGTCGACGGGCCGTCGGCGATGATGTCGCCCTTGCGGACCATGTCGCCGGCGCGGACCAGCGGCTTCTGCGTGATGCAGGTCGACTGGTTGGAGCGCTGGAACTTCTGCAGGCGGTAGATGTCGACGCCGGGACGGGTCGGATCCGTGTTCTCCGTCGCGCGGATAACGATACGGGTCGCGTCCACCTGGTCTACGACGCCAGTGCGGCGGGCTGCAATCGCTGCACCCGAGTCACGGGCTACGATCGCTTCCATACCGGTGCCGACGAACGGAGCATCCGCCTGAACCAGAGGAACAGCCTGACGCTGCATGTTCGAGCCCATGAGAGCGCGGTTCGCGTCGTCGTTCTCGAGGAACGGGATGAGCGCGGCTGCAACCGAAACAAGCTGCTTCGGCGACACTTCCATGAGATCGACGCGGTCAGGAGCGGCCACGATCACGTCACCGGCGCGGCGGCAGATGACGAGCTCTTCCGTGAGCGTACCCTTGTCGTCGAGAGCGGCATTGGCCTGGGCGATGTTGTACTTCGCCTCTTCCATGGCCGACAGATACACGACCTCATCCGTCACGCGGCTGTCGCGCACGCGGCGGAACGGCGTCTCGATGAAGCCGTACTTGTTGACGCGGGCGAAGGTGGCCAGAGAGTTGATCAGACCGATATTCGGGCCTTCCGGCGTCTCAATCGGGCAGATACGGCCATAATGCGTCGGGTGCACGTCACGGACTTCGAAGCCGGCGCGTTCGCGGGTCAGACCGCCCGGGCCAAGCGCCGAGAGACGACGCTTGTGCGTGACCTCGGAGAGCGGGTTGGTCTGGTCCATGAACTGCGACAGCTGCGACGAGCCGAAGAACTCGCGCACGGCGGCGGCGGCAGGCTTCGCGTTGATCAGGTCCTGCGGCATGACGGTGTCGATATCGACCGACGACATGCGCTCCTTGATCGCGCGTTCCATGCGCAGCAGACCCAGGCGATACTGGTTCTCCATGAGCTCGCCGACCGAACGCACACGGCGGTTGCCGAGGTGGTCGATGTCGTCGATCTCGCCCTTGCCGTCGCGCAGGTCAACGAGCGCCTTCGCCACGGCGAGGATGTCCTCGCGGCGCAGCGTACGCACGGTGTCCTCGGCGTCGAGGTCGAGGCGCATGTTCATCTTCACGCGGCCAACGGCCGAGAGATCGTAGCGCTCGGCATCGAAGAACAGCGAGTTGAACATCGCTTCCGCCGTATCGAGGATCGGCGGCTCACCCGGACGCATGACGCGGTAGATGTCGAACAGGGCGTCCTCGCGGGAGGAAGCCTTGTCCACGGCCAGGGTATTGCGGATGTAGGGGCCGACCGTCACGTGGTCGATGTCGAGAACCGGGATCTCGGTGAAACCGGCATCGTCGAGACCCTTCAGCAGCTTTTCGCTGATCTCGTCACCGGCCTCGGCATAGACCTCACCCGTCTTCGGGTTCACGAGATCCTCGCCGATATACTGGCCGTACAGATCCTCGTCCGTGGCGCGCAGGTTCTTGAGGCCCTTCTCGGCAAGCTGACGAGCGGTGCGCACGGTCAGCTTCTTGCCGGCCTCGAGCACGACTTCGCCGGTCTTCGCGTCGATGAGATCGACGGAAGCCTTGAAGCCCTTCATGCGCTCCGCATCGAAGGGAACGGTCCAGCCGTCCTTCTTGTCCCGCTTATAAATGATGCGGTTGTAGAAGGTGTTGAGAATTTCCTCGCCGTCGAGGCCCAGCGCGTAGAGCAGCGCCGTGACCGGCAGCTTACGCTTGCGGTCGATACGGGCATACACGATGTCCTTGGCGTCGAACTCAATGTCGAGCCAGGAGCCGCGATACGGGATGATGCGGGCAGCAAACAGCAGCTTGCCGGAAGAGTGCGTCTTGCCCTTGTCGTGGTCGAAGAACACGCCCGGCGAACGGTGCATCTGCGAGACGATGACGCGCTCGGTGCCGTTGACGATGAAGGTGCCGTTGTCCGTCATGAGCGGCATGTCGCCCATGTAGACGTCCTGCTCCTTGATGTCCTTAACGGACTTGGCACCGGTATCCGGGTCCACATCGAACACGATGAGGCGCAGCGTCACTTTGAGAGGCGCAGCGAAAGTCATGCCGCGCTGGCGGCACTCGTCCACATCGTATTTCGGGGGCTCGAACGTGTACTTCACGAACTCGAGCAATGCAGTATTTGAAAAGTCCGAAATCGGAAAAACCGATTTGAAGACGGCTTGCAAGCCTTCTTCCGACCGGCCGCCCTTTGGCTCGTCGACCATCAGGAACTGGTCGTAGGATGCCTTCTGAACCTCAATGAGGTTCGGCATTTCCGCCACTTCCTTGATTTTGCCGAAGAACTTGCGAATGCGCTTCCGGCCGATCAGTGTATTGGCCATCTGGACCTCGTTCCTCATACACACCTAATCAAGAACCCCGGTTGTCGGGACCCTGGATTAGCCGCCCGGCGGAGAGCCGGTTTTTCGAACCAATCCGGGCTCGCTTAAGAGCCCTTGTGAATGCCGCCGAAGAGCCCTGCATCTTTGACGACACAACGGCCCCAAGCAAAACTGCCTGGGACCGTGTGTTTTTGAGCCCCGATTTCTCGGGGTAACCCTGCGGCCAGGAAGGCCGCAAAATTACTTGAGCTCGACCTTGGCACCCACCTTCTCGAGGGTGTCCTTGATCTTCTGGGCTTCGTCCTTGGAAACGCCTTCCTTAACGGGCTTCGGCGCACCTTCGACGAGGTCCTTAGCTTCCTTGAGGCCCAGGCCCGTGATGCCACGGACTTCCTTGATGACCTCGATCTTCTTGTCGCCGGCCGAAGCGAGAACGACCGTGAACTCAGTCTGCTCTTCAGCGGCAGCAGCACCGGCGCCAGCGCCAGGAGCAGCAGCAACGGCAACAGCAGCGGCAGCGGAAACGCCCCACTTCTCTTCGAGCATCTTCGAGAGCTCAGCAGCCTCGAGAACGGTCAGCGACGACAGATCGTCAACGAGCTTGGCAAGATCAGCCATTTTTTAGATCCTTAAGTTCAGTTCGAACGGGTTAGTGATTGAGGGTACGGCCTCACGCCGCTTCGCCTGTTTTGGCATAGGCCCCGAAAACGCGAGCCAGCTTCGCAGCCGGCGCGGTCGAGAGCTGAGCGATCTTCGTAGCCGGAGCCTGGATAAGGCCGACCAGCTTGCCGCGCAGTTCGTCGAGGGACGGCAAGGTCGCAAGCGACTTCACACCGTCCACGTTCAGGGCGGTCGCGCCCATTGCACCGCCAAGGATAACGAGCTTGTCGTTAGTCTTGGCGAAATCGACAGCGACCTTGGGCGCCGCGACCGGATCGCTCGAATAAGCGATCAGGGTCGGGCCTTTCATAAGGCCCGAGATGGACGCGACGTCCTTGCCTTCGAGAGCGATTTTGGCGAGGCTGTTTTTTGCGACCTTAACGGTGGCGCCGGCCTGCTTCATCTGCGCGCGCAGCTTCTGCATGTCGGCAACCGTAAGGCCAGCATAGTGGGCGACGACAACGACGCTCGTGGTGTTAAACACGTCGTCGAGAGTCGAGACGAGCTCGCGCTTTGCTGCTCTATCCACTGGGCTCTCTCCGGTAGGCGGAACGTATCCGCCGGTTACATCTGCCGTTCAAGGCCCGAGCTTGCGCTCGAGGCGCCCGAACGACGCTCTCGCAAGCCCTGTCCCCCTGCTGCGCCTGACGGCACAAAGGGTGAGATGGTTCGAACCGAAACTCGCTGCCTGCGTTGAACAGGCATGAAACTCGGCTTCCCCGTCTATGCAGGCCCTCTCGAATTAAGCTGGACCAAGCCAGCGCCTGCAGTCTCGGACAGGACATAGCCGGAACGCGCCAAAGGTTGCCCTCTGACCCGCCGGCCTGTCACCATCCCGTCTCCGGGATGGATTCCTAACTGAAGCCGCGCAAAAGCGCAGCTTCCGTACATATTGGAAACTCAACGCGTTCTAATAAGCCTTCTTCCGCCGATTGCCAAGAGGCTTTTTACCGGTTCTTCAGGTTTTTCGGGCTTGCGGAGCCGAGTTCGCTTGAGCGGCTGCCCGTCTCGGCACGACCTTAGGCCTAGAGCCAGAGCCACCAAGACTGTTTCCTGAAGCTGCGTATGGTCAGCCGGCCTGCGAGAATGAGACCGACGGTGGCGAGAGCAGCCACCCCCTGCCCGATTGTGCCGATAGCGTCGATTATGTCGAGAATTTCGCGCATGCCAAAGTCCTATCGAAACAATATAGCGCGAGAAGACCGTCTTCAACGGCGTATAACAGAAAAGCCCGGCGCGAGGCCGGGCTCTTCCAACTTTGTAGAGATGGACCGATCAGCCGTTTAGGACGGACGAGGGATCGACCTTCACACCCGGGCCCATCGTGGACGAAACCGCGATGCGCTGGATGTAGGTGCCCTTGGCGCCCGAGGGCTTTGCCTTGGAGACGGCATCGGCGAAAGCCTTGATGTTCTCCACGAGCTTGTCCTCGCCGAACGAGGCCTTGCCGATACCGGCGTGGACGATACCAGCCTTCTCAACGCGGAACTCGACTGCACCGCCCTTGGCGGCTTCGACGGCGCTCTTGACGTCCATGGTGACCGTGCCGACGCGCGGGTTAGGCATCAGGCCGCGCGGGCCGAGAACCTTACCGAGACGGCCGACGAGGCCCATCATGTCCGGGGTCGCAATGCAGCGGTCGAACTCGATCGTGCCGCCATTGACGGTCTCGAAGAGCTCCTCGGCACCCACGATGTCGGCACCGGCGGCCTTGGCCTCATCGGCCTTGGGGCCACGGGCGAACACGGCAACGCGCACGGTACGGCCGGAGCCGTTCGGCAGGTTGCAGACGCCGCGGACCATCTGGTCGGCGTGACGGGGATCGACGCCCAGGTTCATCGAGACCTCGATGGTCTCGTCGAACTTCGCCTTGGCGCGGTCCTTGATCATCTTCACTGCATCGCTGATCGCGTACAGCTTGTTGGCATCGATGCCCTCGCGGGCGGAACGGATGCGCTTACCTTCATTAGCCATCGTGCCCTCCCTTAGCCGACGATCTCAAGGCCCATGGCCCGAGCGGAGCCACGGATCATGCTCACGGCGGAGTCGAGTGAATCGCAGTTCAGGTCGACCATCTTCTTCTCGGCGATATCGCGAAGCTGAGCTTCGGTGATGCTGCCGGCAGGAGCGCCCTTACCAGGGGTCTTCGAGCCGGAAGCGGGCTTCTTGCCGAGCTTCAGGTTGGCGGCCTTCTTGAGGAAGAAGGAGACCGGGGGCTGCTTCATCTCGAAGGTGAAGGAACGATCCTGATAGGCGGTGATGATCACCGGGATCGGGGTGCCCTTCTCCATCTGTGCGGTCTTCGCGTTGAAGGCCTTGCAGAATTCCATGATGTTCAGGCCGCGCTGACCCAGCGCAGGACCGATCGGCGGGGACGGGTTGGCCGCGCCGGCGGGAACTTGAAGCTTAACGTAGCCCGCAATTTTCTTTGCCATAGGACTGCTCCTAATGGACCATCCGCCCGGCGCCAACCGAACGGAATGGCAGTTGCAGATCGTGGTGCAGCCTGCTTCTCCCGGATGGCAACCGGGCAGACCTCCCACGGATGAAAGCCTCCAAAGAGGCCATGAAAGCGGCGTTCAACCCGCCGCCCTCAGACAGCTCAGACCTTTTCGACCTGAGCGTATTCGAGTTCGACCGGCGTAGCGCGGCCGAAGATGGACACCGCCACCTTGAGGCGGGCCCGGGCTTCGTCGACTTCCTCGACAACGCCATTGAAGGAAGCGAACGGGCCGTCGGAGACGCGAACCTGCTCGCCGATTTCGAAGCTGATGGAGGGCTTGGGATGATCGACACCCTCGGCCACCTGCCCTTTGATGCGCTCGGCTTCGCGGTCCGGAATCGGAACCGGCTTGGCCTTGTCGGCGCCCAGGAAGCCCGTCACCTTCGGCGTATTCTTGATGAGGTGGTAAACCTCGTCGGTCAGGTCGCACTTCACCAGGACATAGCCGGGGAAGAACTTGCGCTCTGTGTCGACCTTGCGGCCGCGGCGCACTTCGACGACCTTCTCGGTCGGGACCATGACCTCTTCGAACTTGTCTTCAAGGCCGCGCTGAGCCGCCTGATCCTTGATCGACTGGGCCACCTTGTTCTCGAAGTTCGAGTAGGCGTGGACGATGTACCAACGCTTCGTCATTGCTTACGCCTCTTAACCGCCAAAACCGAGAAGCACGGAGCGGACGCCCCAGCCGAGAACCTGATCGACGACCAGGAAGAAGATGCTCGCCACGACGACCATCACGAACACCATCGCGGTCGTGATCATCGTCTCCTTGCGCGTCGGCCAGGTCACCTTCGCGGCTTCCGAGCGGACCTGCTGTATGAAATCTAACGGGTTCGTCTTCGCCATTTTTGCTTGCATTCACAGGCGCTTAACAGCGACTGCGAACGTCCTCTAAGGGTACGCTTGAGCCCAAATTGAAGGGGCGCGAGGCCGTTTTCTTAAGCCTCGCGCCACCTATTCAAATCATCTTGTGGACGCCTCATAATCGAAAACGTCCACTTTGTCGACCCGCCGGCAGGAGTGGAGGGGCTCGAACCCCCAACCCCCGGTTTTGGAGACCGGTGCTCTACCAGTTGAGCTACACTCCTGCGAGCGGGCCAACAGGCGGCGGCTTTAAGGCCGCCGCCTGGGTTTATTTTAATCCATCACGGCGGCGACGACGCCGGCGCCGACGGTACGGCCGCCTTCACGGATAGCGAAGCGCAGCTTCTCTTCCATGGCGATCGGCGCGATCAGGGTGACTTCCATCGTGATGTTGTCGCCCGGCATCACCATCTCGGTGCCTT
>NZ_JBFRFB010000024.1:0-22324 GCF_052114605.1 Microvirga sp. 2YAF29
AATCGTTCTGCAGCGCTTCCGCGGCGACCTGACGATCCTGGACGCCCGCTCGGGCGGCGGCGGCGGCTCGTCGGAATACGGCGAGGAGGAAGGCGGCGGCCAGATCAGCCGCGGTGGCGATTTCGGACGCTCATCCCCCATGGAGCGCAGGCCCGAGCCTGTCGGCGAAGGGTCTCGCCGCAGTAATTTCGACGACGACATTCCGTTCTAAAGCGCAACGTTCATCTGAGTTTGAAATCCGGGCCAACCAGCCCGGATTTTTCATGATCGCCTCCGATCAGCGCACGTTCGCCGGGTTCTTGAGAGACATCTCGCGCGAGCGCTGCGCACGCTCGATCTCGCGCAGCTTGCGGGCTCTTTCCTGCAGCTCATCGCGGCTTGGCATCCACCAACCACGGATTTCTCTCAGAAGCATATCGTCAGGTTCACGACGAGGCTTCGTGCGGTAGACTTCCTGCAGACTTGGCATGCGCCATCGTGCCCACACATAGCGGCCCGGGTGGCCGGCGGCATGCGGATAAAGGTCGGCTTCGGCGGCCTCATGAATGGGCACAGGATCGATATCCTCGAAAACCACCACGCCCCAGGCAATGGTAGCAAGGGGCATATCCAGTGGAGGCAGGTCATCGCCCGGAACAGGAAAGCGCCTGCGCCGCCTTTCCGCCTGGACCAGATCCGGAGGCTCAGGCCCCAGGAGCCTCCTCTCCTCGCGCCGTTTTTTACGTTCTTCCGGCTCGTTGCGCCGTGCGGCCTCTTCAATGGTTGGCCAGAGCTGCCGCAACTGCTCGTATGAGCGAAACGGAACATGCCAAATTCTTTGATCGGGATTCCATCGCGCCCAAGGGATAGACCGCAACGCATCGACGATGGTTTGCGAATAGGGCGTGCGCACTCTCAGGTCGTCCTCAACCGCCAGATAGGCGCTTTCCAGAGGCTCGAAGAGATACGCATCGCGGCCCTTTGCATCGGCATGCCTGTCGAGCGTTTCGAGTTCCTGCGCCATCCACGTATTGAGACGTTTCTCCGCCGTCGTTCCCGGCACGAACCACCCCTGCTCCTCGCTGCGCCACCGCGCACGTGGGAAGGCCTCGCGGAACCGGCGCACGAGCTCGCGATCATAAGGGAAGGCAGCAAAGGCCCCTGCCCTTTCACCATCAGACGGCATGATCTGGAAAGCAGACGCCGCGATATCCATCGGTGCTCCCTGTTGCCTCTGACAGAAACAACCTTCGTTGATCCGATTGGATCCGATCTACAGCGCTCTTCCGCTCAATCCCTGAACCATTGTCCTTCGAACATTGCGTCTCCGGTCTTGCCTTCGATGAGGCTCGGCAGCAGGGCTTTCCATGCTTCCAGAAGATCCCGGTAATAGCCAGGCTCAGGCCGCAGAACGGTCTGCACCCCCATGCCTCTAACCAGGCAGACCGTCAGGTTGAGAATAATCCTCGCCTGGCGGGCCGGCCTTTTATCGGCATCGCAGAACTCCACCCAGGTGGCGTCCAGCGCCTCATGGAATCGTTTGACGACAGGGATCATCCGCTCCCGCAGCTCATCGTCGTTGCGCGCTTCGGTGATCATCTCAAGGGACAGGTAGAAGAAGCGGTCGGAAAAAAGCGACCAGAGGAAGTCGACGAAGGCATCGAGTTCCACCTCCCCGCTGCGCATCTCCTGAGCGACTTTGCGGATCTCCGTTGTGCCGTCGTCCAGGAGCGCCTCCATCGCGGCCAGAATGATGTCGGCCCGCGTCGGGAAATGATGGAGGAGAGCCCCACGCGAGACCTTGGCCCGCTCGGCAATCTCCTGCGTCGTCGCCGCATGATACCCGACGTCGTAGATGACCTCGAGGGTCGCGTTGATGAGACGCTGGCGCGTGACGAGGCTTCTTGCCTGCTGCTGCCGGACAGATCGAAGCATTGTTGCGTCCCTTCTGGAGCCAAGCCCGATGATGCGATGCACAACAATTAATCAACTCGCCTAATAAAAACAATCTTGCTTGTTTTTTTATGCCATTTACGTTGCGTCATCACGCGCCAATGAAGGCGGCAGAAAAGGAGCGAGATATGGCGGATGACTACAAGAACAGAAGCTACGGCGAGATTCCGGTCGGGTTCGGAAAGAAGCCCGGCATCGTGGTCGTCGATTTCCAAACAGGATTCACCGACCCGCAATATCCGCTCGGCGGCGCGCCTCTCGTCATGAGAGCTGTCGAGAACACGGCAAAGCTCCTGGAGGTCGCCCGGCGTTACAACGTTCCGATTGCGAATTGCAACACCGCTTACATGAACGAACGTGAGATGCCTTACTGGAAGATCACGGCAGTGCGTGAGACATTCCGCCATGACCATCCGAGCGCCGCATTCGACTCGCGCATCTACGATCCGGAATACGACCTAACGATCTGCAAGAAGGCGCCGTCCATCTTCTTCAACACCGGCGTCAGCGATTATTTCACCAAGGAGCGTGTCGACACCGTGATCGTCACGGGCTGCAACACCAGCGGCTGCATCCGCGCCACCTCCATCGACAGCTTCAGCTATCGCTACCGCACGATCGTTCCGGAAGATTGCGTCGGCGACATCGAGGAGCAGCCGCACCGCGATAACCTTCGCGATCTTGGACGGCGCTATGTCGATGTATCCGATCTGCAGACCGTGTTGGCCTATCTGGAAGACTGGCACCGCCAGAACTCCCACTGACATCGCAGGATAGAGCGCGGCCCAATCAGGCCGCGCTCGCTTCCGTAAATCGCCATACCGCCTTCTTGATAAGAGTGAAGCTCATTCGAGCATTCGTTGGCAAAAACAGGCAGAGAATACGATCCAACTTCCGATACGAGAACGAGCAACAACCCAAGAACGAGTCGAACCAGGCATCTGATACGAAAAAGAGGGAAGACAGATGAAGAAGACACGTCGCGAATTTCTAGGCACCATTGGTGCCACAGGCATCCTGCTTGCAGCGCCGTCGATCCTGCGTGCGCAGGGACAGGAATCGTTCCGCATCGGAGCGATCCTCCCGCTGACCGGATCGGGATCGACCTTCGGGCCAGGGATGCTGAAATCGATGCAGGCCGCGCTTGAAGTCGTCAATGCGGCGGGAGGCGCCGCAGGACGAAAGCTCGAGCTGATCTCCGAAGATGATCAAACGCAGCCGCAGTCTGGCGTGCTGGCCGCCAAGAAGCTCATCGACGCCAACCGCGTCCAGGCCATCATCGGCACCTGGGCGTCCAGCGTCTCACTGGCGGTTGCGCCGCTCACCAATGACGCGAACATTCTTCTGATGCACACCTCGGGTGCGCCGGCCCTCTCGATTGCCCCGGCCAATGCGAAGGGCCTCGCTTATCGCTTCGAGGCTACGAATGATCGCTATGGTCGCGCCTTTGCCGAGGTCTGTGCCCGCGAAGGCTTCAAGCGCCCTGCCACCATGGCATTCAACAACGCATCGGGTATCGGCAACGTCGAGGGCTTCCGCAAGGCCTGGGAGGCCAAGGGCAACAAGATCTTGGCCAGCGTCGTCTATGAGCCTAATCAGGCCAGCTACCGTTCCGAATTGCAGAAGGTGCTTGCGGCCGATCCGGATGTGATCGTCATGGGCTCGTATCTGGCGGACACGACGATTATCCTGCGCGAATGGTATCAGAGCGGCCAACCCGTGAAATTCGTGATGCCAGGCTTCGCAGCCAATCCCGACCTCGCCAAAGCACTCGGCCCGGATGTCGTCGAAGGCATTATCGGCGTCAACAGCATTCCGAATGAAACCGGAATCGCCTATGCCACATTCGACGAAGCCTACAAGAAGGCAACTGGTCAGCCCGGATCGACGAACCCCTATGCCGCGATGACATGGGACATGATTCACACATTGGCTTTGGCCATTGAAGCTGCGCAATCGGCCGATACCGCAGCCATCAACGCCAAGATCCGTGAGATCGCGAATCCGGAAGGGAAGAAGGTTTTCACCTACGCCGAGGCGAAGGCTGCCCTCAAGAACGGACAGATCGATTTCGACGGCGCCTCATCCATTCTCGATTTCGACCAATATGGAGATGCCTCTCCCGATTTCGGCGCGAACACCTTCACAAACGGCCAGCTTTCGCGAAAGTACGTCGTCCGAATTTAGGTCATTGGCGGGGTCGCGCCTTGCGCGACCCCTTCTCTCACCGGGATAGTAATTGGTGTTCTACATACAATTGATTTTGAATGGCGTGGTCCAGGGCCTCGTGATCGGCCTGGGCGCTCTTGCAATTACGCTCGTCTTCGGTGTCGCTCGCTTTCCGAATGCGGCAACCGGGGATTATATGACCCTCGGCGCGTATGGCGCATTGGGCGGGTATTCCATCAGCGGATCGCTGATCGTAGGAGGCCTGGTGGCTATCATCGTAACAGCCGCCTGGGCCGTCGCCGTTCATCTGCTGATCTTCCGTCGGTTGACCGGGCGTCCCGTGGTTGCCTTGATGATCGTCTCCATCGGCATCGGCTTTCTTCTGCGTGCCCTGCTCGGCCTGAGCTTCGGGCACAGCCAACACGTCATTCAGCTTCCCCTCACCCGGCCTTACCTGATCGGTGGATTGCGGATCAGCCCGTTGGATCTTCAACTGGCGGCGGTCGCAGGGGTGATGCTCGCGATCATCTTCGGCACCCTTCACCTCACATCCATCGGCAGGAAGATGCGCGCCGTATCGGACAATCGCGATCTTGCCCGCGTGTCCGGCATTCGCCCTGAGCCTGTCATGATCGCATTGTGGGTCCTCGCCGGCGCGACAGCGGCCATCGCGGGAATGGTGCTCGGCATCAAGACCGTCGTCACGCCCGAAATCGGATGGGATATGCTGCTTCCGGTCTTCGCGGCTGCGATCTTTGGCGGCATCGGCTCACCTATCGGCGCCGTTCTGGCCGGTCTCCTGATCGGCGTCGCGCAGGAACTCTCGACTCCCTTCGTCGGGTTCACCTATAAGATTGCCTTGTCCTTCATCGTGATGCTGGTCGTGTTGCTGGTGCGCCCGCAGGGCCTGTTCGGCAAGGTTGAGGGAGCGCGCTGACATGGAAGCCTATTTCATCGCCATCGCAACAATCGGCCTCATCTACGCCTTGTTGAGCCTCGGACTGACGTTGCAATACGGGCTGACGGGACTCATCAATTTCGGCCATGTCGGCTTCTTCGCCATCGGCGCTTATGTCAGCGCCCTGCTCACTCTCGCAGGCGCTCCTATTGCTGTCGGCTTTGTCGGTGCGATGGTGATTGCCGGTCTTGCGGCTCTTCCTATCGGCCTGATATCGCTTCGCCTGCGTGACGATTATTTTGCCATCGTTACGCTCGGCTTTTCCGAAGTCGTGAGAATCGTCATCATCAGCGAGCAATGGCTCACGCATGGCGTTCAGGGCATTCCCGGCATCCCGCGCCTCTATTCCGGAATGAGAATCGGGATCGGCGCGCAGCTTGCCGTCATGGCCACGGTCCTGATTGCAACAATCATTGCCGCGCGGATCATCCATCGCATCGCGCGCTCTCCGTTCGGGCGCACCATCGAAGCCATCCGCGACAACGAGGAGGCGGTCAAGGCCCTCGGCAAGGATCCCGCGCGCTACAAAATCCAAGTCCTCGTGGTGGGAGCAGCCTTTGCCGGTCTCGCAGGTGCGTTCTACGCCCATTACGTGACTTACATCGCGCCGGATCAGTTCATCCCGCTGGTGACCTTCTATGTCTGGATGGCGATCATCATGGGCGGCGTCGGCCGTGTATCCGGTGCGATCATTGGCGCATTGATCCTTATGACCTTCCTGGAAGGATCTCGCTTCCTTCCCGATCTGATCCCGGGCGTCGCGCAATCGGAGATGGGCTCCGTCCGTATCGGCATCGTGGGTCTCGCGCTCATTCTCTTCACTCTGTTCAAGCCTCAAGGGATCATGGGAGATTTTACGAAGCGATGAGTCTCGAAATCGATCACATCGGCAGAAGCTTCGGCGGCTTCCAGGCTCTGAGCGGCGTATCCCTGACGGCTGAAACCGACGGGCTGCTCGGCATCATCGGCCCAAACGGAGCTGGAAAGTCGACGCTCTTTTCCGTGATATCCGGCTTCATCGCCCCCGATGAAGGCAAGGTCCGCTTCGAGGGGCGCGACATTACCAACATGCGCCCCGAGACCCGCGCGAATGCCGGGATGGTGCGAACCTTCCAGGTGCCACGGGAATTCTCTCACCTGTCCGTACGCGAAAATCTCACGGCCGCAGCTCCCAACCAGACCGGTGAGGGATTGCTTGGGCTCTTCTTCCGGCCCGGCAAGGTTCGCGAGGAGGAGGCGAAGCTCGCCGAGAAAGTCAGCGAGATTCTCACCTTCCTAAAGCTGGATCATGTCGCCGACCATCCCTCCGGCAAGCTCTCCGGCGGTCAGAAGAAGCTTCTGGAACTGGGGCGAACGCTGATGGTTCAACCGAAGATGATCCTGCTCGATGAGCCCTTCGCGGGCGTCAATCCCGTGCTGATCGAGACAATCATGGAACGCATCAGCGACCTGCACCAACGCGGCATCGGCTTCGTGATCATCGAGCATGATCTTCACGCCTTGACTCGTCTCGTGAAACGCATGGCCGTGATGGTGCAGGGTACGGTCATCGCGGATGGAAATCCCAATGAGGTGCTCGACTTGCCACATGTTCGGGAAGCCTATCTTGGAGGTTCCGTATGAGCCTGCTTCAAATCGACAACGTGATGGGTGGCTATACGGAGATCAACATCCTGAACGGCGTCTCGATCACGCTGAACAAAGGCGAGATCCTTACCATTGCAGGAACCAATGGGGCGGGAAAATCGACTCTCGCCAAGGCCATCGTAGGCCTTCTGCCTCGTGTCGCAGGGAACATCACGCTGGCCGGAAGAGATATCACATCAGTCTCCGCCGAGGAGCGCGTGGCAAGAGGACTTGGCTACGTCCCGCAGGTGGCCAACGTCTTCTCCTCCCTCACGATCCTCGAGAACCTGCAGGTGGTCGAGGGGGTCAAGGATCGTTCCGCCCGCATCCAGGAAATGTTCGAGCTGTTCCCCCTTCTTCGGGAGCGAAAGAAGGAACGGAGCGGGCGATTGTCCGGTGGCGAACGCCAGCAATTGGCTTTCGCGCGTGCGCTGATGCCAAGCCCGCAGGTCATGGTGCTCGACGAGCCGACAGCCGCCTTGTCACCGGCGAAAGTCGCCGATGCCTTCAAGCTGATTGCTCGCCTGCCATCGCTGGGAGTGAGCGTACTGATTGTCGAGCAACGGGCTCGTCAATCCCTCGAGATTTCCGATAGGGGCTGCATCCTCGACGGCGGCCTGGTCGCTCTCGAAGGAGATGCCCGCTCCCTGCTGGAGGATCCAAAGGCAGCGGAACTCTATCTCGGTCGCGGAAGAGAGGTTTCATCAGGGAAGACATGATTCTTCCTTGGCCTTACCAGCCAAGGAAGCGAAGGAGATGCATTCGGGCAGTTCACGGTCGAGCTTGAGCGGCCTCGTAACAACCCGTTTCCCGCGAATGCTTTCAGGCGCGGATCTCCTCCTGATGGGCCCTGGCGAGTTCGGCCATGCTCGTGAACTGGAAATCGTATTTCGGCATATCACCCGGATGCATGGTCGCACCGAAGCCTTCATCCTTATGCCGGCGATAGATCCAGCAGGAGGTAAGGCCCATGCTGTTCGCGGGTTTATGGTCGTGAAACATGCTCTCCGCCGTATGGAGAATGTCGCCTTTGGTGACACCCAGGCTGCCGAGCTTATCGATCATGTATTCGAAGTTCTTCAGGCTCGGCTTATAGGAGCCGATATCCTCCGCCGTGTAGATCGCATCGAAATCCACCTGAAGGCGCTTGTTGCTGTAGCTGAACGATTCATTGTCCACGTTCGAAAGGATCACGAGCTTGTAGTGCTTCTTCAGGTACTGAAGCGCGCCGGCGGTATCCTCGAAGGCCGGCCAGTCGCCGACGGAGCGGCCGTAAGCGGCGCATTCTTCGTGCGAAGCGCTGACGCCCCATTCCTCCGCAAGACGTTTGTAAGCGATGGCCAGAAGGTCCCGATAGAGCTTCGTCGGCGTCTGAAGCTGCTGCGAGGATTCATGGCGGGCATGAGCTTCCAGGATCTGGTTGTGGGTGAGCGGGCGTGACACTTTGCTGGTGAGGGGCTTGAGTGCCTCGACCATTCCGCTTTCCCAGTCGATCAGGGTTCCGTAGCAATCGAATGTCAGGACTTTGAAATCAGTCAGGCGCATCGGGAATCCTCCTCTGTTGAACCAGCTTTATCGAATATCGGCCGCGCGCAACGTGATGCCGGTTGATACGCCGCCGCTGCACTCCCGTTGCGGATCGAACTTGCGGCGCGGCCTAAAAGTGCGCTGTCCGGCTCAATCGAGACACCCCGGGATTTTCCGGGGCATCTCATGATCATGTCGTTTTGTGATCGGTCGTCGCTCAGGCGGCCAGTTCGTCCTTCACGAACCGTCCGGCCTTCATGATCGCCGGCATATGCTTGCCCTGTCCGGTCAGGAGCGAGAGGTCCTTCAGCGGATCGCCATCGACAATGATGAGGTCCGCATAGGCACCGGGTGCGATCACACCAAGCTTGCCTTCCTGCTTCACGACCTTGGCTGCATTGATCGTGGCCGAACGGATCACCTCGATGGCCGGGAGAACGTCCCCACGCAGCGTGAACTCGTCGGACTGATGCTTGTGCATCTCGCCCAGCAGGTCGGAGCCGTAGGCCATCATGACGCCTGCATCGTGCAAGGTCTTGAGCGCGGCGAGACCCTGACCGCGCACATCCTCGATCTTGGCGACGGATTCCGGCGGCAATCCGAAGGATGCACCCTCCTTGGCGAGATAATGGAAGGTCACGTTGGTGGGCACCACATAAGCGCCTTTCTCCTTCGCGAGCTTCGCGGTCTCTGGAGTGATCAGATTGCCGTGCTCAATCGACTCAACGCCCAGTTCCACCGCCCTGCGGATCGCCTCATCGGTATAGAGGTGGGCCGCCACATATGTCTGCGCATTGCGGGCCTCCTCGACGGCAGCGCGAATCTCATCGGACGACAGGCCGAGGAACGCGATCGGGTCCGTCGGCGACGAGACGCCGCCATTCGCCATGATCTTGATGAACTGAGCGCCTGCCTTGATCTCTTCGCGTGCGACGCGGCGAACGTCATCGACGCCGTCGACGACTCGACCGAGGGTCCCTGCCCTGTCGGCATAATAATCGACGTTGCGGGAATGGTAGCGGCCACGATAATCCGTATGTCCGCCGGTCTGCGAAAGAGCCTTGCCGCAGATGACGAGGCGCGGGGCCTCGATCAGTCCTTCCTCGATCGCCATGACGAGGCCGTGATCGGCGCCGCCCAGATCGCGCACAGTGGTGAAACCGCGCATCAGCATGTCGCGCATGATCTTGGCCGAGCGGAGCGCGACCAGGGTATTCGGCAGCTCCGCATTCGCACCGAGATTGGCGATGCTGGCGATCACGTGAACGTGGCAATCGATCAGGCCAGGCATCAGCGCCTTGCCTGCGAGATCGATGACCCGCGCGGAGGATGCGGTGATCGGGCCGTCTGACACTTCACGGATCTCGCCGTTCTCCACGAGAACATTGTGATTGGGGAGAGCTTCGTCTCTCTGCCCATCGAGGATGTTGGCGTTCTTGAACAGAATGGTGGACAACTCGTGTCTCCTAAGGAGTGTGTTTTACTTCCGGGCTTTCGTGAGGGCGGAGATCAGCAGCGGCGTGAAGGAACGCACGAGCGCAACCTGCTCTTCGCTGGTATAGGCCCCTTCCTTATCCAGAACATTGAGCGTTCCGAGGATCTCTCCGCCTTCCTGCACGGACACGTTGATGACGCAGCCGAGGCCCAGGCTCTCGATCAATTCGTGATCGGGGAACGCCCAACGGATGGCCTCCTTGTCGCGTCCAAGAAAGGTCTGCTTACGCGTAAGAACAAGATCGCCCCAAGGGGTCGGACCCATGCGCTTGCGGCCCTGCACCGGATAGGCATCAGGCTGCGACGAGTAGACCCGCTCCACCTCTTCGCCGCCTTCGCAACGCACAAGGATGGTGAAAAGGCCATGGCCGATCAGGCCTTTGACGGCCTTGTCGACGGCCTGGTAAGCCGCTTCCGGCGAGGCGTCCTGTGCAATTGCATCGGTGACGGTAAGGTAGGCTTTGACAACTTCGTTGGTCATAGGGCTGGCGCTTTCTGTGAGCGTTCAGGAAGGATGCCGTCCGGGCGCAGTGTCAGGATGATGACAAGGCCGAGACCGACGGCGATTTCTCGAAGAGCAGCGGCTTGCAGGGCCGTGACGCCAGGAGCGAGCTCGGCCATGAAGCGCGTTGCTTCAAGAAAGGCGATGAGAAGGTAAGCTCCGAGGACCGCGCCGGCGGGACGAGCATTTCCGCCCGCGGTCACCGCGAGGAAGATGTAGATCGTCACGAGCGGCTGGAACTGGTCGGGCGCGACGTAACTCGTGTAGTGTCCGTAGAGAGCACCGGCGAGACCCGCTATGGCAGCGGCGAGCGCAAAGGCTTGGGCCTTGAAGCGCACGACGCTCTTTCCTGCCACGGAGGCCACAGTCTGATCCTCGCGAATGGCCCGCATGGCACGCCCCCACGGTGAGGAGAGCAACCTGCGCTGAAGCAGGTAGACCGCAGCGACTGCAGCGAGTGTGATGAGCAGCGTTCCCAGATGGAACCAGATGCCGGTATCGCGGGCGATCATGACCGGAACGCCGGAGATGCCGTCCGTACCTCCGGTCAGCCACACTTCATTGGAAGCGACGATCCTGACGATCTCGGCAAAGCCGAGAGTCACGATGGCGAGATAATCGTCTCGCAGACGAAGCGTCGAGAAGCAGACGAGCAAGCCCGCAACGCCGCCTGCCAGAACGGCCGCGAAGACGCCCAAAATGATCGGCGCATGCCCCCATGTGGTGAGCATGGATGAGGCATAGGCGCCAACAGCGAAGAAACCGGCGAGCCCGAGATTGACGAGGCCCGCCGTTCCCCAGGACAACATGAGGCTTTGCGCAAGAAGCGCATAAACGGAGCCGACAACGAGCGTGAAGAGAATATAGGTTAACATGTCGTCATCTCGCCTTGCTACCGAGGAGACCTGAAGGCCGGATCACCAACACCACCAGGATGACGATGAAGCCGACCGCGAGACGATAGGCTGGAGCCAGCGCCAACACTGTGAACTCCTCCACGATGCCGATGGTAAAGGCACCGACCACCGCGCCGGGAATGCTCCCGAGCCCGCCAAGAACCGCGGCGGCGAACACGGACAGGAGCACGCGTCCGCCGAGCAGAGGATCGATGGATGTATCGAGCCCGATCAGCGTGCCGCCAATGCCGCACAGACCGCTGCCGATGGCAACAGTGATAAGTGCGATCCAGCGCGGGCTGATGCCCTTGAGGCGTGCCAAATCCGGGTTGTCGGCGACGGCACGCATGGAGCGTCCGAGCGTCGAGAAGGACAGGAACGCCCAGATGGCCAACATGATCACCAAGGCAAAAATGAAATTGGTGATCTGCTGAGGACCGATCCGGATCGGTCCGACGACGAAGTCGCGGGCCAGCGGGAGATCGAACGCCCGCAGATCGTTGCCGAAGGCGAAGCGCACGATGTTTTCAATGACCATCGCCATAGCGAGCGATCCGATGGCCTTCATAAGCGCGCCGCCCCGTCCGAGACGGTCCAGTGCGACGTATTCGAGCAATGCCCCGAAGATTGCCGCACTCACGAACGCGACGGCGGCCGCCACCACGATCGGGAGCCCGAAATTGACGTTCGCGATCCAGGCGAAGTAGGCGCCGGCTGTCGCCAGCGCACCAATCGCAAAATTCGGGAACCGCAACACCGCGAAAATGGCGCTGAAGCCGATCGCCGGAATCGCCAGAAGCGCTCCGGCGATCACGCCATTGACAAGGGCTTGAAGAACCGCGTCGAACATCAGGCGATCTTCAGCAGGGTGATCTTGCCACCCTTGACCTGCTCATACCGGAACTTGGCGTCCGTGATGTCGCCGATATCCGTGAAGTCGCAGGGGCCGGAAGCGCCGTCGTAATCGACCTTCTTTCCTTCAGCGATGAGCTTCAGGCCATCGACTGCATTCTCGACGCGCTCACCGCCACCCTGAGAGACCTTGCGGATGTTGTCCTTGATCACCGTGCCGGTATCGCCCTTGCCGACGGCCAGTGCCATCGCGATCAGGTTGAGGTGGTCATAGACCTGGCAGCTATACGTATCGGGCGTGTCGATACCGAGTAGCTGGGCAACATGCTTGTAGGCACCGCTGCCTTCCGCCGGAGACGGGGCCAAGGTGTAGATGCCCTCGCTCACATCGCCCTGCAACGCGTCCACGAGCTGCTTGTTCACGGCATAGGCAAAGCCATACAATTGGCCGCTGAAGCTGGCGCGATAAAGATCGCGCACGAGCACGGCCGTGTCGTTCGTGTAACCACCCATGACGATGGCATCGGGCTTGCTGCGCAGAACCTGATCCACTTCGGTGCGCAGAGTGGTTTTCTTGTCGTCGTAAATCAGCGAGCTGGTCTTGCCGCCGGCAGCCGTCACGACCTTTGTCAGAGAGGCGTACTGAGATTCAGTGAATGGCGTCTGTGGCGATACGAAAGCCACGTTCTTGGCATTGTTGCTGAGAGCGAACTCGCCGAACTTGATGCCCTGTAGAGTGGTGGTCGGTTGCGTGCGGATCAGGAAGCCCTGGTGGGGAAGCTGCGTGATGGACTCTGCTCCCGAGACAGTCGAGAGGAAGACGCCTGACTGGGAGCACACAGGCGCGACTGCTGTCGTCACCGAAGAAGCCCATGTGCCGATAATGGCGGCGACTTTATCGATGTCGATGAGCTTGCGGGCTGCGCGCAGGCCTGCCTCAGGGCTGGTCTGGTCATCTTCCGAGATGATGAGCAGTTCGCGGCCATTAATGCCGCCAGCCTTGTTGATTTCCTCAGCGGCCTTCTTCACGGCATTCGCCATAACGGGACCATAGGAGCCGCCCGAGCCCGTCAGCGGTGTAAGGGTTCCGAGCCTGATTGGTCCGGTCTGGGCCCGCAGGACGGCCGGCATTGCCATCGTGCCTGCAACGACCAGGCTTGCGCCAAGAATATGTCTGCGCGTGATGTCGGTCATTGATCTTCCTCTTTAGTGACGCTGGAGACCGGATTGCATGTCCACCCCGGTCGGTTTGGTGGCGCGCCCGCCCAGGAAAAGCCGGCGAATATCAGGATTGTTGGCAACGGCATGGGCCGGCCCATCAAGATGGTTGCATCCGTCGACGAGCACATAGGCACGGTCGGATACCTCGAGAGATTCCAAGGCGTTCTGCTCGACCATCAAGATCGCGATGCCCTCGTTGGCGATGCGGCGGATGTACTCGAATAGCTCGTGAGCTGCTTTCGGGCTGAGGCCGGCGGTGGGCTCATCGAGCAGGAGCACCCGAGGCTTGCCCATGAGAGCCATGGCCATGGCCAGGATCTGACGCTGCCCACCCGACAAGCTCTTTGCCGAGATGCGGCGTTTGTCGAACAGCATCGGGAAGCGGGCATAAGCTTCTTCCATCCGGCTCTTCGCCGCGCCGCGCTCGAACAGGCAGCTGACTTCGAGGTTTTCCGCAATCGACAATGTTCCGAAGACATTGCGCTCCTGCGGAACGAAGCCGAGACCTGCTTTCGCAATCGCCTGAGGCGATTGCCGGGTGATGTCCTCTCCCCCGATCAGGACCTTGCCCTGCGAAGGAGTGAGCAAGCCCGAAATCAGCTTGAGCGCCGTCGATTTTCCTGCGCCGTTCGGGCCTATGATCGTCACGACCTCGCCCGCATCGGCACTCAGCGCGACGCCCTTGACGATGTGCTCAGCCGTCGCATAGCCGCCGACGATGTCCGTGACATCAAGCAATCTCATCTGCGGCCTCCGAGGTATGCGTCCTGAACTTCATGATTTTCCCGCACCTCGTCGAAGGTGCCTTCTGCGAGCGTCCGCCCCTGCGCCATCACGATCACGCGCTCGCAGATCCGCTCGATCAGCGCCATGTCATGCTCGATGAGAAGAACAGTCATTCCCTCCGATACGAGCGAAAGCAGATGATCGCCGATTTCTTCCGCGAGCGTGGGATTCACGCCTGCCGCCGGTTCATCGAAGAGGATCATGCGCGGCTCGGCCATGAGCGCACGCCCGATCTCAAGAAGCTTCTTCTGCCCGCCTGAGAGATCCGTCACTTTGTTGTCGATGACATGAGACAGCCGCAGACGTGAAGCAATGGACAAAGCCTTCTCGGCCAGTTCCGCCTCACGCCGGCGCGCGCTGGCTGATCCCAGCAGGGCCGTAGCAATGCTCTCGCCGGGCTGCTGCGCGCCATAGACCATGAGGTGCTCGAACACCGTCAGCTTAGGGAAACCGCGCGCGATCTGGAATGTCCGTACAAGCCCGAGACGGGTAATGAGGTGAGGCCTTAAGCGTTCGATGGATTGGCCCATGAACGTGATCTTGCCGGCATCGGGCTGATACAGACCGGATATGACGTTGAACATCGTCGTCTTCCCGGCGCCGTTAGGCCCGATCAATCCGGTGACGATGCCTGGCTGAATGCGAAACGACGCGCCATCCAGAGCCTTCAGACCGCCAAACGCAAGATGAACGCCCTCCACCGTCAGCGGGTGCGAAGCCACTCCTTGAAGCTTCGGTGCATGCGCCTCTGCGTGTGTGTGTAGGTTCATCATCCTTTCCTCACTTTGCGATTGCTTGATTTCGTCTCGACGATTTCGAGGGCCGCACCTCTTGGAATTGGCGAGTTCACTCCCTCACTCTTCGGCATGAATTCACTGCGCATCTTCTCCTTCCAGAAGCCGAGGAGAGCGTTGAAATAGTTCGGGTCCACCCTCACCGCAGATTGCGCGATCATTCCGCGGATCATGCACATCGTCGTGTTCATCAGGACAAGCGCATGATCGACCTCGACGCCGACCTGCCCGGCAAGCTCGGCCCACACGGAGTTGAGGCCCTTGTGAAATTCCTTGACGACGGGGATGATGCGCTGACGAAATTCGGCGTTGTGTCGCGCTTCGGGCAGGTACTCCATCGTGACGTAGAACAAGCGATCGTTCATCATCCGCCACAGATAATCGACGATCTCATCGGAAGTGCCACCTGATTGGCGTATGCCTTCCGCCATGGCATGGAGCTGAGCTGTGGCGTTGTTCAATTGATGCGAGACCGCCGCAGCGATGATTTCTTCTTTCGAGTTGAAGTGATGTGTCAGTGCGCCTCGTGAGACTCCCGCCGCTTCTGCGATGTCGGAGGTGGACATCCGGTAGAGACCGCGATCATGAAGCAGGTCGATGGTCGCATTGAGCAGCTTGAGCGTAGTATCGGCGGTCCGCTCCTGCTGCGTTCTTCTCTTCGTGCGGTCCATCATGTTCGCTTCCGTAAGGTAAGACGAACATCGGGATCAAAATAGAAACCGTCAATCCTGTTTGTTTGTCATCCGAGTCCAACTTTTGGACTAGATGCACCCTTTTCAGGCAGTCATTCTGGCTCTCTAGTGTCGACAATCTCAATGTCGGCACTGCGCCTTCCACCACGACCGTCATCGGCACAAGTCGGAACAAATAGAAATGTTATCTCTTTCGATTCATTCGCCGCAGATTTGAAAGCAGACCGTGTTGGGCCGTTTTCCGACATGCGTGCTTGGCCAACCTAAACAAGCTAAGAGGACCTTCCTCAAATGCTTTGAACTTCGCTTGCTGATCTGAAGCGGTCCTGCCGATGCATTGAAGCTGGGCGCGTATTCAAGGCTCCCAATAAGGCGGATCTCCGAACGCTTCGCGCAAACATTCGGCAAAGGCTCTCAATTTGGCGGAAGGCCGTCGGCCCTCTAGATGGGCGACATAGATGAACTCGGGCGCTGGCCTGACGCCGACATCGATGACCTGAAGACTGCCGCTTGTGATGTCGGAGCCGACGATAAAAGTCGGCAGAAGGGCAATGCCGATCCCGGAGAGCGCGGCGTCCCGCATCATGTCGCCGTTGTTCACGCGCAAGGCCGCCCGGCCGCGAACGATCGTCGCTCCGGCTGGGCCTGGGAACCGCCAGTCATCGACGCCCCGGTTGGTATAGAAAATTCCGCGATGGCCCTCGAGGTCGCCTGCCGAGCCTGGGGTGCCATGCCGCGCGAGGTAATCCGGCGATGCGACGAGAACCCGCCGGCTTGGCGCCAGCCGCCAAGCGACCAGGCGTGAGTCCAGGAGTGGACCATGCCGGACCACGGCATCATAACCTTCTGCGGACACGTCTACCCGCCGATCATCAAGATCGAGCGTCAGCTCGATGCCGGGATGCTTGGTGAGGAACGGATAAACCGCCGGTCCGAGATGCATTCGGCCGAATGTAACAGGTGCGGAGATGCGCAACGGGCCGACCAGAGCGCCGCTGCGCTGGGCCATTTCCGCCATCGCCTCCTCGACCTCCTGGGCGATGCGGGATGCTCTCTCACGGAAGGTGATCCCATCCTCCGTCAGGCTCAGCCTGCGTGTGCTCCGATGCACGAGCCTGACACCAAGGCTGCGTTCGAGTTCGACCAATCGGTCGCTGACTACGGACTTTGACAATCTCAGCCGGCGCGCTGCCTCGCTGATCGACCCGGCTTCCGCAATGGCGACGAAGGTCGCGATGCCATCGAGCTTCATCATCGTTCGGTCTTTCCGGCGGCCAGTTTCTCCTTTCGCAGTCTAATCCGGGAGGTGGGTCAACGCTATATCTGCCTCGAACGGAGAAGCGCTGGCGGCCATCGCGGCTCAAGCTCGCCCGTTGATCGGAGATGCCCAATGCTTAGATTCGTCATCGGTGCCCTTGGCGCTGCGGCCATCGCACTGCCCGCCACTGCGCAGGTTTCGTTCCCAGCGGAGGTCCGGACGCAGGAGATTACAACCAACGGCGCCACGATCCATGTTCGCGTCGGCGGTACGGGCCCGGCAGTCATCCTGCTGCACGGCTACGGCGAGACTGGCGACATGTGGGCTCCCTTGGCCCAGGACCTTGTTCGTGATCATACGGTCGTGGTTCCGGATCTTCGCGGACTGGGGCTGTCCTCCAAGCCGGAAGCAGGGTTCGATAAGAAAACCCAAGCCGGCGACGTGGCAGGTGTTCTCGACGCACTCAAGATCGATCGCGCCGATCTGGTCACTCACGACATCGGCAACATGGTCGGCTACGCCTTCGCCGTCCAGCACCCGGAACGGGTAAGGCGATTTGTTCTGATCGATGCTCCGGTGCCGGGCATCGGCCCATGGGAAGAGATCCTGAAGAATCCGCTGCTGTGGCACTTCCGGTTTGGAGGCCCAGACATGGAGCGTCTCGTCGCCGGCCGCGAGCGCATCTATCTCGATCGCTTCTGGAACGAATTCTCAGCCACACCCAGCCGCTTCACCGAGGCCGCACGGGAGCACTATGCCAAGCTCTATGCCCTGCCGGGTGCCACGCACTCGGGTTTCGCCCAGTTTGCCGCATTCGATCAGGACGCCGTCGACAACAAGGCGTTCCTTGCTGCCAAGGGCAAGCTCGAGATGCCGGTGCTGGCGATTGGGGGCGAGAAATCGTTTGGCCCGATGATGGCGACCGTGATGCGGTTTGCCGCCAGTGACGTGACCGAAGGGACCATTCCTGATTCAGGCCATTGGATCATGGAAGATAACCCAACGGCGACAAGCGCCATGGTTCGCTCCTTCCTCTCGGCCCAATGAACGGCTCCGCCTTGCTGCCATTCGGTCACACCAACGAATGACAGACAACCTGACGGACGTTCCGAGAATGCAATGCAGGGAATCTCGGTTCCTGGCCCTGGCCGAACCTTTGATGTCAGCCACTGAGGTCATGTTCATCAGTGCTCCGGGTGCTGGCACTTCTCATGGTCCGCCAGCACCTCGATGATCCGGCACTCGGAGACCCTACGGTGATCGCACGCGACCATGGCCTCGAGCTCGTCGCGAAGGGCGGTGAGCCGAGCGATCTTGTCTTTTACTTCTTCGAGATGGGCTTTGGTGATCTCATGGACTTCGCCGCAGGCGCGGTCGGGCGTGCCCGTGAGACCGAGAAGCTGCCGGATGGCATCGACCTCGAATCCGAGTTCACGTGCATGGCGGATGAAGTTGAGCCTGCGGATATCGTCCGAAGCGTACCGCCGCTGCTGCCCTTCCGTCCGGATCGGCGGGGCCAATAGGCCGATCTGCTCGTAATAGCGGATGGTCGGGATTTTCACCTGGGTCTGTCGCGAGAGCTCGCCGATCGTCAGAGACATCGAATAAACCTCTTGAACCTCTAGCCACTAGAAGATGTAGGGTCTCCTCGAATCGATGTGAAGAGGTTTTTTGCGATGTCTGAGGCGTGCAACCTGCCAGGCTCTTCCCAAGGGAAGCTCGAAGCCGAGCTTCCGAAGGGACAGCGCACCCGCTACCGGGTTTCCGGAATGGATTGCGCATCCTGTGCAGCCAAGATCGACAATGCCCTGAAGCGCGTGCCGGGCGTGGCGGAGGTCAACGTCTCGGTTCCGGCGGGCACGGTGACCGTTGTCCATGACGACACGGTCGTTCTCGATATCCTCGCCAAACACATCGGAACTCTCGGCTTCAAGGTGACGGGACAGGAGCCCGCAAGCTCTTCTGCATCTGCGCCGAAGGCCGAACATGCTCATGATCATGAGCATGGACCAGGTTGCGGCCATGATCATCATCACGACCGTGGCCACAAGCGCGATCATGGTGCCGAGGCTTCAGCCGGCCTGCATGGGCATCTGCACGATCACGGTTCGAGCGACGACGTCTGGTGGAAGAGCCAACGCGGCCTCCTGACCATCGCCTGCGGCCTCGCGCTCGTGGCCGCTTACTGCATCGGCCAGCTCGTGCCGTGGACCGGACATTGGGCTTTCGTCCTCGCGATGGCTGTCGGCCTCGTTCCCATTGCCCGCCGCGCCATCGTGGCCGCGCGGTTCGGAACGCCGTTCTCCATCGAGATGCTGATGACCATCGCTGCCGTCGGCGCCGTGATCATCGGCGCCACCGAGGAAGCCGCCATGGTGGTTTTCCTGTTCCTCGTCGGCGAGCTTCTGGAGGGTGTTGCTGCGGGACGTGCACGCGCAAGCATTCAAGGCTTGACGAAGCTCGTTCCCAAGACCGCGCTGCTCGAACGCGACGGCAGGACCGAGGAGGTCCAGGCCGAGACCCTTGCTGTCGGCTCCATCATCCTCGTGCGCCCCGGCGACCGTATTCCTGCCGATGGCGGCATCATCGACGGCGAGAGCGCCATCAATGAGGCTCCGGTGACTGGCGAGAGCACACCCAAACGCAAGGGTGTCGATGACATGGTGTTCGCAGGCACGATCAACGGCGATGGCGCGCTGCGCGTGCGTGTCACCGCCGCGGCGCAGGACAACACCATCGCGCGCATCGTGCGCCTCGTGGAGGAAGCGCAGGAGAGCAAGGCGCCGACCGAGCGCTTCATCGACCGCTTTTCACGCTACTATACCCCCGCCGTCCTCGTCGTCGGTGCGCTTGTCGCTATCGCGCCTCCGCTTCTCTTCGGAGGCGCATGGGGAGAATGGGTCTATAAGGGCCTCGCCATCCTGCTGATCGGTTGCCCATGCGCACTCGTGATC
This sequence comes from Microvirga sp. 2YAF29, assembly GCF_052114605.1. NCBI lineage: Bacteria > Pseudomonadati > Pseudomonadota > Alphaproteobacteria > Hyphomicrobiales > Methylobacteriaceae > Microvirga > Microvirga sp. 2YAF29. Next base: position 19,662 of record NZ_JBFRFB010000024.1, read on the forward strand.
TCGACACCTGCCGCCATCGCTGCCGGTCTGTCGGCAGGCGCCCGGCGTGGCTTGCTGATGAAAGGCGGTGCGGTGCTGGAAAGCCTCGGGAAAATCACCATCGCAGCCTTCGACAAGACGGGCACGCTCACAGAGGGCAAGCCGAAAGTGACAGACGTGGTCGCCCTTGCGCGCTCCGAGCAAGAGGTGCTGTCCCTGGCCGCCGCGCTGGAGACAGGATCGAGCCATCCTCTCGCCACGGCCATTATCGCAAAGGCTGCGGAGGCCAAGGCTCCGGTTCCGCCTGCCGCGAATGCGGGCGCCCTGAATGGTAAGGGTGTCGTCGGCAGCGTCGGCGGCGTGTCGCTTTTTCTCGGCTCGCCCAAGGCGGCGGCGGAGAAGGTGGCGTTGACGCCTGAGCAGCTGGCTCGCATCACCGCGTTCAACGATGAAGGCAAAACCGTCTCGGTGCTTCTCGCAGGACATGAGATTGCCGGATTGATCGCCATGCGCGATGAGCCGCGCGACGATGCCAAGGCGGGGCTTGAAGCTCTAAAAGAGGCCGGAGTTGATGCGGTGATGGTGACGGGCGACAATCACCGCACGGCGCAAGTCATCGCTGTCGGGCTCGGCATCGAGCCGCGCGCCGAATTGCTGCCGCAGGACAAGCAGGCCATCATCCGCGACCTTCAAGCCAAGGGTCAGGTGGTCGCCAAGATAGGTGACGGCATCAACGATGCTCCGGGCCTCGCCGCCGCCGATGTTGGAATCGCCATGGGTGGCGGCGCGGACGTGGCGCTGGAAACCGCCGACGCTGCGGTGCTGCACGGACGTGTGCTCGACGTCGCCCGCATGGTGCGCCTGTCCCGCGATACCATGGCCAATATCCGCCAGAACATCACCATCGCGCTCGGCCTCAAGGCTGTGTTCCTGGTGACCACCATTCTCGGAATCACGGGCCTCTGGCCTGCGATCCTGGCCGACACGGGCGCGACGGTGTTGGTCACGGCCAACGCCATGCGTCTGCTCACAGCTGGAGGAAGAGTGTGATGATCATGCGCCGAAGGCAAAGGGCCTAATGTCTGGCCCCGCGAGAAACGGTGGCGGCCCCATGCCTTACTGGTTGGCAGTCATGGTGGGAGACGTCAGGCCGCCGAGCGATGCCCAGGTCGAACCCTGGTCGCCTTCGCGTTTGATGTAGGTGTAACCCGTCTTGTGCCATGGCAGGATGGCGTTCTTCTTGTTGTCGAGGATGAAGTCGCCACGATTGGTGCGCACCATCATGACCGCGTGCCCTGCACCTTCCTCATCGATCACGACCGTCATGCGCAGCGCGCGACGCGGGAATCCTGCTTCGACCAGGTGCTTGCGCTTGACGAGTTGGTAATCCTCGCAGTCGCCATAGCCATCCTCTGCGAAGCCCCAGACATCATCGACGCCCCAATGATCCTTGTCGGTTTTTGCCTCGATGGCGGCATTCACCTGCTGGTTGACCTGATTGAGAGTTTTCCAGTCCTTCGCCGACAGATTGATCTTGGCGGGCTCCGACGTGTCAACGGCGCATTCCGCCGGCTTCTGCTCGCAGAAGCGAACCCAGCCTATGATCGGCCTGGCGGCCCCCATCTGCGTCACGGGCGGTGTCACACGCGGCAGGATGCTTCCGGTCTGGGTCTGCGCCTGCGCTCCCATTGCGATCACTGTCAACGCCAGCGTGAATCCTACGCGCCGAAGCGTACGCTTGAGAAAAGGCCGGGTGTTTAGAGACCCGAAGAGAGGTTGCCGCATTGCCCCCACCGCTGTGCCGTTAAGGTTTTGTTCATCAAACCTGACACGGCGGATTGGGCAATCTCAAGGCAGAAGTTAAACGAGAGTTAACAGGTCGCACCCTGTTTAGTTCCGAAGTCGTGGTTGCCTATACAGGGCACTTGATGTCGCAGCGGCGCCGACACCTCTGCCCGACTCCACAGGAGCCGGAACGCCACATCGATTCATGATCCTGATGGGCATGGCGATAGCGGCGCTCTTTACGGTCGTTATCCTGATCCACGGCGTGGCCGGTCTTGTTTTCCTTGGATGTGAGCGATGAGAACGCGCGGTGTCCTCCTCATCCTTGTCGCTGGTTTGGCAGGAGCCGCTTTCGGCTTTGGAAGAGGTCCGCCTTCCAGCCGGGGCGGCAGGTCGCCACGTCCCCCTTCGATGCGGCCGCGCATCTTGCCGGGATGCGTCTGCCGGCGCCGACGCGGTTCCGACGGCGCTCAGTTCTCATCGCTCTCGTCCTGCTGACAGGAGCTGGCTCAGCAACGAGCGCTATACCGGCAGCTCGCCTGCTATCGCTGCTCCTATGTGAAAAACCCGTGCACGGGCAAGCGCGTGGCACGACCGAACCTCGCAGCGGTTTACCGCCGCAAAGTCGAAGAACTGGAGAACTTGCTCGAAGACACTGAACACAAGGATGATGCAATGGAACTGATCCGCTCGCTGATCGAGACGATCGTTCTGACGCCAAAGGAGGGCGGTCTCGATGCGGATCTGCACGGCGACCAGGCGCGGATCCTCACGCTTTGCTCAACAGGCGCTGAAGAGGCGAAGCCGCTTCGCACGGCGCGTGTTGCAGGCTTCAGACACGACGAAGCCCCCGTGCATATTTGCACGAGGGCTTTTTGTGTTTGGTTGCGGGGACAGGA
>NZ_JBFRFB010000025.1:0-20000 GCF_052114605.1 Microvirga sp. 2YAF29
TTCAGGCGCACGGCCTCCTCGACGGCGATCTCGTCAAACGGGTTCATCGACATCTTCACGTTCGCAAGCTCGACGCCAGACCCGTCCGCACGAACCCGGATCTTCACGTTGTAGTCAACAACTCGCTTCACGCACACAAGAAGCTTCATTCGTCTGTCCTCATTGACGGTCGGATCCGGATATCGCCCATGGCGGGCTCTCCGGATAGATAGGAAAAAGACGGATGGGACCGTAGACTCCGGGTCCCGATTGTCAACGCGGCGCCTGCATTTCCTGGGCCGCGGCACGTGCCAAAACGGGATCGTAGCGGTGTCGCATGATGGGGATGAGAATAGCGCCCGCGATGAAGCCGCCAAGATGCGCGAACCAGCCGACGCCGTCATCGCCGCCGAAAAACGCGGAGACGAATTGCAGCACGAACCAGAAGCCGATGGCCCAATAGGCCGGAAGGCGAAGGGGAATGCCGCCGAGGAACAGGGCCCAGATCCGCACGCGTGGATAGAGAATGAGATAGGCCGCAACCACGCCCGACACGGCACCGGACGCGCCGATCAAGGGACGATGCGGGGCCGGGAAGATGAAGAGATCGGGCAGGCTTGCGCCAGCGGCATAAAAGGCGACGAGCGTGTGCGTGAGGCTCGCAACGACGCCGCAGAGCAGGAAGAATACGAGGAAGCGCAGGTGTCCCATCGCGTCCTCCACATTGTCTCCGAATACCCACAGGAACAGCATGTTGCCGATGAGGTGAAACCAGGAGCCGTGCAGAAAGATGTTGGTGATCGGCGTGAGCCATACCGGCACGAAGGGATAGCCCTCGGGCAGGATCTCCGCGCCCAGAAGCACGGAAGGGATCAGGCCGAGCCCGCCCACCATCACGTCCTCACCATAGGGGCCATAGGCGTAGAACAGATAGGAGAGCACGCAGACCACGATGAGCGACCGCGCGACGACCGGCGTCTTCATGTGTTCGAGAGGCACGCCGTCGTGGAGCGGTAAGAACATTGTGTTCCGCTCCTCAGCGGTTCTGGCCGGGAACCCAGAGGACGTCGAGCGCGCCCTTGTCGTTGACGTGGCGGGACGCCACGAACAGGAAGTCGGAGAGGCGGTTGAGATATTTCACCGTCTCGGGCGACACCTTCTCCTCTGGCCTCTCGTTGAGAGCAACCACGAGCCGTTCCGCGCGGCGGCAGACCGTGCGGGCCAGATGCAGGGCCGCGGCGGCGGGCGTTCCGCCGGGCAGCACGAAGGAACGCAGGGGAGCGAGTTCCGCATTGAGCTCGTCGATCTCGCGCTCCAGCCGGTCCACCTGGCCTTGTGTGATGCGCAGGGGCTCATAGGGCAGCTTCTTGTCCGTCTCGACGGTCGCGAGGTCGGCGCCCAGATCGAAGAGATCGTTCTGGATGCGGCTCAGCATGGCATCGATGGGGAGGTCTTTCGTGTGCAGGCGGACCATACCGATGCAGGCATTGGTCTCATCGACCGTGCCGAAGGACTCGATGCGCAGATCGTGCTTAGGCCTACGTCCGCCGGCGGCGAGCGCCGTGGTGCCCGTGTCGCCGGTGCGCGTGTAAATTCGATTGAGAACGACCATGATCGGCCTGAGGGTTTGTGGATTCCGGGAAGCATTATCGGCGAGACGGAACGGATTCGCCGCTACAAAATCGTCCTGCCGGAAATAGGGCCAGGCTTTAGAAGGAGTAGCCGACCCGTGCGCCGATATTGGTCAGGCCGCGGTTGTCGGAGCAGGTGCCGGCATTGGAAAGATGCTCAACGGTGGCCATCACGCTCCAGTTGGCGGAAAGGCGCACGCCCACGGAGCCCGATTCACGGAACAGGGGCGAGCAGCCCAGGGATTGGCGATCCGAGAAGGGATTGTTCACGTGGCCCTTGCCGTTGTGGACTGCACCGCCGAGGCTGCCTTCCACGAACACGCTCGGCGTCAGATCGAAGGTCCAGGTCAGTCCGGTATAGGCGAAGCTGGTATTACCGTCGACGTTTAGGCTGCCGCCGATATGCGGGCGGGGAATGAAATAGCTCGTGAACAGGTCCGAGGCCGTAAACGGCTTCGCGAGAAGGATCTCGCCGGTCAGATTGGCCGAGTCGTCACGCCCTTCGGAACCCCAGGGATCCTGCGCGGAGAGGCCAAAGCGGAATTCGGAGAGGAAGCTCGGCTGAGCAGTACCGTTGGGGAAACCGGATTGATTGCGTGCATCGACAGCGAAAGCACCTGTCGATCCCATCAAGAGAACGAGAAGGTTAAAGCTCAAGGCTTTGCTGGCGCGCATCAAGGAATCCGTTGCTCAATCGAAAGTGCCATCAGGATATGCCCGACATGGCTAATGTTGTCTTAATACAAACCGTGGCGAAAAAGTGTCAAGACCGGGAGGGCTAAACCGCTTTCCACCAAATCACTGCCATGATCACTACTATCGCGATGAACTGCAGAAGGACGCGCAGGCGCATGAGGTGCTGGGACCGGTTGGCGCTGCCGCCACGCAGCATGTTGACGAGGCCGAGAAGCAACACGAAGGCGACGGCCAGAACGGCAATCGGCACAATCAGGTCGGCAATGGTGTTCATGGTGATTCCACGCGAAAGTTGCGGGACCGTGGCCTGAACCCGCCGTGGAGGCAAGGGGCAGCTTATGTCTGCCCCTGCGTCATGTCAGTTCCTGCGCAACAGGCGCTCGAAGTAATCGAGCTCCTCCTGCTGCCGGGACGGATCGCCGAGCTTGCGCCGCAGCTCTTCGAGAATGCGTTGGGCGCGCTGAGCCGGGGATTCGTTGACATTCGGCACACCGTCGCGGGTGTTATCCACATAGCCCCGGTTCCGTGTCGGCCGTCCCAGCGGGTCATTGTTGTTCTGACCCGCCTGTCCCTGGCCCTGAGGCTCGCCCTGGCCCGGCTGATCCCCGGCCTGCTCATTGCCTTCGCCCTGCTGCATTTGCTGCATCTGCTGGGCCATGCCCTGCATGCCGCGCCTCAGGTTCTCCAGGGCCTGACCCTGAGCATCGACGGCGGGTCCATCCTGGCCCTGGCCGAGGGCGCCTTCGGCCTCACGCATATTCTGCTCGGCCTCGCCGAAACCCTGCTCGCCCTGCATGCCCATGCCTTCCATACGGCGCTGCAGCTCCTGCAGCCGTTCGCGCAGAGCCTGCTGGCGCTGGCGCAGGCCTAACGGATCCTGCTGGCCGGAGGTGCCATTATCGCTTTGCTGGTCGCCGCCTTCACCCTGTTCACCTTGCTCGCCCTGTTGACCCTGCTGGCGCTGGCCTTGCTGGCGCTGTCCCTGCTGCCGTTGCCCTTGGCGTGGGCGGTCGCCCTGTTGCATGCGGCGGCTCTGGCCATCTCGGAAAGTTTCGTCGCGCAGGCTCTGCTGCTCGCGCGCCATGTCCTCCAGGTCGCGCATGGCTTGGTTCATCTCGCGCCCGAGCGGATCCGTCATGCGGCTGTTCGGCTGCGCGGTCTGGAGATTCTCCAGGATGTTGCGCAGCTGCTCAAGAAGCCGCTGAGCCTCCGCCACGTCGCCGCGGCGCATGGCATCTTCCATCTGTTGCAGCATGCGGTTGAGATCGTCCTGCGAGATCACCCGGTCGGGGCTGCGCTGGTTCTGGTCCTGGCTCTGCTGCTGGTTCTGCTGCATGCGCTGGGCGAACTCACGCAGGAACTTGTCCATGGCCTGACGCAACTCGTCCGTGAGGCGCCGGATCTCGTCATCCGTGGCGCCGCGCTCCATGGCTTCTTTCAGACGCTCCTGCGCGGCACGCAGCTCGCGCTCGGCATCCGAGAGATTTCCATCCTCGATTTGAAGCGCCATGGTCCAGAGCCAGTCGGCCACCTCGGTAAGGTTCTCATCCGACTTTGCCGCACGCAGGCGCTCGGCGGCGGTGCGCAGGCCCATGAACACGCCCCATTGCGGGATGAATTCCTCGGGCGCGATCAGCAGGGAATCGAGGGCCACCTGCACGCGCTTGCGGTCGTCGGGCGCGAGCACGAGATTGCGCCGCTGCTCCACGAGAGCCTTCGCGAGCGGATTGGTGAAGGGGCGCTGCGGCAGTGTGAAGTTGATGGTCTCGCTCGTCGCTTCCTGACCGGCCTCGTCCTTGGCCTTGAGCCTGATGGTCACCGGTGATCCGGCCCAGGCGTGGTTGGTCAAGTCCACCGGCGAGCGGGTTTCGGGCGCATTCTCCTCGTGGCTCGGAATGGCAAGCGGCAGGGGAGGGGCGGGCACGAGCGAGCGGCCCTTGCTGCCGTCGGCTTTCTCCACCACGCCTTCGATGGAGGCAATGCCGTAATCGTCCTTGCCCTTGTACATGAGGGTGAAGGTGCCGCGCGCGTTCACCTCCGGCGGTCCGGAAAAGGCGATCTCGGGCATCCGGTCGGGAATAGCCTCGATGTTCAGGGTCACGCTGTTGGCAAAGCCCGTCTTCACGGTGAGTTCGGTGCTGCCCTCCAAGGTGTAGCGCTCCTCGCGCAGATCGGCGCGCTGGTTGCCCTTGGGCGGCAGTGCCGTGAGGCCCTTGCCGTGAGAGATCTCCGCCGTGCCTTCACCGGCGATGCGGATGACAAGTGTCGAGCGGATCGGCGCGCGCAGGCTCTGGCCTTTCGCAAGGTCGATCATGAGCGGCGGCATGCGGGTATAGAGCGGCGGGTCGATCCATCCGTCGATGCGGAAGGAGGGGCCGGCCGTCTGGACATTGCGCCAGTCGAAGGCGGCCGAGAGGCGCGAGCCGATCTCCGGCCCTGCCACGAAGGCGCTCGTCACCAGGGCCAGGATGCCTACGGCGCGCAGGGCATAGCGGTCCCGGCGCGGCATGTCGGGATTGGGCGCGGAAACGCGCATTCGGCTAACAGTCTCTTCGGCCCTTTTGCGATGAAGCGACCACAGGACCCGCGTGCCGGGATCGGATGAGCCGAGCGCCAGGGAATCGTCGAGCACCCGTGCGGGGCCGTGCGTCAGGCCCGTATCCCGGTCGAGCCGGTCGAGCGCGCGGGTCCGGCTCGGCATGCGGAGCCGAACGAGGGGCCAGAGCGAAATCAGGAAGGCTGCGGCGAAAAGGGCTATGCCGATGCCGCGCCAGAGCGGAGAGGCGTCGAGCCAGAGGCCGAACCAGGAGAGCGTCAGGAAGAGCAGGACGATGGCAAGCGGCAGCCACAGGCGCGGCCAAGCCTCCTCCCACCAGAGGGACCAGCGCGCATGCGTGACCAGGCGCCCGAACCTCTTGCTCAGGCTGCTCTGCGCAGGCGACGGGTTCGGGCCTTCGCTCATGCAATCAGTCTCCGCAGCACGAAATCTGTGCCAGCGCCCCCAAGGGAAGCTAGCACGGGATGCCCGGATGGCCAGCGGTCAAAAGGGCACATTGTGCCTGTAGGGGGATTTTGAGCCTTCCCGGCATTCACATGTCCGTCAGGACAACAACCGGGAAGGTATCGAGGTTCGTCAGGCAAGCCAGGAGGGAACGCGGTCGAGACCGATCAGCTCCTCGTAGGACGGGCGGGGCCGCACCACCGCGTGGTCGGCGCCCCTGACCAGTACCTCCGGCACGAGGGGGCGGGTGTTGTAGGTATTCGCCTGCACGGCGCCATAGGCGCCCGCCGTCATGAAGGCGATGAGATCGCCGGGCTTGACCTTGGGCATATCGCGGGAAAGCGCCAGATAATCGCCGGTCTCGCAGACCGGACCGACTACGTCGGCGACGATGCGGGGGGTATCGGCTGAAGGCTCCGCCACAACTTTAAGGTCGTGATGGGCCTCGTAGAGGGTCGGGCGGATCAGGTCGTTCATGGCCGCATCGACAATGACGAAGGTCCTGTCGGCTCCTTCCTTCACATAGATGACCTTGGCGACAAGAACGCCCGCATTGCCGGCGATCAGGCGGCCCATCTCGAAAACGAGCTTGAGGCCGAGATCCTTGGTATGGCGCTTGATGATCGCGGCATAGGCTTGCGGATCTGGCGGCGGATCGTTGTCCTCCCGATAGGGTACGCCGAGGCCGCCGCCGAGATCGATGTGATGGAGCTTATGGCCATCGGCCATCAGGTCGCGGGCCAGCTCCGCCAGGAGAGCAGTGGCGTTGTCGAAGGGCGACAGATCCGTGATCTGGCTGCCGATATGCATGTCGACGCCCGTGATCTGGATTCCCTTCAGGGAAGCGGCGAGGGCATAGACCTCGCGGGCGCGGGCAATGGGGATGCCGAACTTGTTCTCGGACTTGCCCGTCGAGATCTTCTTGTGGGTTTTTGCATCCACATCGGGGTTGATACGGATCGAGACCGGAGCGCGGGTGCCCTTGGAGAGGGCCACTTCCGACAGAGCCTCAAGTTCAGGCTCGGATTCGACGTTGAAGCAGAGGATGCCGCTGTCGACGGCGAAGGCCATTTCGGCCTTCGTCTTGCCGACGCCGGAGAACACCACCCGCTCTCCCGGAACGCCTGCGGCCAAAGCCCGCCGCAGCTCGCCCTCGGAGACGATGTCCATGCCGGCCCCGAGGTTACCGAGGGTTCGCAGTACCGCCTGGTTGGAATTCGCCTTCATAGCGTAGCAGACTAGCGCATCCGTATCCGCGAAAGCCTCGGCGAAAACACGGTAATGCCGCTCCAGCGTGGCGGAGGAATAGCAGTAGAAGGGCGTCCCCACCTCGTCGGCGAGGTGGCGCAAGCTGATGTCCTCCGCATGGAGAACACCATCACGATAGGCAAAGTGGTGCATCGGGCAGCCTAAATAATGTCGGCAAAGTCAGTCCGGTTCGTCGCCGCGGATGCGGCGGAGCGGCCTTAGAGAAGCGGATCGAGGATAAACGGCTCTTTGGGCACCGTATAGCCGCGGGACGGCTTCGAACGCGGCGTTCCGACCGGAGAGGGCAGGGTCGATTGCGCAGCCGCTTCCGGCTGGGCCTGGGCTCCGGCGGAGCCCGGAGGCGGCTCCAGCGCGCCACGGCGGCCGCAGGCGGAAAGACCGAGAACGATAAGGCCGCAAACCAGGACGGCACGGGAAAAAGTCAGGCTGGACGACATCGAGAACTCCGAAACGTGGCCGCACCATAACGGCAAGCGCTGCCGGATGCGAGAGGCAAAGCTGGGCCATGCCCACTCCGACGAGACGGCGCTCTGCGAAGCAAGATTTCAAGACGCCACATATGGATCAACGCTGGAACGTTTCAGTTTACCATACGTTATAGCAGTTCCTGAAGGGGCCGCTTTGAAGCGTAAGAACAAGTTTTTTTTCAGGTGATTGAGTAATGAGGGGTAAGGAGAATAAATATGCCGACTAAATACGATGAACTCGGTGTTGTGATCCTGGATGCTGGCGATACGGACTTCGCCCTCACCGCAGCTGACGGAGCGTTCAACGTTCTGGGCAATGCTGACGACAACGAAATTACCGGTAACGCTTTTAACAACGTCCTCGACGGCAATGCTGGCGCCGACACGCTGATCGGTGGAGCCGGTGACGATACCTATGTCATCGACGACGCCGACGATGTCGTGACCGAGCTGGCCAACGAGGGCACCGATACGATCCGCTCGAATGTGAGCTTCGCCATGACAACGGCGGGTGCCGCCTTCGTCGAGAACCTCGTCCTGCTCGGTGCGGCGCTCGAAGGTAGAGGCAATGCTCTGAACAATAGCATCACGGGTAATGATGGTGCCAATGTCCTGTATGGTATGAGCGGTGACGATGTCCTGTTCGGCGGCGCCGGAGGTGACGATCTCATCGGCGGCGAAGGCAACGATTTCCTCGATGGCGGGACCGGTGACGACGACATGACCGGCGGCTTCGGCAACGACACCTATGTGGTCGATAGCGCCGGTGACGTGATCACGGAGGCTGCCAACGCAGGCACGGATACCGTCCAGGCCTCGATTACCTATTCCATCGCAGCCCAAGCCAACCTCGAGAACATCGTTCTCACCGGAACAGGCAACATCAACGCCACCGGGAATGCGGGCGACAACAGCCTGATTGGCAATTCGGGCGTTAACGTCCTCATTGGCGGCGGCGGCAATGACTCCTTCGATGGCGGCGCAGGCGCGGATCGTCTAGACGGCGGTGACGGCAACGACACCTATATGATCGACAGTGCCGGCGATGCGATCGTCGACAGCTCGGGTGTCGATACGGTCGTATCGTTCCTTGCCAACTATACCCTGGGTGCAGGCCTCGAGAACGCGACGGTCGGCGGCACTGGGGCCTTCAACCTCACCGGTAACGAGGTCGGCAACCTGCTGACCGGCAACAGCGGCGCCAATATCCTCGATGGCGGCGCAGGCGTCGACACAATGACGGGCGGTCTCGGCAACGACACCTACCTCGTCGATAACACGCTCGATGTCATCAACGAGAGCGCCGGCGGAGGCATCGATACGGTGCGCGTGTCGACCAGCTACTCGCTCTCTGCAGCCTCGGAGGTCGAGTTCCTCATCTCCGGCACGAATGCGAGCGTGCGGCTGGGCGGTTCCGAATTCGCCAATACCATTGTTGGCGGTAATGGCCGCGACGTGCTGTTCGGTCTCGGTGGCGACGACGTGCTCGACGGTGGCCGGGGTAGGGACGATCTGCGCGGCGGCGCCGGAAAGGACTACTTCAAGTTCGACGACCGCCCGACGCGCAGCACCGTTGATCGCGTGCTCGACTTCAACACCCGTGATGATTTCGTGCTGCTCGACAACGCGATCTTCACGAAGCTCGGGCGTGGCACGGAAGAAGCACTGGGCAAACTGAACGCTGCCTTCTTCCGCATCGGCGACCGCGCGCTCGATCTGAACGATTACCTCATCTACAACCCGGTCACGGACGATCTGATCTACGACTCGAACGGCTCGCGTCCGGGCGGCACGATGAAGATCGCGGATTTCAATAACATCCGCCTGTCGGCTGCCGATATCCTCATCACCTGATCCGGATGAGGAGAGATTGAGAGATCCGGCCCTGGCAGTGATGCTGCCAGGGCCTTTTTCATGGAGCGCGCTTACGGGATCGTGAAGGCCGCAGAGTGCACGGGGCTTGAGGTTCGCTGCAAAAAGCGTCACATCCACCTCATGTCGACGACCTTGAAACCGCAAAATTCTCGAAGCCGGATCGTCCTTGCCGGCATTGCCGCTCTCGCCCTGATCGGCGCGGGCGCTGCGTGGTATGGATTCTCCCGCAATCACGCGGATGTGGCCGAGATCGGCGAATGCCGGGCAGCGCAGACGAAAACGGCAGGCCTGGAGCCATTTGCGAAGGGCGAGATCGCGGCTCTCAATGTCAATGCCAAGCCTAAGCCGCCGCCGGCGATCGCGTTCACGGGCGGGGAGGGGCAGCTCATGAGCCTCGCCGATTTCCGCGGCAAGACCATCCTTGTCAATCTCTGGGCGACCTGGTGCGTGCCGTGCCGCCAGGAAATGCCGGCTCTCGACAAGCTTCAGGTGGAACTGGGTGGCAACGACTTCCAGGTAGTTGCCATCAATGTGGATACGCGCAATCCCGACAAGCCGAAGGCCTGGCTCCAAGAAAACGGGATAAAAAACCTCACCTATCATGCCGATCCGGCCGGCAAGCTCCTCCAAGTGCTACAGAAATCCGGCCATGTGGTCGGGCTGCCGACCACCTTCGTGGTCGATCCCTCAGGCTGCGAGATCGCGATCCTGAAAGGCCCGGCGGAATGGGCCTCGCCGGATGCGCTGGCCTTCGTAAAAGCCGCCCTGGGGAAGAGCTAAAATCGGAAGGCGCCGTCGGCGTCCGGCTTCCCAGCTTCTCCCGAGAAAGCGGGTTTCGACAGCCGCCAGGGGCGGTCCATGGACTGACGGGCCTTGCCGCGTTCCAGTAGGCGCGGTGTGCCGTCGGCGAGAATTTCCTCGATCACCAGAAGGCCCAGTCCCTGCAAGGTCACGCAGGCCATCTTGGTCGCGAGGTCGTCGGCGGGCACGGACAGGGAGCCCGCAGCGTAGATCCGCTCCAGAAGTGTTTTGGGATGGTGGCTCACCTTCGCGCGCGGCTTGAAGGCGACGACATTCGTTTCAGGCTCGACCATGGAGTGCCCCATTTTCAGGCCTCCGCGTTCTATTGTTCTTGCGGCGGCTCGTGAACGATCAGGCCTACATTGTGCCGGAAACTGAGCCGTTTAAGGAATGCGACATATAACGCTCCCTGTTCAGAGGGAGCGGGGCCATTCAGGCAATAAAAAAGCGGGGTCTGAGCCCCGCTTTTTGCCGTTCTGGATCAGGGGCCGGTCAGGCGCTCTGCTGGACCTGAATGCCCTTGTCGGTGAAGAACTGCTGCAGCTCGCCGGCCTGGAACATCTCGCGGGTGATATCGCAGCCGCCGACGAACTCGCCCTTCACGTAGAGCTGGGGAATGGTCGGCCAGTTGGAATAATCCTTGATGCCCTGGCGAACGGTCTCGTCCTCGAGCACGTTGATGCCCTTATAGGTGACGCCGAGATAGTTGAGAATCTGGACCACCTGGCCCGAGAACCCGCACATGGGGAATTGCGGCGTGCCCTTCATGAACAGCACGACGTCGTTGGACTTCACTTCGTTGTCGATGATCTGGTTGGCGTCAGCCATGAATCTCTCCTGTTCCTCAGCGGTCAAGGCGCTGGGCTCACATATCAATTGTCGGGTGTCAGCGTCGTCAATGCAAGGGCGTGGAGCACGCCGCCCATGCGACCTTGCAGCGCCGCATAGACCATCTGGTGTTGTTGAACCCGGGACTTGCCCTTGAAGGCCGAGGAGGTGACGGTGGCGGCGTAGTGGTCGCCGTCGCCTGCCAGGTCCTTGATCTCCACGACCGCGTCGGGGAGGGCAACCTTGATCATGCTCTCGATATCGCGTGCATCCATTGGCATGGACTAAACTCCTTACGACTTACCAGTCATATACTCGGGCAGCCATGCCTCGTGAGCGCTCTTCAGCTGCTTCACGGATATGGCCTGCTTGCCGGGTAGAATCAACGAATCGCCACCGGTCACGCCCAGCGTCACGGCTGGGATGCCGAGAGCGCCGGCTTCATAGAGAATGTCGGCGGCGACATCCTCATCGACGGCGATGAGATAGCGCGCCTGGTCCTCGCCGAAGAGGAAGGCGTGGAGCGGCATGTTCTCGGGCATCGCCGTGACAGAGGCACCCACATTGCCGGCCATGGCCATTTCGGCGAGCGACAGGGCAATGCCGCCGTCCGAGCAATCGTGAACTGTCTTCACCTGACCGGAGCGGATGAGCTGGCGGATGAAGTCGCCGTGGCGTTTTTCCTGAGCCAGATCGACCGGCGGCGGAGCGCCTTCCTCACGGCCGCACAAATCGCGCAGATAAATCGACTGGCCGAGCCAGCCTTGCGTCGCGCCGATCAGGATGATCGCCTCGCCCTCGTTCCTGAAGGCGATGGAGGCGTTCACGGTCACATTGTCGAGCACGCCCACGCCGCCAATGGCGGGAGTGGGGAGAATGCCCTGGCCGTTGGTCTCGTTGTAGAGCGAGACGTTGCCGGACACGACGGGGAAGTCGAGCACCTTGCAGGCCTCGCCGATGCCTTTCAGGCAGCCGACGAACTGCCCCATGGATTCAGGGCGCTCGGGGCTGGCGAAATTCAGGTTGTCGGTGATTGCGAGCGGCAGGCCGCCGACAGCGGTGATGTTGCGCCAGGCTTCCGCCACGGCCTGCTTGCCGCCCTCGAACGGATCGGCCTCGCAATAGCGCGGCGTCACATCGGTAGTGAGCGCAAGGCCCTTCGGCCCGTCCTCGACGCGCACGATGGCCGCATCGCCGCCCGGAATCTGCACGGTGTTGCCGAGGATCAGGTGATCGTATTGCTCCCACACCCAGCGCTTGGAGCACTGGTCCGGCGAGCCGACGAGCGTCAGAAGCGCCTCGGCTTCCGACATCGGAGCCTTCACGCTCTCGGGCGCAATCACGGGACGCTTCGGGCTTTCCACCCACGGACGATCATAGAGCGGAGCCTCGTCGCCGAGTTCCTTGATCGGAAGATCGGCCTTCACCTCGCCCTGATGCTTGATGACGAAGCGCAGCGTGTCGGTGGTCTTGCCGATGACGGCGAAGTCCAGGCCCCATTTGTGGAAGATGGCCTCGGCCTCTTTCTCCATGCCGGGCTTGAGCACCATGAGCATGCGCTCCTGGCTCTCTGAGAGCATCATCTCGTAAGCGGTCATGCCTTCTTCGCGGCACGGCACCTTGTCGAGATCGAGCTCGACACCGAGATTGCCCTTCGCGCCCATCTCCACCGCAGAGCTGGTGAGGCCGGCGGCGCCCATGTCCTGAATCGCGATCACCGCGCCGGACTTCATGAGTTCGAGGCAGGCTTCAAGCAGAAGCTTCTCGGCGAAGGGATCGCCGACCTGCACGGTGGGGCGCTTCTCCTCCGACGCATCGTCGAATTCGGCGGACGCCATCGTCGCGCCGTGAATACCGTCGCGGCCGGTCTTCGAGCCGAGATAGACGATCGGGTTTCCGATGCCGGTCGCCTTCGCGTACCAGATCTCGTCCGTGCGCGCGAGGCCGACTGCCATCGCGTTCACGAGGATGTTGCCGTTGTAGCGCTTGTCGAAACCGACACTGCCGCCCACGGTCGGCACGCCGAATGAATTGCCGTAGCCGCCGATGCCGGCGACCACTCCGGAGACGAGGTGCGGGGTCTTCGGATGATCAGGCTCGCCGAAGCGCAGGAAGTTGAGCGCAGCGATCGGGCGCGCGCCCATGGTGAACACGTCGCGAAGAATTCCGCCGACGCCCGTCGCCGCGCCTTGATAGGGCTCGATGAAGGACGGATGATTGTGGCTTTCCATCTTGAAGATGCAGGCAAGCCCATCGCCGATATCGATCACGCCCGCGTTCTCGCCGGGGCCCTGAATGACCCAAGGAGCCTTCGTCGGCAGACCGCGCAGATGAAGGCGCGAGGATTTGTACGAGCAATGCTCGTTCCACATGGCGGAGACGATGCCGAGCTCGGTGATGGTCGGCGTGCGGCCGATCAGCTTCACGAAGCGCTCGTATTCGTCAGGCTTCAGTCCGTGCTCCTTGACCAGCTCCGGGGTGATGGCGACGTCGTTGCGGATCATCATTATCTCGTGAGTTATTAGGCAGCGCGGGAAAAGGACGACACGAGGCTCTCGAACAGGCCGCGCCCATCGGTGCCACCCACGAGGTCCTCAATCAGGTTTTCCGGATGAGGCATCATGCCGAGCACGTTGAGCTTGTCGGAATAGATGCCGGCAATCGAGTTCATGGAGCCGTTGCGATTGGCGTCAGCCGTCACATGACCGTGCGCATCGGAATAGCGGAAGCCGACGAGGCCTTCGCCTTCGAGACGCTTCAACGTTTCCACATCCGCCGTGTAATTGCCCTCGCCATGCGCCACGCAGACATCGATGGCCTGGCCCTTGGCGTAGTTCTTCGTGAAGGCGGTGTCGTTGCGCTCCACTTTGAGAAACTGGCGATGGCAGATGAACTTGAGGTTCGCGTTGCGCATCAGGATGCCGGGCAGGAGGCCCGCTTCGCAGAGAATCTGGAAGCCGTTGCAGACACCGAGCACGAGACCGCCGCGCGCCGCATGGGTACGGACCGCATCCATCACGGTCGCACGTCCGGCAATCGCGCCGCAGCGCAGGTAGTCGCCATAGGAAAAACCGCCCGGCAGGACCACGAGGTCGGTGCCCTTCGGCAGTTCGGTCTCGGCGTGCCAGACTTTCTGGGCGTCGGAGCCGGCGAGTTTGAGAGCCCGCACCATATCGCCTTCGCGATTGGATCCGGGGAAGACGATGACGGCGGATTTCATGTCAGCCTCACGCGATCTCGACGCGATAGTTTTCAATCACGGTGTTCGCGAGCAGCTTCTCGCAAGCGGCCTTCAGAGCCGCTTCGGCCTGCGCCTTGTCGGCGGTCCCGAGCTCGATGTCGAACACCTTGCCCTGGCGCACACCGGCAATGCCTTCGACGCCGAGGGATTTGAGGGCCCCTTCGATGGCCTTGCCTTGGGGGTCGAGAACGCCGTTCTTAAGGGTGACGGTGACGCGCGCTTTCATGGGGGCCTCGGGCTGTTTCAAGATTTGCCCCACGCCATAAAGGGAAAGGGCTCAAGAAACAACGGGCTTAGACGCCCAATTCACGGGCAGCCACTTCACGAACGCTCTGCTGGACGACTTCGTGCGAGACGCCGATGACCAGGACCACGTCCAGATCTTCGCCGGAGCGCCTGCCAAGGGCCGCGCCATAGGCCGGGGCCTTCTTGCCGTCCTTGGGGCTCAAGGTGATGGCAAAGCCTGGATAAGGAACATTCTTGAGGCGCTCGACCGCGACGTCGGTCTGTACAGGCTTCTTGCGGTCAATGGGGGAGCGCAGCGCCCGGGCGAGGCGCTCCGGGTCCTTGAGCAGGCTTTCCGTGATCTGCGCGTCCCGGCCTTTCAGGCGGATGACGCTGACGGCGAGGCCGGGGCTGCATTCCGGCGGGGCACAGAAGGAGAGGGCGATAGGCTCTGCCCGCTCCTCGGACAGCCATTTGCGCAAGGGGAGGGCGCCCCAGGAGGCATCGGCCTGGAGGCCCGCGACTTGCCGGGGGAGGTAGTCGCAGCCTGTGAGGCCAAGGGTCAGGCCCAGGCCCAACAACAATGCCCGGCAAGGAGCCGGGCATTGGAGATTTTTCAGAAAAGGCAGCCTGCTCACTGAACGAGGCGGGGGCCGCCGGTGACGGTGCTCTCATTCTCGGCCAGGATGCCGAGGCGGCGCGCCACTTCCGTATAGGCTTCCACGAGCCCGCCCATATCCTGGCGGAACCGGTCCTTGTCGAGCTTGTCCTTGGACTTGAGGTCCCATAGGCGGCAGGAATCCGGGGAGATTTCGTCGGCGACGACGATGCGCATCATCTCGCCTTCCCAGAGACGGCCGGTCTCGAGCTTGAAGTCCACGAGGCGGATGCCCACGCCGAGGAAGAGGCCGGACAGGAAGTCGTTGACGCGGATGGCTAGCGCCATGATGTCGTCGATCTCCTGCGGGGCAGCCCAACCGAAGGCCGTGATGTGCTCCTCCGACACGAGGGGATCGCCGAGCTCGTTGTTCTTGTAATAGAATTCGATGATCGAGCGGGGCAACTGGGTGCCCTCTTCGAGGCCGAGCCTCTTGGCGAGCGAGCCGGCGGCCACGTTCCGCACGACGACTTCGAGCGGAATGATCTCCACCTCGCGAATCAACTGCTCGCGCATATTCAGGCGGCGGATGAAGTGGGTAGGCACGCCAATCTCGTTCAGATGCTGGAAGAGGTATTCCGAGATCCGGTTGTTGAGCACGCCCTTGCCGTCGATCACTTCATGCTTCTTGGCGTTGAAGGCGGTCGCATCATCCTTGAAGTGCTGGATGAGCGTTCCGGGTTCGGGGCCCTCATAGAGGACCTTCGCCTTGCCCTCATAGACGCGACGGCGACGATTCATAGGCGTGTACCGTGGTTTGAGAAAATCCATATTTGCCGTGGGCTCCTGGGTCGAGATGGTGCGGTTCCGCGGCTGGCGTCAAGCGCGGCTGTAAACCGGCGCTCCGCTTGATCAGCAACCTATCCGATCGGTCCGACAAGTACAACGCGGCGCGCCGGATAGCGGGGTAGGCGCCCCTCTGAAGCACCTTTTTCTAGATGGGGATGCCATGGCGATCACACGAGTGCGCCCTTATATCGCATAAGGTTGGACCAAGGAGGAAAGCCGTATGAGCCTATTCAACGACCGCAAAGACAGCTTCGAGAAGCAGTTCGCCCATGATCAGGAGCTCCGGTTCAAGGCGACGGCCCGCCGCAACAAGCTCATGGGCCTTTGGGTGGCCGAGCGGATCGGCAAGACCGGCCCGGAGGCGGAAGCCTACGCCAAGACTGTCGTCGCGGCGGATTTCGAGGAGCCGGGCGACGGCGATGTGATCCGTAAAATACGCCAGGACCTGGAAGCGGCCGGCAAGACAGTCGATGAAGCCGAGCTTGGCGGCAAGATGCAGCAATTGCTGGCCCAGGCGGTTGAGGACATCAAGGCAGGGCGATAATCTGAGGCCCCCAAAGCCCGGTCCCAACATGGGGCCGGGCAACCCTATAACGAGAACAATCCCATGCTGACCGATCCATCGTTTCCCGACCGCCTGCGGGACTCAAAGCCCGTGATTGCGGCCTGGTGCGGCCTGCCGGACCCCTCGGTTCCGGCCCTGCTCGCCCGCGAGGCTTTCGATGCGGTGGCGATCGACATGCAGCATGGGTCCATGGATTTCGCGGCGACGATCCAGTCCATCCCCCTGATCGCGGCTGCCGGTAAGCCCGCCCTGGTTCGTGTGCCGGTCGGCGATTTCGCCTCGGCTTCGCGCTTCCTGGATGCCGGCGTGTCGGGCGTGATCGCGCCGATGATCAACACCATCGAGGATGCCCGCCGCTTCGCCGCCTTCATGAAGTTCCCGCCCATCGGAGAGCGCAGCTGGGGCGCCTATGGCGCCATGTCCCTCTCAGGGCTCTCGCCGGACGATTATTTCAAGAAGGCCAACGGCCTGACCGCCTCCTTCGCCATGGTCGAAACGCGCGAGGCTCTGAGCATCCTCGACGACATCCTGGGCGTCTCTGGCGTCGACGGCGTCTTCATCGGCCCTGCCGATCTCTCGATTGCACTTTCGGGCGGAAAGGGTGTCGATCCGGCCAGCGCCGAGGTGGAAAAGGCCCTGGACGATGTGCTCCGCCGTGTGAAGGCCGCCGGCAAGTTCACCGGCATCTACGCGCCCAGCGGGGCGAGGGCGGGGGAGCTGGCCCGCAAGGGCTTCGACCTGGTCTGCATCGGCAGCGACAGCAGCATGCTGCGGGCCGGAGCCCAGGCTTCGCTCGGAGCAGCGCGGGGCTGATTTCAGCCCACCGGAGCGCCCTCCCGCGCCTTCGCTACACGGTAATAAGCCCAGAGCACCTTGGCGGCGACACCCCGCCAGGGGCGCCATTGTTCTGCAAGCATGGTGAGGGCCTTCGCATCCGGCCGGTCCTTCAAGCCATAGGCAAGACGCGCCGCCTCCTGCACGGCAAGGTCGCCGGCGGGGAAGGCATCGGGATGGCCGAGGCAGAACAGCAGATAGACATCCGCCGTCCAAGGGCCGATGCCCTTTACTCGGGTCAGAAATGCGTGCGCCTCATCGGCGGGAAGATCGTGCAGCCGATCGAGGGGGAGGCGGCCTTCCACGATCTCGGTGGCGATAGCCCGGATCGTCCTGACCTTGCCGGCGGAGAGCCCCGCCGCGCGCAAGGCTTCGTCCGACAGGCTCAGGAAAGTCTCCGGCGCGGGCGGTTCGAGAATCGTTCTCAATCGCCCCCAGATCGCCGCCGCACTCGCCGTCGAGACCTGCTGGCCCACCACGATCCAGGCAAGCCCGTCGAAACCCGGCGGGCGTTTGCGCAGCTGGGGCATGACGCCTTGTGCGACGAGTTCCGCCATCACGGGGTCGGTTTCGACAAGCGCATCGAGGCCCCTCTTGAGAACCGCTTCCGTTTCGAGGAGGGTGACCATTCGATATTTCCTTCGCCTCTGTTCAAAGGCCGCCCGTGACGAAGCCCGTTTTCCGATTCGCTCCCAGCCCCAATGGGCGGCTTCACCTCGGCCATGCCTATTCGGCCCTGCTCAACGACGAGTTCGCCCGGCGGCTCGAAGGCCGGTTCCTGCTGCGGATCGAGGACATCGATATCACACGCTGCCGTCCGGAATACGAGAGGGGGATTATCGAGGACCTCGCCTGGCTCGGCTTGAGCTGGGAAGAGCCGGTGCGCCGGCAGTCGGAGCATTTCTCGGATTACCGGGCGGCCTTTCACAAGCTGAAGGAGGGCGGTGTCGTCTATCCGTGCTTCTGCTCCCGCAAGGAGATCGCGGACGTGATTGCCTGCCGGGAAGCCAATAGCGGAAGCCTCTGGCCGCGAGACCCCGATGGAGCCCCGCTCTATCCGGGAACCTGCCGCGCCTTACCTCCTGACGTGATCGCGAGACGCGTGGACAAGGCCGATCCACACACCTGGCGGATCGATTCTGCGGCTGCGAGAAAGCTTCTTCCGGGGCCGCACGGCTATCGCCGGTTCGATCGCGATGGCGGTGAAGAGACCGTCGAGGCCGATCCCTGGCGCTGGGGCGACGCGGTGCTCGTGCGCAAGGACGTGCCCACGAGCTATCACCTTTCCGTCGTCGTGGACGATGCGCTCCAAGGCGTGACTCATGTGGTGCGCGGCCAGGACCTGGAAGCGGCGACGGATCTGCATGTGCTGCTGCAGAAGCTGATCGGCTTGCCGACGCCGCTCTATCATCACCACGGGCTCGTCCTCGACCCGGAGGGCGACAAGCTGGCGAAGAGCCGGGGATCGCGATCCCTGCGCGAGCTTCGAGCGGAAGGAATGACGGCATCCGATATCCGCCGGCGCCTCGGCTTCCCGGCTCAGCCCACGCCGAGCACGTAGAGCCAGAGCATGGTCGTGCCGAGCGCCAGAACCGTGGAGAGCATGACGGTGCTGGAGGCCAACGCCACGCCTTCATTGTACCGTTCGGCGAAAAGATAGGCGTTGATGCCCGAGGGGCAGGAGGCGAAGAGCACCGCGACGCCCGCCCAAACCGGAGGCATGTCGAAAACCATGGTTGCAAGAAGCAGCACGATGAGCGGATGCACGAGGAGCTTGAGGGCAGAGATGATCATCGGCAGCGTAAGGCCGGTCTGCAGGCCGTAACGGCGAAGCGCGATCCCCATGGAAATCAAGGCGCAGGGCACGGCGGCGCTGCCGATGAGATCGAGCACCTGCCACGCAGGCGCGGGGATATGGGATGAGATGGGGCGCAATGCCGATCCAGCGAGAATGCCGACGACGATGGGATGGGTGACGAGCCGGCGCAGGATGATAAGCGGCGAGGCCTGGCGCCCTTCCGCCAGGACCGTCGCCAGGGTCATCGTGACGGGCAGATGCACGGCGATGAGCAGGAAGAGGGGGACCGCGCCCGCATCGCCATAGGCCTTGAGGATCATCGGAACGCCGACGAAAATCGTGTTGGCCTGACCGGCTGAAAAGCCCGCGACGACGCCGGATACGCCCTTGAGGCCGAAGAAGGTCCGGCCCATGACCATCGCGGCGATCCAGACCACCGCGACGCCTATGAAATAGGAGATCCAATAGCCCCAGGGCTGCACTTCGGGGATCTCGGCGCGCACGAGAGTGCGGAAGATCAGGCAGGGGACGGAAAGTGAGAACACGAACTCGGACAGGCCTTCGCCCATGCGCTCCGACACGAAGCCGGTCTGGCGTGCGATATAACCGATGGCGATCAGGCCGAAGACCGGCAGGACGATCATCAGCAGGTCGAGCATGGGTTTTAGCGAAGGTCGGCGCGCTGGGCGAGGCTGGCCGATGACGACCCATGGGTCATCAGCTCTTCCACCTGCTCGCGCTGGCGCTTGAACTCGGCAAGCCCGCGGCCCTCGAGCTCGCGGCCTTGTGGAAGGCGGATCTTGAGCGGATCGACGAAGCTGCCGTTGATGATCACCTCGTAATGCAGGTGCGGGCCTGTGGAGAGGCCCGAATTGCCGACATAGCCGATCACCTGGCCCTGCTGCACCTTCTTGCCCGGCTCCATGCCCTTGGCGAAGCCGGACATGTGGGAATAGGCCGTCACATAGCCGTTCGTATGCTGGATCTCGACGCGGCGGCCATAGCCGCCCGAAGCCCATTCGGCCACGCGCACCGTGCCGTTGCCTGCGGCGATGATGGGCGTGCCGATGCGGTTCGCCCAATCGACGCCCGTATGCGGACGTGAATAGCCGAGGATCGGGTGGAAACGGGAGCCGAAGCCCGAACGGAGAATGCCGTCCGAGATGGGCTTGCGGATCAGGAATTTCTTGAGTGAGCGGCCCGACATGTCGAAGTAATCGATGGTGCCGTCATCGCCCTGATAGCGATAGACGCTCCGCGACTCGCCGCCCACCGTCAGCGCGGCATAGAGAATTTCCGGGTCGCCATTGTCGTCGTCGGAGCCGAAGAAGAGCTCGAAGCTG
>NZ_JBFRFB010000026.1:0-21052 GCF_052114605.1 Microvirga sp. 2YAF29
GTCTTTTCCTTGCGCTCGCCGGTCGCCTTGTCCTTCCAGGTCTCGGACGTGGCGATGCGCAGATTGACGATGGGATCGCCGTTGTTGGTACGGCGCACCTCAGGGTCACGCCCCAGATTGCCCACCAGGATTACCTTGTTCACACTGCCAACCATAGTCGCTCTCCATCATCTCTCCCGAAATAAGGTTCGGGTCTGCTGCGCTCTCCTGTCCTGCAAGGACATCACCTATTGTTCTATATTTGTTCTCAGAAAATTTCAAGCGCGACGATGGATAGGCGAGAGCTTAGAGGAGGGGATAAGGGAAGATTGTAGACTTGGGCTATGTATAGAAAAAGCGGCGCCTAAGGTGCCGCGTTCGAAAGGTCGGTTACTCTGCCGCCTGGAGATAGACGACCTTGGATTGTTCGCTTCGAATCTCGCGTAGAGTACGCGCCATGTAGTTCAATTGCTCTATCGCTTTGTCGAGATCCATCTTCGTGCCATCAGTGAGATCATAGGCCTGACGCCCGCGGTAAAGGCGGTTAACTTGGCTTTCCATCTCTACGGCCGTCTCGCGGATCCGGTGGACGAGATTATCTGCGATCACATCGGCATTGCCGTCGACGACGCAAAAGCCGACATCGCTTGCACGCATTCTAGCCATGGATTGATACCTCTTCTTTTTGTTGTTGTCTTAAGCCACTGCCTTATGGGTCTCTGACGCTTCCAGCCCGAGCCGCCGCGCCAGCGAGTGTTTCGTCACGGGGCCGATCCAAGGTAGCATCGACAAAAAGCGAAGCTTGTCAGAACTTGCTGTGTAACCTTGAAAGAGCTGTTCTCGCTGCTGCCAGATCAGATCGATAGCCTCGGCCTTGCCAGGATGGCGAAAGCCGACGCGAACCGTCGACCCGAGCATGAGGGAGCGCATGCAGCGCTCGAATGCACGGCGCCCGACGCCCGGAGTCACGCTTGCATGGCAGATGGTCGCGATCACGTTTCGCGCGAATTCATCCGCCGTCTCAGGCGCGCCAAAATCCTGATCGGAAGCGCTGCTGAAAGGAGAGCTCCAGAAATCGTAAGATGTTTGGTCAAGCCTCACGCTTGGCATTCCTTTCACCGTATGTTCCAGGCCGCTTGTAGGAAGCGGACAAGCTTCGTTCCCGTCTTGCGAATGCGGCGCGACGTCTGCCAGACAGGAACGGCGCCCTTGACAAGGCGTGCAGAACGAAAACGCGTGGTCATCAAGAAGGGGCGCGCACCTTTGTGGCTGCGGATGCGCCAAGGATCGTCAAAGGCCAGAAAGTCCTCGTCATTCAAGGAATTTTCGGAATATCCCGACCATACATAGATGGGTTCTTGGGCCTTATTCCGCAAGGGATCGTCCATCAACGGAGCAGGTATTGAAGTCCTGTTCTGCTGCGAATTCTTCACATACGGCCAAGCCGAAACTTCGCAGCGCGCGACCTTAAACGTCCGCGCGAGATCGGCACCGGTTTCGATGTCGTAGACGGAGGCCGCGCACGAGAACGCTTCGGCGAACGGCATCATCGCGCACCAGCTCTTCTCTGCCATATGCAGCGGCCAAGTCCACAGGCCGTCTTCCCGCCGCTGGCCGAGACTTTCGCGATCGATAAAATAGCCTGTCTTCTTGTGTTCGAGCCCGTCCTCCGACACGAGCCATTCCTCGTTTTCGAAAATCGAGCTTTCTTCCGTCATCGCGATCATCCAGCATTCCTCCGGTGAGGAGCCTCAAGCTCTCTTGCGGCCACCCCGCGAAGCAGGGCTTGTATAGTGAACAAAGCAAGAACATAATGCCGGGAGGACGCGTGTCAAGCAAAGTTCGTTGTGTGAGACTGTAATCTTGGAGTAACGGATACTATCTGGAGATCTGGATTTCAGGTTTGAAGAGGTCGCCTAAGATCCGGATCGAAATAAGGCGAAGTCGTTGCGACGAAATATCGCCTCTTAGAACTGAACCTTGGCCATTGATCCGTAGGGGAGCCATCTTCATGACGAGCCAAACTCGCCTGGAACCAGACAACCTCAGGCGACTCGACGACCTGCGCAAAACCTTCGACAAATTGCGTGCGGAGCGCATCCGCGCCGAAGGTGAGGTTGAGCGGCTGACGCGCGATCTCGATGAAGCGAGGGCGCTTGCCAAGGCTGAACTCGGTACGTCCGACGAAGCGGAGATCAAGAACTCGATCGAGGCGGCGCTCACTCAGAATGCCAAGCTGACCGAAGAATTTGGCGCAGCCCTGCGCGAGGTCGAAGCGCGACTGCGGCAACTTGGAGACGAGCGCTGATGGATCAGCCCATCGAGCATCACGTATCGCGAGTCCAGGCCGCAATCGCACGTCTCGAGGGACGCCGCGATGCCATGCGGATGCGTGCCGATGAGCTGCGCCGCGAGGTCGAGCTTGCGAAGGGACGCCTAGCGGTCAAGGACGAGGTTGAGGCCTTTATCGAAGCCGTGCATGGCAGCGCGAGCAGGCGCAACCTGGCGGCGTTTGAGACCCTGCTCACGGCCCTCGTGCAGGAGGTGCTGCCCGGCGAGAAACCGGTGGCGTTGGAACTCTCGACGGAGCGCGGTCTCGCCTCGCTCGACATCTGCGTCCGACGCCCGGACGGCACGCTGGAAGACGTGCTTGAGGACAATGGCGGCGCACTGACCAATGTCATCGGCATGGCGCTTCGGCTCATTGCCGTTGTGAAGGCCGATGTGGCCCGTTTCCTGGCGCTCGATGAGGCTGACTGTTGGATCGCGCCCGAGCGCGTGTCGTCCTTCTACAGGGTGCTGGAGGATGGCGCGGCGCGGCTGGGCGTACAGTGCTTCGCCGTATCCCATCATGACCTGTCGCAATTCTCGGACAAGTTTCACATCGCCCGCATCACGGGAGAACCGATCTCCGGTGTGGATGTGCAATCCGCCGATTGCAGCGCGGCCTGGGATGATGCGCAGCCCGGCTTGCGCTTCATCCGCCTGATCAATGTGCAGGCCTACAATGATGCCACGCTGCATCTCGGCCCCGGCGTCAATGCGCTGATCGGGCCGAATAATCGCGGCAAGTCCACCTTCATCCGCGCCTTGCGCGCCGTGTTCTATGGCGAGGCTCGCGACAGCCTCGTGCGGGCAGGGGCGAAGAACGCGACGGTGGAGATCGGCGTCGCGGGCAAGCGTCTGCTACGCTTCACGCGCCAGCCGCGCCGCTCCCCGGTGAATATCTGGTCGCTCCATGAGGCGGATGGATCCATCGTCGAAGAAAAGGGCATGCGCTACGAGACCGGCGGGCGCAACGTGCCGGACTGGGTGGCGGATCTGTTACGCATCACGAAGGTCGAGGATCTCGATGTCCATATCGCGCATCAGAAATTTCCGGTCTTTCTGCTCGGCGAGACCGCATCCCGCCGTTCGGCGGTCCTCTCGATCGGGCAGGAGGCGAGTTACATCCGCGACATGCTGGTGATCCACCGCGAGCGCTGCACGCGTGACAACGCAAACGTGCGCAACGGCGAGCGGGAGTTGATTGCGCTCGAGGAGGCCCTCTCCGGATTGGAAGAGATTTCCGGCCTCAAGGAGAAGCTCGGTGCGCTCCTGGATCAGGCCAGTGCGATCAAGGATCAGGCGGCTTTGCTTCAGCGCATGCAGGATCATGCAGATCGGCTGGCCCTTCTGACCAACCAATTGCGCAAGTCGCGGACGAAGGCGTCAGCTATGGCAGCCTTGCCGGAGGTTGAGCAGATGTCGGATCTTTCTCGCCGGGTCGAGCATGCCCGTGAGCGCGAGCGCATCGGTCGCCAGGTCTTGCAGCTGAGTATCGCCTTGGCTTCGAGCAAGGCACGGCTGGCCGCACTGCAATCACTGCCCGGCGAGGTGCCGGTTCTTGAAAACACCACCGGCACGCAGAATATGTTGAAGCGTCTTGGTGACCTGCGCAGCGCGGCCCTGATTGCGCAGGGGCGCATGGCGCAGATCGATGAAGGGATCAAATCCGTGCAGGCCGAGATGGCGCGTCTCGTGGAGGAAACAGGCGGGCATTGCCCCACCTGCGGCTCGCCTGTGAGCGCCGAAACCCTGCTCGATCATCACGCCCATTCATCTCACTCGCCGTCGGAGCGGCTGACCGCATGATCCTGTCCGGAGAACGCCTTCCGCTTAAAGCCTGCAACGGCCTGCTCGTCATAGGCGACCCGCATGTGGGCTCGCGACGTCCCGGGCGGCGCAAGGATATTGTCTGGCCAAAGGCCGTGCTGGGCAAGCTCGAGCATTGCGTTGCAATTGCTAACGCGCGCGGGCTCGCGCCGGTGATCCTGGGCGATCTCTTCGACCGCCCTGTCGAGCCTGACGAGTCTCTGAAGAACCAGCTCATCCGCATCCTCAAAGGGTTCCATCATCGTCCTCTCGTCAATGTCGGCAATCACGACATCCAACACATGACGCTGACCGATGGTGACACGCTGGCGCTGTTGGGCTTATGTGATGTCGTCGATGTTGTTGCCGCTTCAGCGCCTGTGGCGGAATTCAGGCTGGGCGAAAAGCGCCTCGGTGTCGGCATGACGCCCTACGGTCAGACGATCCCGACCGATGCGCGAGGCTCCTTCACAGGCATCGATGGGCAGGTTTGGTTCACTCATCACGACATTGCTTTCGACGGCGGCTATCCCGGCGCTGTGCCGCCCTTCGCGGTCGAGGGCTGCGAAGTGTTGATCAACGGGCACATCCACAAGACGCAGAAATCGGTTCTGGCCGGGCGCACGCGCTGGCTCAATCCAGGTACCATCAACCGTCAGTCGGTGGATCTGGTCGACCATGTGCCCCGCGCGTGGATCCTGGATGAAAGCGGCGAGCTGGAGGCTCAGGCTCTGCCTTTTGAGAGCAACGTCTTCGATCTGACGGGACGGCTCGTCGAACCAGCCAAGGGCAGCGTGGTGGCCCGCGAGGTTGAGAGCGCCTTTGTCACGTTGCTTCAGGCAGAATCCTCCACCGAACTGAAGCGCAGCGGTGACGGCTCTATCGTGCGGGATGAGATCGAGGCCAAGTTCAACGAGGACAATACGTCTGACGCGGTGCGTGCCATCGTGCGCACGCTCCTCAGCGAGGCCGTGGAGCGGCACGCGCAATCCTAAAACGAGAACGGGTCCGTAAAGGGTAGACGGCGCCGGCGCACCTGCGTCTCGGGCAGGATCGGACGGCTAATGTCGACGGCAATCAAGCCTTCGCAGGCGAGCGCCAGAACGGCGGCCACGCCGTCCTGCGTGTTCATGACGCCGCCCGCGCAATCGACGAGCCGCATGGTGCCCACTTCGTCGAGTTGGTGGAGAATGCGCACGCGGTCTCCCGCCGTCACCGGCGTGCGCCGGCAGGCCATGATGAGGCGCACGGTGGTCATGCGAGGCTCGGCGCGAACTGTGGCGGCGGTCTCGATGGAAAAGTACCGGCTATCCGTCGAGGTGAGCCCCTGGATCGCCGCCGTGCGCAAGGGGTGCGTGAGGAGATCTTCGTCCGTCAGCACGTCGATGAGCTGGGATTGGCCGTCGCGCACGATTTCGAAATCGGCGATGTGCTCGATGGTCTTGCCGCCGATCTCGAATTCAGCCGGTTCGCCGGGCGCGCGCAGGGACTCGATCTCAGGATCGAGTTCGCAGATCGCCAGAAAGTCGGCGATGAGGGCGTTGCGCGTCACCGGTACTGAGGCGCGCTTCTGGGAACGGCGGGACCCTGGGCGACGGTCCGAGCGCTTGTCGGACAAGTCGAGGATCGCTTGCGCGGACATCGAAGCCTCCAGCTTTGTCTGAGTGAAGGAAAAGACGGGGCAATCGCCGCAATCGTCTCAAGTAATATTCGCTCAAGAACAAATATGGAACATAGATAGCAAAGTCAATTCCGAATCGGATTGAAGCAAGGGGTTTGAGCCTAGGCGGAACAATCAGCTTCAATCATTCTTGAGACAAAACAACGCACCGGTTAAATCATTGTAATTAATAACTAATTATCTCTTGCTCTGGTCTTCGAAAATGGACGTCGCGAGTGCAATCTGGTATAGAACAAATAACGAACGCGCCGGCCTGGGAGTGGCTATCAGATTAAGAGCGCGTGACCGATTTTTGCGGGCCTTTGAAAGATAGGATCGATGATGAACACAACGGATAAGAAGATTGCTGAAGTGCTTGCAAAATTCGACGAGCCTATGGCCGGCAATGTCTGGCGTGTCCAGGGCACGGCAGTGATCTATCACAAGACCCTGGAGCGCATTGCCGCCCAGGCAAAGGTCGCCTTTGACGAGCCCAAGATCATTCGCGCCGAGCGGGATGAGGCGGTGATCCAGGTCACCGGCCGTATGGGTGAGCGCGTGGAATGGTCCATCGGTGAAGCCCTCGTCGGCGTGAACTACCGCGTCTCCGGCAAGCAGGCGGCCTATGTCTATGCCATGGCCGAGAAGCGCGCGAAGGACCGCGTCATCCTCAAGCTCATCGAGCTTCACGGCTTCGTCTATTCCGAGGAAGAGGCGGACGAGTTCAAGCAGAGCCGTCCGGGCTATGCGGAGCAGCATGTGGAGACCGAGCGCACCGAGGTCGAGAAGACCCGCGTGGAAGTGACCGCCGATGCAGGCGTCGAGGATGAGCTGAAGCAGAAGATCAAGAAGGCGAAGACCATCAATGCGGTCACCGATCTCATGCTTCATGCCGACACGCAGAAGGTGCTGGCGGCTCTGCCGGAAGGCATCCGGGACGAGATCCGTGATTTCGCCAAGTCGCGCCTCGTAGAACTCGGCTGGCCGACCAAGAAGGCGGCGGCCTGATTGGCCTTCCCAAGGTTACGATCAGCGAGGCGGCCAAGGCCGCCTCGTCTTTTATGCGGATCGCGGTATGATAGAATTCAGTAAAGCTTGAATGGATTCGAGATGAGCACCTGTACCGGACAAACCGCCACTCACGAGCGCCGCACGGGCGCTGTGCTCATCGTCGCGGCTGTGCTGTGCCTCGTGGCCTCCGGCAGCCTGCTCTGGTGGCATCAGGGCGGTGCGATATTCAGCGATATGGTTTCGGCGACATTGGCTTGGTGTTTCTGAGACAGGTTTGCGCGCGAGGTGCGCGCATGGCCATGGCTCGTCTTGTTCCAGCGGAACGGAGCTATGGTAAGCTCCCATACGCCTCTCCATGCGGCTACGCTGACGAGTGCATAGTAGAATGGCAGCAGGGGCACCCAGGGCAGCAGCCGCCACAGACGCCGCCGATGCAGCGCGACGCAGGCGGGAATGAAGATCGCCAGGGCGCCTGAAGTGAACAGCGTTAGGCTTGCTGAAGACCAGACCGCGTCCCACCGCGTTTCGCTGTTCCGATCCGGCGGAACAAGCCACGAGATCAGAAACAATCCGCTGCCGAACGGGTAAACCAGCGCGCTGAGCACGGCGCCGGCCGACAGGATCATGGCGGAACAGAAGCGCCAGAAGCCGAACTGCTTCAGCGCGAGTGCCGGCTTGCGCGAATGGCTGATGGTGGTCTGCATGTACCCTTTCATCCATCGCGTCCGCTGTCTTAGCCAGGCACCGAGCGTGATGGGCGCTTCCTCCAGGGTGGAGGAGGGGAGGTCGGCGACGCGGTAGCCGAAACGGGACAGCCGGAAGCCGAGATCCGCATCCTCGGTCACGTTCCATGCATCCCATCCATAAATGCGCTTGAGAACGGATGTGCGGAAATGGTTGGATGTGCCGCCGAGCGGAATCGGGCTTCCGATTTCCGCAAGGCCCGGGTTGAGCACATCGAACAAGGCCGCATATTCGATGGTGAACAGGCGTGTCAGCCATGAATCGTCGGTGTTGTCGATGGTCAGACGCGCCTGAAGGCAAGCGATATCGCGCGCGCATCCTGCAAAGGCCGATACGGCGAGGCGCAACTGCGCCGCATCAGGCACATCCTCTGCGTCATAAACGACGGTGTATCGACCGCGCGCGAGCGGCAGGGCGATGTTGAGCGCACGCGGTTTCGTGCGCGGTTCGCCCGGAGGCGCCACAATGATCTCGACGAACCCCGGCAAGCGGATTCGGCGCAGGGCCGCGATGGTTTCCCGGTCGTCGGCTTCGAGCACGAGCTTGATGTCGAGCTTGGCGGCCGGGTAGTCGAGACGCCTGAGCGCGGCGATGAGACGTGAGGCGATGCGGCCTTCGCGATAGAGCGCCACGATGATCGTGTAGATCGGCAGGGACGCGTCATCGATGCGATTGGCAGGATCCCCACATGACACGGGATGAGGCAGCAATGAGGCTGCAAGGCGCAGCACGACGATGCCGAAGAACAAAGGGCTGAGGATTGCAGCCGCAATCGTGAAGGTGGGGTTGGGCGCGCTCGCTGCGCTGAACGAAAGGGCCAGCGCGATTGTTGCCGCGATGGTGATCTGAAAAGTGCTGACTCCGCCACGGATCGACAGATGCGGCATCGTATTCGGCAATGCATGGGCCGCGCGATCGGCGATCCTGCGCGCAGAGCCTCGAAACGCCGCTCGTGCGAGCAGCGAGGGCGCCGTGATGGCGAGCCGTCCGTGCGGAATCCCCTTGAACAGACGTGATAGGGTCGGGCCGCGAGGGGCAATCACGAAGCCTCCGTCGTGCTTCGCCAGGGGCGCGATGCCGGACAGTATACTGTCCGGGTACCGGGCCATCGATGAGAGACGAGGATCGGCCAGAAAAGGCAGCCGCAGCTCGTCGGCGAGCGCCCGGTAGAAGGCAACCTCCTCGATCATGCCGGTCTTCAGGACGATGTCGTCTACCGAAACGCCGACGAGATCGGCGAGCATCGCCGCGTCCCGTAAGGTCTCCGGTGGATAGCCGTAATGGGCCAGAAAGCCGATCTCGGCTGGCAGAGCTGTTGACTGTCGAACGCTCTCCGCTAGACCCTCCCTCATGAGCGAGGAATGCCTCTCTGGGCATTTCGATGTTGATCCAAGGCTGCGGGCAAGAGAGTATCGTCTCGGAATGAGTTACACAGTATTATTGATTGCCTGCCTCGCACGTAAGATCAAGTCCGGCGCATGGATGGCCTTGACGCTATCCTTCCTGATGACGCTCGGGGCTGCGCAGGCCCAAGACGTTATGGTTCCCAATTTTTGGAACCCGAAAGCACAGCTCGATAAGCCGGACATCCCGGCCACGCGCACCATTCGCTTCCTTGTGGACGACGATTTTCCGCCGCTGCATTTCCCGGGCCTGGACGGCACCCCGACCGGGTTCTCGGTCGAGCTTGCCCGCGCGGCCTGCGAGCGCTTGGCCCTGACCTGCACCGTGCAGGTCCGCCGGTTCGATACGCTCCTGGAGGCCCTGGCCGACCGGCAGGGGGATGTAGTGGCCGCTGCCATTCCCCTCAACGCGGATTTGCGGCGGCGCTTCGAGGTAACAGCCCCCTATTTCAAAATCCCGGCACGCTTTGCCGTTAAAAAGGACCGCAACCAGCCGGCGCCCGAGGTGAAGGCGCTTCAGGGCAAGGCCGTCGGCGTTGTGGGTGGTACGGCCCACGAGGCTTTCGCCAAGGCTTTCATGACGCCTGCAACCCTCAAGCCCTTCCCAGACCTCGCTGCTGCCCAGGCAGCTCTAAAGGCAGGCGAGATCGATTATCTCTTCGCCGATGGCCTCGGCCTCGCCTTGTGGATCGGCGGCGAAGATGCTGGCAATTGCTGCGCTTTCACGGGCGGGCCCTATCTGGAGCCTCGGTATTTCGGCGAGGGGATCGGCTTCATCACCCGCTACGAGGATCAGAATCTGCGCAAGGCACTGGATTTCGCCCTCCAGCAGCTCTGGAGGGAAGGCAAATACGCCGAACTCTACCTGCGCTTCTTCCCCGTCGGCCCCTATTGATGGGCGGCTGTCGGATTTTTGCCTTTCCGCCAACGGTTAAAGGCCCGAAGCCGCATTGACCCCCGCGGGTCATATCCCTACTGTGCCGCGCTTCTGGAAGCCCTTCCTGCAAGCATAGGCCCATGTCTCGACCCATCTCCCTCGACCCTGCTCTCGTTGAAGCCGCTCAAACCGCGACCGCCTGGCCTTTCGAAGAGGCCCGCAAGCTCGTGGAGCGTCTGAAACGCACGGGTAAGAAGGAGGCCCTGTTCGAGACCGGGTATGGACCCTCGGGCCTGCCGCATATTGGCACCTTCGGCGAGGTGGCGCGCACCAGCATGGTGCGTCACGCCTTCCGGGTGCTGACGGGCGACACCATCCCGACCCGCCTCATCGCCTTCTCGGACGACATGGACGGCCTGCGCAAGGTGCCGGACAACGTGCCGAACAAGGAACTCGTCGCTTCCGCTCTCGGTAAGCCGCTGACCCAGGTGCCGGACCCGTTCGGCACCCATGAGAGTTTCGCGCATCACAACAATGCGCGGCTTCGCGAATTCCTCGATGCCTTCGGTTTCGATTACGAATTCCTGTCCGCGACCGAGTGCTACAAGGCGGGCCGCTTCGACAAGACCCTGCTGACCGTGCTCGAACGGTACGATGCGGTAATGGCGATCATGCTGCCGTCCCTGCGCGAGGAGCGCCGGCAATCCTATTCCCCCTTCCTGCCGGTCCATCCGAAGACGGGCGTCGTGATGCAGGTGCCCATCGACGAGTGCAAGCTCGACGCCGGTACCATCGTCTGGCGCGATCCAGAGACAGGCGAGCGCTTCGAGACGCCAGTGACGGGCGGGCACGCCAAGCTGCAATGGAAGCCCGACTGGGCCATGCGCTGGGTCGCGCTCGGCGTCGATTACGAAATGGCGGGCAAGGACCTCATCGACAGCGTGAAGCTTTCGGGTCAGATCGCCAAGGCGCTCGGCGGGCTGCCGCCGGAAGGCTTCAATTACGAGCTCTTCCTCGACGACAAGGGCCAGAAGATCTCCAAGTCCAAGGGCAATGGGCTGACCATCGACGAGTGGCTGACTTACGGCACGCCTGACAGCCTCGGCCTCTTCATGTTCAACAAGCCGCGCGAGGCAAAGAAGCTCCACTTCGACGTGATCCCGCGCCAGGTGGACGATTACCTGACCTTCCTCGAGAAGTATCCGGCGCAGGACGCGAAGGCGCGTCTGATGAATCCGGTCTGGCACCTGCATGCGGGCGAGCCGCCGGCGCCGGAACTGGTGTCTTCCGCCGGTTCCAACCAGCCGGGAACCACGATCTCCTTCTCCATGCTGCTCAATCTCGTGGCCGTGGCTAACTCGGAAGACCCAGCGGTGCTCTGGGGCTTCATCCGCCGCTATGCGCCAGGCGTTTCGCCCGAGACGCATCCGCGCCTCGACAGCCTTGTGAGAGGCGCTGGACGCTACTTCGAGGATTTCGTGAAGCCGCAGAAGACCTATCGTCTCGCGGACGAGGTGGAGGCTGCGTCCCTGCAGCGCCTGAGCGATGTGCTGGCCTCATTCGAAGCAGGCGACCGTCCTGTGACGGCGGAAGCGATTCAGGAAGAGATCTACAATGTGGGCCGCGCCGAGCCGCGCTATCAGGACTTAAAGGCGAAGGGCGCCACGCCCGAGCGCCCGGGTGTGTCTATCGAATGGTTCAACACGATCTATCAGGTGTTGCTCGGCGAAGCGCGCGGTCCTCGCTTCGGCTCGTTCACCGCGCTCTATGGCGTGAAGGAAACGCGTGCCCTTATCGCGAAGGCGTTGGCCGGTGACCTCGTGCGCGAGCACGAGGCTTTCCTGAAATCGCGCGCGGCTTAAACCTCTTCGACCTTACTGGCGGGCCCACATGATGCGGGCGATCCACACCACTTCCTCGGTGGGGATGGACCGTTCCTCGCCGGGCCTGGAGAGCGATGTCACATCAACCGTCTTGGCCGAGCGGCGCTTCAGCTCCTGGGCCAGGATCTCACCGCTTGTCGTGCATACGACGATCCGGTCGCCTTTGCGCGGGGTCGCTGTCGGCGAGACGATGAGGATGTCTCCGTCGCGATAGAGCGGCGCCATGGTGTCGCCCGTGATTTCGAGAGCGAAAACTTTTTCCTGCCCAAAATCCGGAAACTCGATCTCGTCCCATCCGGGGCCGCTGGTGGGCAGGCCTTCATCCGACAGGATCTTGCCGGCACCGGCTTGCGGCATGGCGATCATTGGAATCATCGAGCGGCGCAACGAGCCCGAAGGCTCGACGAGCCGCAGGAAGTCTTCGAGCGTCGCGCCGGTGGCACGCAGGATCTTCGAGATGGATTCCGTGGATGGCCAGCGCTCACGGCCCTCGGGGCTGACGCGCTTCGACTTGTTGAAGCTCGTCGCATCGAGTCCTGCCTTGCGCGCCAGCCCGGATGCCGTCATGCCGTGTCGTGAGGCAAGTGCATCGATGGCAGCCCAAACGCGCTCGTGAGATAACATCTTACACACCTTCGCGGAGAGCGAATGAAAACTATACCGAACTTATGCCTAGGAATTAAGGTTGTTCTATGTCTCGCGCAATCAACAACATGAATATGAGACAATATGTCTAGTAGGGGTTGCTCCCAATGCGCTACGGGGATACTCACATTTCATGCGAATAATCTATAAAATCTGCCAAAAATCCCTGTGGGATGCCGCGGAGCAAGCGGGTTTCTTTGCGGGAGCGCCCATCGATGTCAGCGACGGATACCTCCATTTTTCCACCGCTCAACAGGTGAAGGAAACGTCGGACAAGCATTTTGCCGGCCAGGATGATCTGCTTCTCATCGCAATCGATGCTGATCGACTCGGGACTGATTTGCGTTATGAGCCCTCGCGCGGCGGCGATCTGTTTCCCCATCTCTACGCGCCGCTTGCCTTGTCGGCTGTCCTGTGGGTAAAGCCCCTGCCACTCGGCCCCGATGGCCGCCACATCTTTCCGGATCTCGATTCATGATCGGCGCGCTCTTCTCCCTCGCGAAACCCGCACTCCACGCGCTCGATGCGGAGACGGCGCATCAACTGACGATCCGCAGCCTCGCCCTTCTGCCGCCCAAGCCCGCACTGCCGGATGACGCGCGCCTTGCAGTCGATGTGTTAGGCCTCAACTTCCCCAATCCGGTGGGCCTCGCTCCCGGTTTCGACAAGCAATGCGAGGTGCCCGATCAGTTGCTTTCGCTCGGGTTCGGCTTCGTCGAACTGGGCGGCGTAGTGCCTAAGCCGCAAGTTGGCAATCCACGTCCGCGCGTGTTTCGTCTCCTGCAGGACGAGGCGGTCATCAACCGCTTCGGCCTCAACAGTGACGGCCTCGATGTGGCGCGCGAGCGCCTGATCCGCCGTCAGGGCCGTCCCGGCATTGTCGGCGTCAACATCGGAGCGAACAAGGACTCGACAGATCGTATCGCCGACTACATCACCTG
This sequence comes from Microvirga sp. 2YAF29, assembly GCF_052114605.1. Taxonomy (NCBI): domain Bacteria; kingdom Pseudomonadati; phylum Pseudomonadota; class Alphaproteobacteria; order Hyphomicrobiales; family Methylobacteriaceae; genus Microvirga; species Microvirga sp. 2YAF29. The sequence goes on from NZ_JBFRFB010000026.1 coordinate 13,278, forward strand.
CATCGGCTCTCTATGTGGTCTCGTGGATTTTCTCACGATCAATGTGTCCTCACCCAACACGCCGGGCTTGCGCGACCTGCAGGGCGAGGCGTTTCTCGACGATCTGCTCGCTCGCAGCATCGAGGCGCGAGACAAAGCGGATGAGGGGCGCAGACATACAACGATCCTGCTCAAGATCGCGCCCGACATTTCCCTCGAGGCGCTCGACGCTATCGTCGCCACCGCGCTCAAGCGCGGCATCGATGGGCTGACCGTATCCAACACGACCATCGCTCGTCCCGACAGCCTCAAGGAAAAGGGGCTGGCTTCGGAGACAGGCGGTTTGTCGGGCAAGCCGCTTTTCGTGCCCTCCACTAAGCTGCTCGCGGAAGCCTTCCAGCGGGTGGAGCGCAAAATTCCGCTCATCGGTGTCGGCGGCGTGGATTCGGCCGATGCCGCCTGGGCGAAGATCCGCGCGGGCGCCAGCCTCGTGCAGCTCTATTCCGCCATGGTCTACAAGGGCCCGGGTCTCGTCGGTGAGATAAAGCGCGGTCTCGTGCAGAAGATCGAGCAGGAGAAGACCTCGCTTGTTCAAACCATCGGGCGCGATGCGGTGGCGATTGCGCAGGGACGATTTTAAGCGCTTGCCGGCTTTAGGCTGGCGAAGGTCTTCCGCGCCAGTCTTGGGTAAAGCAGAACCTGCCCGATCCCGCGTGCGCTCAGGAACGTCATGAGCGCGATCCATATAGCCACGTTCCCGAGCTCCCCGGCAAGCAGCAGGACGGCGGCGTAAGCAGCGAATGAGATCAGCATGAGATTGCGCATGGCCTGGGTCCAGGTCGCGCCTGTATAGATGCCGTCGAAGACGAAGGCGACCGCGCCTAGTAACGGCGTCAGCGCGGCGAAGATCAAGTATTCACGCGCGAAGCTGCGCACATCCGGATTGGTCGAGACGAAATCAATGAACATCCCTCCTCCGACCAAGAAGAGTCCCGAAACCACGAGGCCGAAACCGAGGCACCAGCCGACATTCAGTTGAATGGTACGCCGGAAGCCGCGCTCATCGCGCGCGCCAATGCATTGTCCGCAGAGAGTTTCCGCAGCGGTCGAGAAGCCGTCGAGGAAATATCCGCCGATCAGGAAAATGTTATAGAGCACCGCATTGGCTGCGAGCGTCACGTCGCCCGCGCGAGCGCCCAAAGCGCTGAAGATCGAGAAGGCCAGGATCAGCGTCACATTGCGGATCATGATGTCCCGATTCATGGCGAGCGTCTGAAGGAATGCCGCGCGGTTCAGAACCTCGTGCCATGTCACGGCAAATGGGTTCGAGCCGAGCCGCCGCAGCACCAGAATACCGAGACCGACGCCGAACACTTCCGCGATCGCCGTGCCGATAGCCGCGCCCGCAATGCCGAGTTCGAACACGAGAACAAGACCTGCGGTCAAAAGGATATTGGCGATATTGATAGCCACCTGCAGCAGAAGGCCGAGATCCGTGCGTCCGCGACCGAGGGTCGATCCGAGGATTACGTAATTTGCAAGCGTAAAGGGCGCGGCCCAAATCCGAATAAAGAAATAGGTCGAAAGGGCATCTGTCACGGCAGGGCTTGCGCCTACCATCGGGAAGGCAATGGTCGCGATGGGCCATTGCAGCAGGATCAGGAGAAGGCCTGTGACCCCGGCCACCAGGAAGGCGCGGGCGAGGGTCAGGTCGACCTCATGCGCGTTGCCGGCACCGGTTGCCTGTGCCGTCAGGCCAGCGGTCGCCATGCGCAGCGAGCCGAAGCTCCAGAACACGAAATCGAATATGACGGCTCCAAGCGCCACCGCGCCGAGAAGGTGCGCTTCCCCAAGCCGCCCGATCACCGTCGCATCCACGAGCCCCAGCAGGGGCGTCGTCACATGCGACAGGGTCATCGGCAGGGCCAGGGCCAGAACGCGCCAATGCGTGACGTCGATGCGCCGGGGGGTGACGGAGCCGTGCATGGGAAGGACTAATTCCGGCCGAAGAACCGGGAGATCAGCCAGAGCGGCACGACGATCACGGCGCCGTAGAGCGCCCACATGCCGACCTTCTGCACGGTCTCGAGGCTAAGATCCAGGACGGAGCTGATCCAATCGAACAGGCCCTCGATCAATCCTAGAGGAGTGATATCGAGGAAGGCCATGAAGGCGCCCACCAGAAGCGACAGGAAGACGAGCTTCACCAGGACAGAGCCGGGCGAGCCGCCAAGAAACCGGGTCAGATTGGACATATCCTCAATCTCGTCAGAAAGCGTAACTGGACCTGCGCAATTGCGTGTGCTTCATCGCAAGGCTAGGCGTCGAACGCAACCACCCTGAGTTTCGCATGATTGATCCTGCTCTCTTCGATCCTTCCGCCGTCAGCGACGAAATCCATGCCCAGAACGCCGATATCGTGGCGAAACTCTCCGTCCTGCCGGACCCGATGTCCGTTCCCCCGGCTCTGGTGCGGGAGCGCCGGCGGCAGGGTCTCGGGCCGTTCCCGCTGATGAGCTTAAGCCCGAAGGCCAAGGTGATCGAGATCGATGGACCCGCCGGGCCCATCCCGTTGCGGATCATCTCTCCTGAAAACCCGCGCGGCGTCTATCTTCATATCCATGGTGGCGGCTGGACCTGGGGTACGGCGGATGAGCAGGATCCCTGGCTCGACAGGCTTGCCGATCGCTGCGGCCTTGCGGTCGTGTCGGTGGAGTACCGACTTGCCCCCGAGAATCTTTACCCGGCAGGGCCGGACGATTGCGAGGCGGCGGCGCTTTGGGTGATCCGGGAGGCCGAGAGTCGGTTCGGCACATCGCGCCTGTTCATCGGCGGTGAATCGGCTGGTGCGCATCTCTCCGCCGTCACAATTCTTCGCCTGCGCGACAGGCACAGCCTCAAGCCTTTCCGAGGCGCGAACCTCTTCGCGGGCTGCTACGACCTCGACCTCACGCCGAGTGTGCGGCATTGGGGACCTGAGCGGCTGATCCTCAACACCGCCGATGTGCAGGCCTTCGCCAACAATTTCGTCGGCCATGTGGAAGATCGGACCAATCCCGATATCTCGCCCCTCTTTGCGGATCTGAAGGGCCTGCCGCCGACCCTGTTCTCGGTGGGCACCAAGGACATGCTCCTCGACGACACGCTCTTCATGGCATCCCGCTACGCAGCCGCCGGCAACCGGACCGAACTCGCGGTCTGGCCAGGCGGCTGCCACGTATTCATCCGCTTCGACAGCGCGTTGTCAGAGCAGGCGCTGTCGCGGATCGATGCCTTTGTGGAGGGGCTTTAGTCGGCCCCGGCCGGGGAGGGGCGCTGCGTGACGCCTATCTTCGAGGCCGCGATGACGGCCTGGGTGCGGCTGTCGACGCCGAGCTTGTCGAGAATGGCGGAAACGTGGGCCTTCACGGTCGCTTCCGACACGCCGAGCTCGTAGGCGATCTGCTTGTTGAGCAGGCCTTCCGAGAGCATGGTCAGCACGCGCACCTGCTGCGGGGTGAGGGTGCCGAGACGGCGCACGAGATCGGCGGTTTCCACGTCCTCGGCAGCGGAGAGGTCCACATCCGGCGGCGTCCATGTATCGCCGGCCAGAACCGCCTGGATGGCGCCACCGATGCTGTCGATGTCGATGGATTTGGGAATGAAGCCGGAGGCGCCGAAATCCATGGCGCGGCGGATCACCTGAGGTTCTTCCGTTGCGGACACGATCACGACCGGAAGCTCGGGAAACTGGGCTCGGAGCGACATCAGGCCGGAAAAGCCCTGCACGCCTGGCATCGTCAGGTCGAGGAGGATCAGGTCGACATCCCGCTCCTGGCCCAGTGAGGCGTTCAGCTCATCCATGCCACTTGCCTCGACCACGCGGGCCTGCGGCATTACCGAGGCAACGGCTTGCCTCAAGGCGCCACGGAACAGCGGATGGTCGTCGGCAATGATGATCGTGGTGGTTTGACTTTGCACGTGTGTCTTCTCCCACGGGGGGCGTCGGTGAGGCTTAGCCGGTTCCCCGGTGAAATAGCAAGGCGGCAATAAAAATGCACGGCGATTCTACTGGAAAGTTCAGGGGCAAGGCTACGCAAGCATGTGGATTACGCCCCGATCAGATGGAGCAGAAGGTCCCGGCTATGGGGTCTGTCCCGGTGCTCCACGAGGTAAATGCCCTGCCAGGTGCCGAGCGCCATCTGGCCCTCCATGACCGGGATGCTCAGGGAAACGCCGGAGAGGGCGGTCCTGATATGGGCTGGCATGTCGTCCGGCCCCTCGGCCGTGTGGATATAGCCTGCATCCCGTGGGGCAAGGCGATCAAAGGCCTTCAACAGATCCTGACGCACTTCAGGGTCCGCATTCTCCTGGATCATCAGGGAAGCCGAGGTATGGCGGCAGAAAATGGTCAGGAGGCCATGCAGGACGCCCGTGCCGAAGACCCAGCGGGAAACGGCCTCCGTGATCTCGGTGAAGCCCTGGCCCTGGGTCTTCACGAGCAGGCGGCCATGGACCTGTTGGGTCACGCTGCCATCGAAAAGGGTTTCCACGTTCAGCATGGTCGGTCTCCTTAGCCCTTCTGAGCCTTCAGGGGATGAACCTCCTGCTCGCCGCGCTCAAGGATTTTCTCCAGGGTCTCGAGCCGGTCGGCCTCCGCCGCGGGCTTGTCCCAGCGGATGCGATTGATCCGCGGAAAGCGCATGGCCACGCCGGATTTGTGCCGGGTCGAGCGCTGCAGTCCCTCGAAGGCAACTTCCAGCACGAGGCCGCGATCCTTGCCGTATTCCACCTCGCGTACCGGCCCGAAGCGCTTGACCGTGTGGTTTCGGACAAAGCGGTCGAGCTTCACCAACTCCTCGTCCGTGAAGCCATGATAGGCCTTGCCCACGGGCACCAGCTCCTCGCCATCCGGTCCATCGCGCCAGACACCGAAGGTGTAGTCCGAGTAGAAGGACGAGCGCTTTCCATGGCCGCGCTGGCCATACATCATCACCGCGTCCACGAGGTAGGGATCGCGCTTCCACTTGTACCAATAGCCCTTGGGACGCCCGGGGAGATAGGGGCTGTTCGCCCGCTTCACCATGCACCCTTCGATGGCGTCCGCATCAAGGCCCGCGCCCATAGAAGCTGGGTCCGACCGTGCAGCCGCGAGATCCTCCCAACTCGAAAACGGCACCATGGGCGACAGGTCGATGCGCGGATCGTCGAGGCGGGCAACCAAAGCTTCGAGCCGTTTGCGTCTTTCCACGAAGGGCAGGTCGCGCAGATCCTCCTCGCCTTCGGTCAGGATGTCGTAGACCCGTAAGTGAGCCGGGAATTCCGCGATGAGCTTTGGCGTCACGGCCTTCCGGTTCAGGCGTTGCTGGAGCACGTTGAATGTCTGTACACGGCCTTCACGCACGATCAGCAATTCCCCATCGATAGTGCCGTCGAAAGCCAACGCCTCCATCAGATCGGGAAATGCACCGGAAACGTCCTCGCCCGTGCGGGAATAGATGCGCCTCACCGGACGGCCAGCGGTTGCGTGGCCTGACACGGCTTGCAGGCGGATGCCGTCCCATTTCCATTCGGCGAGGAAATCGGAGGCGTCGAGCTTCGGGAAATCCTCGTCCTCGAGCGGATGCGAGAGCATCGGCGGACGGAACGGCGCCGGATTGCTGGTTTCGGGCTTGGGGCCTTTGCCCTCGACCCAGGCAAAAAGCTCCTCGTAAGGAGGCTCCAGCCCGTGCCAGATCAGCTCCACCTCGTCGGCCTCGAACCCGCCGAGCTGAGCAACCGCCGTCTTGGCAAGCCGGGCCGAGACACCGACGCGCAGTTCCCGCGTAATAAGCTTCAGCAGCGCCCAGCGCCCGGTCTCATCGAGAGCGTCGAGCCAGCCCGCGACCTTGGCGGGGAGGTCGCTCTTGCCGGTGGTGGCGAGGGTTTCCACGACTTCCGTGAGGCTTGGGACGTGGGGCGGTGGGTTGTTGTGGCCGATGGCCGGGATGTCGTCTGAGGCGGGGGCTACGCTTTCATGCCCCGGCGCGGGCCAGATCAGGGCCACCGTCTCGGCCAGATCGCCCACATAATGGTAGGACATGCGGAACAGCTCAGGATCGGTGCGCTCCTCCACGAGGCCGCGGATCAGGCCGGGCTTGGCCTCCTTGAACATGAGGGCGCTCGTCATGGCGGCGAGCGCATAACCGCGCTCGGGATCGGGCGTGTGGCTGAAATAATCCATCAGCAGCCGCAGCTTCGCATTGCGGCGCGGCTCGAACATCACCCGGTCGAGGAGGGCGGCGAAACGGTTCATGCCGTGCCTCCATCCGCGCCTTCCTCTTTATCCTCCCCTCCGCTCTCGGGTGTTCCCGAGAGCGGCTTATCTTTGCGCGAGTCGGGAACACCCAACTTGCGTGGGAGAGGATCGGCTCGAAGAGCCGAGGTGGGGTGGATAGAGCGACCTTCGTCAATGTTGGCGCTTCCCACCCCACCCCGCTCGCTTTGCTCGCGACCCTCCCCCTCAAGGGGAGGGTGGGGGCCTTCCTCCGCCTCGCCCTCGTCGCCATAGCCCAGCATATGCAGCGGGCGCGCCTTGATGCCGTGGGTCGTGCACCAATGGACGAGGGCGTCTTCCTGGCCATGGGTAACCCAGACCTCGCCGGCACCCGTATCCTGGATCGTGCGGCAGAGATCGTCCCAATCGGAATGGTCGGAGATCACGAGAGGCAATTCCACGCCCTTCTGGCGGGCTCTCGCCCGAACGCGCATCCAGCCGGAGGCGAAGCACGTCACCGGATCGGGGAAACGGCGGGACCAGATGTCCTGAATAGAGGAGGGCGGGCAGAGTACGATAGCGCCCGCGAGCTTTGAGCGCTCGGCGGCCACCACCTTCGGTGTTTCGCCCAAAGGCACGCCTTCGGATTTGTAGAATTCCGTCAGGCGCTCCATGGCGCCGTGGAGATGGATCGGCTTGTCGTAGCCTTCCTCTCGAAGCAATGCCATGACCCGTTGCGCCTTGCCGAGCGCATAGGCGCCGACGATATGGGCGCGCTCGGGAAAGAGCGCGACGGAATCGAGCAGCTTTCGCACCTCGTCGCGGGTGTCCGGATGGCGGAAGACGGGAAGGCCGAAGGTCGCCTCGGTGATGAAGACATCGCAAGGCACGACTTCGTAGGGCAGGCAGGTCGGATCCTCCGCGCGCTTGTAATCGCCCGATACCACGACGCGGGTGCCGCCGGCCTCGATAGTGATCTGCGCGGAGCCCAGAACATGACCGGCGGGCGTGAAGCGGACGGTCACGTCACTGATGCGGATGCTCTCGCCAAGGCGGGCTTCCTGGGTCGCTCCCGCGAAGTCCTCGCCGTAGCGCACGCCCATGATCAGCAGCGTCTCCCGCGTCGCCATGACGGAGCGGTGGCCGGAGCGGGCATGGTCCGAATGACCATGAGTGATCAGCGCCCGTTTCACCGGGTGAACCGGATCGATATGGAAGTCGCCGAGGGGGCAATAGAGCCCTTGCGGAGTCTGGGTGAGGATGTCGGTGGAGCGCAACGCCATGAATGGAATATAGGGTGGCAGGGTAACGTGTCAGGTTAGGATAACGCTCTGTCCGCTCGGGCGTTCGACATGCTGTCAAAGAACATGGGGGAGCGGCCTCGCGGCGTGTTTCGCCCGAGGGTTATTGGGTCGAGGGAGGGCGCGAGGAGGCGTCCGGCTCGTGTGTGTGTTTGTGTTGAGAACCTGACGGCTCCCCGCGCACGGCTTTTTTAGGCGTACACCGCGTCTTTCAGCGGAGGGCCTCCTGTCAACGGGCTTGCGACACCCACAGCAGGACC
>NZ_JBFRFB010000027.1:0-17617 GCF_052114605.1 Microvirga sp. 2YAF29
CAGGATTTCGCGTTTACCGGCATGGTTTGCGGGCCCGACGATGCCCTCGTTCTCCATCCGCTCCATCAGCGAGGCCGCCCGGTTGTAGCCGATCTGCAGCCGACGCTGGATGTAGCTCGTCGAAGCCTTCTTGTCCCGCAACACCACCGCCACCGCCTGGTCGTACAGGTCGCCGCCCGGCGCCCCGAACTCGCCCTGGTCGAACACCGCCGTATCGGGCGCCGCCGCTTCCTCCTCGTCGGCGGTGACCGCCTCGAGATATTGCGGGCGGCCCTGGCGCTTCAAATGCGCCACCACATGCTCGACCTCCTCGTCCGAGCAGAACGGCCCGTGCACGCGCGTGATCCGCCCGCCGCCGGCCATGTACAGCATGTCGCCCTGGCCCAAGAGCTGCTCGGCCCCCATCTCGCCCAGAATCGTGCGAGAGTCGATCTTCGAGGTCACCTGGAACGAGATCCGGGTCGGGAAGTTCGCCTTGATCGTGCCGGTGATCACGTCAACGGAAGGCCGCTGGGTGGCCAGGATCACGTGGATGCCGGCGGCACGCGCCATCTGCGCCAGGCGCTGGATCGCCCCTTCGATCTCCTTGCCCGCCACCATCATCAGATCGGCCATCTCGTCGACGATCACCACGATATACGGCAACGGCTCGAGATCCATCACYTCATCCTCGTACACCGCCTCGCCGGTCTCGCGGTCGAACCCGGTCTGCACCGTGCGGGTGATGGTCTCAGCCCTCGCCTTGGCCTCGGAGACGCGGGCATTGAAGCCGTCGATGTTGCGCACGCCCAGCTTCGACATCTTGCGGTAGCGGTCCTCCATCTCGCGCACCGCCCACTTCAAGGCGACCACCGCCTTCTTCGGGTCGGTGACCACGGGGGTGAGCAGATGCGGGATGCCGTCATAGACGGAGAGCTCGAGCATCTTGGGGTCGACCATGATCAGGCGGCACTCGGCCGGGGTCATCCGGTAGACGAGCGACAGGATCATGGTGTTGATGGCGACCGACTTGCCCGAGCCGGTGGTGCCGGCCACCAGCAGGTGGGGCATGCGGGCGAGATCGGCGATGACAGGCTCGCCGCCGATGGTCTTGCCGAGGCAGAGCGCCAGCTTCTGCTTGGAGGTCTCGAAGTCCTGGGAGGCGAGGAGCTCGCGTAAGTAAACGGTCTCGCGCTTGTGGTTGGGCAGCTCGATGCCGATGGCGTTGCGGCCCTGGACCACGGCGACGCGGGCCGAGACCGCGCTCATCGAGCGCGCGATGTCGTCGGCCAGCGAGATCACCCGCGACGACTTCGTCCCAGGCGCAGGCTCAAGCTCGTACAACGTCACGACAGGCCCGGGATAATTCGCCTCGTCGAGCAGGGACGGCTGGGCCTCTCGCGCCATGCGCTTGCCGGGCCTGGGCGCCGTATGAGCGGGCGCGACCCGGGTCGGCGCGGGCTCGGGACGCACGGCGCGCGGCACGGCCTCGGCCATGGGCTCATCATCCCAGGGCGCGTCCTCGTCCTCTTCGTAAGCCGGAACGGCGATGGGCGTGGTCCGCGCGGCACGCAGCGGTGAGTCGAGGGTGGACTCTCGGCGCATCTGGGTGCCGTTGCGGCCCTGGCGAAGGGGCGGCGCGACCTCCTCGTATTCCTCATCTTCCATCGGAGCATGGCGGTTCTCACGCCAGCGGCGAGCGCTGGCGCGCAGGCTCATGAAGCCGTGGGCGAGGGCGCCGAGGGACACGATTCCCCAGCCGGGCTCATCGTGGCCGGTCTCGTCCGCCTCGTCCTGATCGGCGATCCTGCGGCGCTTGACGGGGAGCGGCGCTTCCATCTCGTCGGGCTCTTCCTCATGCCGTGCATCGACCGGGCTGAGGCTGCACGCGGCGGTGAGGCTTAAGATAGCGATGGTGGCGAAGACGATGCCGAGGATCGCATGGGCCGGACCGGTGGACAGGCCGGTGATCGCCTTCGCGCCGGTGAGAAGCGCATCGCCGACCACGCCGCCGAGGCCCGTGGGCAGGGGCCAGCGGTCGGTGGCGGGCATGGCGCTCGCAAGCGCAGTGGCAGCGCCCACGCCCATGATCCAAAGGGCAAATCGCAGCTGCCCGCGTCCCAGCTCGCCGGATTTCATGAGCCGCCAGCCCCAGAGCGCCAGGGGCAGGAGGGCCGCGATGGCGCCGAGGCCTAAAAGCTGCATCAGCAGGTCGGCCACGATGGCGCCGGGCCAAGCCAGCATGTTGCGCACGGGCATGTCGGTGGCGTTGTTCAGGCTCGGATCGTCCACGGACCAGGTGGCGAGCGCCACCGCCACGGCGCCCGCGAGGGCGACGAAGCACAGGCCGGTCAACTCCTGCGCCCGGCGGGCCAGCATGGCTCTCAGGGCGGAGAAGAGGCCGTCATAGGCGGAAGAAGAACGGCGGGCCGTACGCATCAAACCACTCTGAAAAACCAGGAACTAGGCAATCTTGGCACAGAGCCTACGCGGCACGGGTTAAGGGCCTATTAACCCTAAGCGACCGGCGGCGAAAAAATGGCGGGTGGGATTTCGTGATGCTGCGGGTGTTTTCCCTCCACCTGCGGGGAGGGAACAGCGCTGTGCTCATAAGCTCTCCGAGCTGTTGACGAGCGGCATCGAAAAGACCAGTGTCCCGGCCATGACGAAACGGGCCTCCATCACTTGCTGGAAGCGCGTCGCTCTGGCGGCGCTGCTCGCTTATGCGCTGGTGCTGCAGACGGTGCTCGTCTCGCTCGCGGGCGCATCCCATGCGGTCGCCGCCGCTGGGCCTGAGGGCGTGCTTTGCCTGCAGGATGGTCAGACGGCCCCGGATCATTCGCCCGCCGCGTCCCATGATGGCTTGTGCTGCCTTGTCGGCTGCCACGGATCGGGCGCCGCAGGACCTGCGCCGGTTGCCGTCTCCGTCACCCGTCTCAAACCGGCGAGTGCCGAAGCCGTTCAGCCTCCGTCTTTCTTCGCTTCGCTCCCAACTCCGAAAATCCTGCCCCTGGGTTCGCGCGCGCCGCCGCGCCTCGGCTGATTGCACGTCTCGATTCAATCAACCGAACTCTCGCAGGATACACATTCCATGCTGACTTCCCGTACCAGTGGCGCGCTTCTGGCGGCTGCCTTTATCGCCGTTTCCGCTCCCGCTTTCGCTCATGTGACGTTTGAGAACGCGCAGGCGAAGCCCAACTCCACCTTCAAGGCCGTCATGCGTATCGGCCATGGCTGCGGCGGTGAGCCCACCACCAAAGTGCGCGTGCGCATCCCCGAGGGCATCGTCGCGGTCAAGCCGATGCCGAAAGCCGGCTGGAAGCTCGAGACCGCCAAGGGCGCCTATGTGAAGGCCTATCAGGTCAACGGCGAGGCGGTGTCGGAAGGTGTGACCGACATCGTCTGGAGCGGCTCCCTCGAAGACGGCCATTACGATGAATTCGTCTTCCAGGTCCGCTTCACCGATGCCTACCAGCCCAGCGCGACGGTGTATTTTCCCGTCGTGCAGGAATGCGCCAAGGGCGTGAACGAATGGGTGCAGGTGCCAGCCGACGGCCAGGACCCGCACAGCCTCGAATCGCCGGCACCGGGCGTGCGTATCGTCGCCGCCGAGAGCACCGCGCAGCAGGCGGCCACGCCCTCGCAGCAGAAGGTCGGCGCGCTCACCATCGATCAGCCCTGGTCGCGGGCAACCCCCGGCGGTGCGAAGGTCGGCGGCGGTTATCTTCGCATCACCAATACGGGCTCGACGCCGGACCGGCTCACCGGCGGCTCGTTCACTGGTGCCTCTCGGGTCGAGGTGCATGAGATGTCGCTCGAGAACGACGTCATGCGCATGAAGCAGGTTCAGGGCGGGCTTGAGATCAAGCCCGGCGCGACCGTCGAATTCAAGCCCGGCGGATACCACCTCATGTTCATGGACCTGAAGGAGCCGCTGAAGGAAGGCCAGACGATCAAGGGCACGCTCGTGTTCGAGAAGGCCGGAGCGGTGAACGTGGAATACAGCGTGCGCGGCATGGGCGGAGCGCCCGCCGCCGAGCACAAGCATCACTGACAGGAGACAGACGATGGCATTCAAGCGTTCGCTCATTCTCCCGCTTGCGGTGTTTCTCGCGGGCCTCTCCGTTCTCATCGTGACGATGATCTTGCTGCTGCAGCCGCAACAGCAGCAGAACGCGGGTCGCGTGCCGATCGGCGGGCCGTTCAAACTGACTTCGCACGAGGGCAAGCCGTTCACCGATGCCGATCTGAAGGGCAAGCCCTTCGCGGTGTTCTTCGGCTTCACCCATTGTCCGGAAGTATGCCCGACGACGCTCTACGATCTCACGCAGGATCTGGAATCGTTAGAGAAGGATTCGGACAAGGTGCGGGTCGCCTTCATCACCGTCGATCCCGCGCAGGACACGCCGGAACTGATGAAAACCTATCTCTCGTCCTTCGATCCGCGCATCGTCGGATTGACCGGAACGGATGACGAGATCGCCGCTGTCGCGAAAGAGTACAAGATCTATTACCGCAAGGTGCCCACCGATTCCGGCTACACCATGGATCACTCGGCCACGATCTTCCTGATGGACAGCAAGGGCGATTTTTACGGCACCTCGAACTTCCAGGAATCGGCGGAAATCCGCCGCTCCAAGTTGAAGCAGTTGATCAAGAACGGGTGATGTTTGTGCGTGTCATCCCGGCGCTGCGCTCCGTCCGGGATGACCCAAGTGAAAGCACGCATAAGAAAAGCCCCGGCCTTGCGGTCGGGGCTTTTCCTTTTCGAGCCTCTGGAAGGCTTCGTTGCCGCATCGCGCGAGCACACCCACTCGCGCGATGCAGATGATTTGTTTGAGATCCAATGCTCAGTAATTGTAGGCGCGCTCGCCGTGATCGGCGAGGTCGAGGCCTTCGCGCTCCTGGTCATGCGAGACGCGCAGGCCGGTGACGAGCTCGACGATCTTGAAGAGCACCACGGAGCCGATGCCGGTCCACACGAGGGTGACCACGACCGCGATGATCTGCGTCCACACCTGGCCGCCGATCGAGTACTCGCCGACGCCGTAGCCGCCGAGCGCGGGAGCGGCCACGATGCCCGTGCCGATGGCCCCGATGATGCCGCCGATGCCGTGGATACCGAACACGTCGAGCGCGTCGTCATAGCCGAGAGCGTTCTTCACCGAGGTCACGGCGAAGTAGCAGCCCACGCCGGCAACAAGGCCGAGCACGATGGAGCCCATCGGGCCGGAGAGACCCGCAGCCGGCGTGATGGCGACCAGGCCCGCGACGGCGCCCGAGGCGATGCCGAGCAGCGAGGCCTTGCCCTTGTGGAGAGCCTCGACCGTCATCCAGGCGAGGCCCGCAGCGGCGGGGGCGAGGATGGTGTTGAGGAGTGCCAGAGCAGCGCCGCCCGTGGCCTCCAGGTTCGAGCCGGCATTGAAGCCGAACCAGCCGACCCACAGAAGGCATGCGCCGACGAAGGTGAGGGTCAGGGAGTGCGGGGCCAGCAGGTCACGGCCGTAACCGATGCGCTTGCCGATGAGGATGGCGCCGACGAGGCCTGCCACGCCCGAGTTGATGTGAACGACGGTGCCGCCCGCGAAATCGAGAGCGCCAAGGCCGAAGAGATAGCCTTCCGAGAACCACACCATGTGCGCGATCGGCAGGTACACGAAGGTGAACCACAGACCCGTGAACAGCAGCACGGCTGAGAACTTGATGCGCTCGGCGAAGGCGCCGACGATCAGGGCAGGCGTGATGCACGCGAAGGTAAGCTGGAAGGCGATGAAGGTGAATTCCGGAATGGCGACGCCTTTGGTGAAGGTGTCGGCGGTGGAATCGGTGGTCACGCCGGCGAGGAACGCCTTCGAGAAGCCGCCGATGATGGCGCCGAGCGTGCCTTCGCCGCCCGAGGTGAAGGCGAGCGAATAGCCGTAGAACACCCACAGGATGGACACGAGGCTGAACACCGCGAAGACCTGCATGAGCACGGACAGCATGTTCTTGGTGCGCACGAGGCCGCCATAGAACAGCGCGAGGCCGGGGATCGTCATGAGGATCACGAGAAGCGCGGAGACGAGCATCCACGCGGTATCGCCCTTGTCGACGGTGGGAGCGGCCGCTGCTGGGACTGCGGGGGCCTGAGCAAAGGATGGTTCAACGGCCATCAGGCCGAGCGCCAGCGCACCGAGCGCGGGCAGAATGAGGTGACGGAACTTCATCGGATTCAAATCTCCGGGCAATTTTGATTTCAGAGGATTACAGGGCGTCGACATCGGTCTCGCCCGTGCGGATGCGAACCGCTTTCTCGAGCGACGTGACGAAGATCTTGCCATCGCCGATCTGGCCCGTGCGCGCCGCCGCCGTGATCGCGTCGATCACCTGGTTGACGAGGTCGCTCGCCACGGCCACTTCGATCTTGATCTTCGGCAGGAAGCTCACGGCGTATTCGGCGCCACGATAGATCTCGGTATGACCCTTCTGCCGTCCATATCCCTTCACCTCGGTCACGGTGAGGCCATGCACGCCGAGAGCGGTGAGCGCATCGCGCACCTCTTCCAGCTTGAACGGCTTGATGACCGCCATCACGATTTTCATGGGCTTGCCCCCTTTGAGACGCTGGCCCGAAAAACTCGGGCAACGGTTTCCACACGAACCCGCCGTGCTGGCAGGTGTCGGGAAGGGGATATGCAATAACTATGCCAACGCTTGCAGGCTCAAGGGAAAGGGCTCTGCCTCTTTCCTAGGCAGGCAAAAATGGGCCAAGAATCAGCCTGTTTGCACAAAAATTAGTCAGACTGCTTAAGCGGACCGGTCGCGGATGAGACCTTCCTGCGCAACCGAGGCAACAAGGGTGCCGTCCTGCTTAAAAATAAGTCCGCGCGAGAAGCCGCGGGCGCTGGAGGCGTTGGGGGTGTCCTGCGCGTAAAGCAGCCATTCGTCTGCACGGAAGGGGCGGTGGAACCACATGGCGTGATCGAGGCTCGCCGCCTGGATCGTCGGGTCGAAGACCGTATGGCCATGGGGGATGAGGGACGTATCGAGAAGCGTCATGTCCGAGGCATAGGCCAGCACGCATTGGTGGATGGCCGGATCGTCCGGCAGGCGTCCCGTGGTCTTGATCCACACATGGAAACGCGGCTCGCCCGGTTCGCGGGACGTATAGCGTTCGATCTCCACGGGACGGATTTCGAGAGGGCGCTCGCGCTCGTAATAGGTGCGCATGGGCTCCGGCATTTTGAGGATGAGGCCGCCTTTGACCTCTTCCTCACTCGGCAGCTCGTCGGGGCGCGGCACCTTCGGCATCTCGGCCTGGTGCTCGAAGCCGCCTTCATCGACCTGGAAGGAGGCCGACATGGCGAAGATCGCCTGTCCGTGCTGGGTCGCCACCACGCGCCGCGTGGTAAAACTCTTGCCGTCGCGGATGCGGTCCACCTCGTAGATGATCGGCACCTTGGGATCGCCCGGCAGCATGAAATAGCAATGGAGCGAATGGGGATGGCGCCCGTCCACCGTGCGGGTCGCGGCCACGAGCGACTGGCCGATCACCTGCCCGCCGAAGACCCGCTGCCATCCGCTCTTGGGGCTCTGCCCGCGAAACAGGTTCACTTCCAGCTGCTCGAGATCGAGAATGGTGAGAAGTTCGGAGACGGCGCGGGACATGGAAAGATTATCCTCTTGAGGAAGCTTCATCCATCGGGGAGCCTGCCAGGAAGGTCAAGGGCGGGTTCTGGCCTACCAAAGAACGCACCGTGTAGATGAACGCAGGCTAATGCCTTAATCTCGGATCAGAGTGAGGGCCATAACAGGCATCGTCAGGAAAAGGCATACGATCCAAATCTTCTTCGCTAATGAAGGCTTTCTGTTCGACGCGATCAACATATACGACCCCTTCTCTATAGAGACTGTATAGCGTCTCTTATACAGTCTTATTGGCGAACAGAAGGGGCCTCCGAGAGCTTCCCCTTCTGTGCTTGACGCCGTTGTTCCAATGATCGACACCCAGAGCCGGAGCTTGAAGGAGAGAGCCATGACCGCAGATGTCTCGCGCATTGTCATTGCAGGTGGTGGCTTGGCTGGCCTGACGCTCTCGCTCGCCCTCAAGCGAGCGCTGGACGGCGGCGTGGATGTGGTCATGTGCGATCCCGCGCTCAAGCGCGACCCGCATGGCGATAAGCGCTCCTATGCCATCGCGGCGGCAGCGCGGCGGATGATGGAAGCGCTCGGCGTCTGGGGCGCGGTCACCGACAAAGCTCAAGCGATCCTCGACATGGTGATCACCGATTCCAGCCTCCAGGACCCGGTGCGCCCCACTTTCCTCACCTTCGAGGGCACGGTAGATGGGGCTGAGCCCTTCGCCCACATGATCACCTCCGGCGACCTCACGGCTTTGCTGCTCGATGCCTGCCGCGAGGCCGGTGTGGAATTGCGCCCTGAAGGCGTTGCCGGGTTCTCCGTGCAGGGCGCGCGCACCGAGATTGCCTTGAGCGACGGCGAAAAGCTGTCTGCGTCCCTTCTCGTGGCCGCCGACGGAGGTCGTTCGCGTCTGCGCGAGCAGGCCGGCATCGGCTGGATTTCCTGGCCCTATCGCCAGTCTGGTATCGTCGCCACCATTTCCCATGAACGTGACCACGAGGGCAGGGCGGTAGAGCATTTTCTGCCCTCCGGTCCCTTCGCGATCCTGCCGCTGAAGGACGAGACCCGCCCCGACGGCTCCGTCATGCACCGCTCCTCCATCGTGTGGAGCGAGCGCAGCGAGAACGTGCCGGCCCTTCTCGGCGGCGGCCCTGAGGATCTTCTGGCCGAGCTCGAAAAGCGCTTCGGCCTGCAACTCGGCAAGATCGCCTTCGAGACCAAACCGCAGGCCTTCCCCCTGTCGTTCGGCGTCGCCCGCTCGTTCGTGGCTGAGCGTTTGGCGCTCCTCGGCGATGCGGCTCATGTGATCCACCCCATCGCCGGTCAGGGACTGAATATTGGCCTGCACGATGCGGCGGTGCTGGCAGAAATCATCACCGATTCCATGCGTCTCGGCATGGATCCCGGTGCTGCCGATGTGCTGGCCCAATATGAGCGCGCCCGGCGCGCCGACATCACCGCCATGGGAGTCATGACGGACGGTCTGAACCGTCTTTTCTCCAACGACATGCTGCCCGTGCGCCTGATCCGCGACCTCGGCCTCGGCCTCGTGGACCGGATGCCCGGCCTGAAGCGCTTCTTCATCCGCGAGGCGGCGGGACTGCGAAGCAACGAAGCGCCGAGGCTGCTCAGGGGCGAGATGCTTTAGCCATTTCCCGTGCCATGAATGCAAGAAAGCCCGGCTTGGTTGAGCCGGGCTTTCTTTATTTGGAGTGCTGAATCGATCGTCGTGCGACTTACTTCTTCGCCCGCTCAATGGCTTCCACGATCAGGCGGCGGGCTTCCACGGCGTCACCCCAGCGGATGATCTTGGCCCATTTGCCGGGCTCGAGATCCTTGTAGTGCTCGAAGAAATGCTCGATCTGCTTGAGGGTGATCTCGGGCAGATCGGTGTGGTTCTGCACGCGGTCGTAGCGCTGGGTGAGCTTGCTCGACGGCACGGCGATGATCTTCTCGTCCTGGCCGCCATCGTCTTCCATCACCAGCACGCCGACGGGGCGCACATTCATGACGGCGCCGGGCGCGATGGCGCGGGTATTGGCGACCAGCACGTCGCAGGGGTCGCCGTCACCGGAGAGCGTGTGCGGGATGAAGCCGTAATTCCCCGGGTAGCGCATGGCCGTATAGAGGAAGCGGTCCACGAAAAGGGCGCCCGATTCCTTGTCCATCTCGTATTTGATGGGCTCGCCGCCGAGCGGCACTTCGATGACGACGTTCACGTCGTCCGGCGGGTTCTTTCCGGTCGGGATCGCATCAAGGCGCATAGAGCTGTTCTCCAGAACAAGGCTTGAAACATTTTCCCGATGAAGGGGGCGCTTCATCATCGGCGAAAATGCGACGAAAGAGGGCTCTCGGAAGCGCTTACGCTTCTCGAAAGGATGGGCGCTTCTAGCCGGAAGGGGTTCCGGCAACAAGAAGCAAAAAGCGGTTTCGGAGCCTCGAGCCCAAAAGTGGAACCCACTTTTGGGATAAATCCGATGCTCCCTTGTAAAAAGCGCATCGTTAGGCGCGACCCGAAGGGCCGCGCCGACAAAACCGGGACCACTTTTTGCAAACGATGCTAGCGAAAGAGATAGGCGATCTTGGCGAGCGGAGCCCCGCCGATGCGCTCCTCGACCTTGGCGATGCTGAGCCCGCCGAGGCCCGCATAGAAGGAGCAGGCGCGCTCGTTCTCGGCAAGCGCCCACACGGCCACACGGCTCATTCCGTTATGACGGAGGTCGTTGAGGACCGCCTTGAACAGGCGCCTTCCCAAGCCGATTCCCTGGTATTCAGGCGCCAGATAGAGCTCGTCGACCTCACCCTCCGCCGACAGGGAGCGGTCGCGGCAGCGGCCGTATGATGCATAACCGACGACCCCCTGGCCGATATCGATCACGACCAGCGGACGGCCCCGGGTGAGTGTGGAGCGCCACCACTTTTCACCGCGCCGGGCAAGCATCTTCTCCAAGGTCATGCCGGGAATGATCCCGAGATAGGCCTCCCGCCAGGCCGCATCGAACACCTTCGACAGAGCCGGCGCATCGTCGGGCTTGGCGTGGCGGATACTGATGAGGAGATCGCTCATGGCATTGGCAATTGGGTCAGAAGAATAACAAATTCAGTTTCTGGGCGAATGGGTTAACGATACCTTAACGGCACAGGAGGGTCGGCGGTCGAAGCGTGGGAATTTCAGCAAAGTCAGGGGTGTGAGGGAAGGGTTAAAGTGACGCACGCACCCCCAAAACCCAGCAACGGCCCTTGACGGGAGATCTTAACGCTAGGAACACGATATCCTTGCACGGCAAGGGCATTTTGTAGAAGGTATGAAAGTTTACCTTCTCTGGTGAGACGGGTTTCCCAAGAAGAAATGGCAAAAGCCCATTCTTCAAATGGCGAGGGGCAGTAGGGCGATGAGCGGTTATCAGTACGATCCGATCTGGAATATCTACCGCCTCGATCCCGATACTGAGCACCTTTCCCTGGAGGATGTCGCAGAGGCCGGCATTGAGAATGCCGGCGTGACCGGCAATTCCCTCGACAATGTTCTCACCGGAGATGCGCAGAACAACGCGCTCGATGGCGGGGAGGGAGCCGATGTCCTGCTGGGAGGCCTTGGTGACGACACTTACTACATCGACGATGAGGGCGATGTAGTGATCGAGGCGGCAGGGGAAGGGCAGGACAACGTCATTACATTCGTGACCTTTACGCTTCCCGACGCCATCGAAAATCTGGAGCTGCGCGGAGTAAATTCTCT
Source organism: Microvirga sp. 2YAF29 (assembly GCF_052114605.1). Taxonomy (NCBI): domain Bacteria; kingdom Pseudomonadati; phylum Pseudomonadota; class Alphaproteobacteria; order Hyphomicrobiales; family Methylobacteriaceae; genus Microvirga; species Microvirga sp. 2YAF29. Next base: position 11,339 of record NZ_JBFRFB010000027.1, read on the forward strand.
TCGCGGAACCGGCAATGACCTGAACAACGACATCATCAGCTTCAGCAACGGCAGCGGCAATCTCCTCGAAGGAAAGGGCGGTGACGACCGGCTGTTCGGAGGTGATGGAGGAGACACGCTCGACGGTGGCGAAGGCGCCGACATCCTCTGGGGTGGAATAGGCAACGACACCTATTTCATCGACGATGAGGGCGACGAGATCGCCGAGAGCGAGGATGAGGGAGAAGATCACGTCATCTCCTTGATCAGCTACACGCTGGGCGATCATCTCGAACATCTCACCCTGCTCGGCTCCCAGCCCTTTACCGGTATCGGCAACAGCCTCGACAACCGGATCACCAGCGGTGAGGGCAACGATACCCTCGAGGGGGGTCTCGGAAACGACACCCTCTCCGGCGGAGCGGGCAACGACCTCCTGGATGGCGGCGACGGCGACGATACGTCGGTTTTCACGGGCAGCCGCGAGAATTACGTCATCACCAGGAATGAGGACGGCTCCTTCACCGTGGTCGATACACGGTCGGATGGAGATGGCGAAGACAGGCTCGTAGGAATCGAGTTTCTCCAGTTCGACGGCTCCATCGTCGATCTCGCCGCCGCCGCCAGCCCTCCCTCGGGCCTTAAACTGGCCGAAAGCACGGATGATGTCCCCGCCGTAGAGGGTACAACCGAGATCGGTGCATTCACAGCCGATCAAGGTGAGGTGACTTGGTCCTTCGATACCACTGCCGAGAATGGCGGCGATGCCGGCGGCATGTTCGTGATCGAGGATGGCATCCTCAAACTCGCCCCCGGCAAGGTGCTTGAATACGATGGGCCCGGGGCCGTTCATTCCTATACGATCGTCGTCAGGGCCACGAATGCGTTTGGCATCACGACCACGCATACATTCACGATCAACGTTGCCAACGACCTCTCGGATGACAATCACGCGCCGACAGGCGTTTCGCTCAGCGGCGGCACAGTCGCGGAAGGTGCGGACCTCGGTGCAGTCGTTGCGACACTCGAGGGCCAGGATCCCGACACAGGCGACATCTTCACCTACGAAATCGTCGCCAATGCGGATGGCGACCCGCTGCCCGGCGGGCACGCACTCTTTGCCGTCGGCACAGGAGGGAGTTTCGACAAGATTCTCCTCAAGGGTCACCTCGACGATGCGCAGGTCGGGACATACGAGCTATGGATCAAGGTCACAGATGCTGGCGGCCTCTCCACCGTTCGGAAGGTGGTTATCAGCGTCACGAACGTGAACGACGCTCCGACTAATGTGCGTCTCGACGGATATCCCGGCGGCGTCACGGAGGGAGCCACGATCATCGGCACCCTACAGGCCGACGATGAGGACGGCGATTCCATCGTTTGGTCATTCGATACCGCTGCCGAGAATGGTGGCGATGCCGATGGCATGTTCGTCATTGAAAACGGCGTCATCAAACTCGCTCCTGGCAAGACACTCGAATACGACGGTGCGCAGGCCGTGCGTTCCTACACCCTCCACGTGGTTGCATCGGATGGGCATGGCGGCACGACTAAGAAATCCTTCACGATCGACGTCACCAACGATCCGTCCGATGATAATCACGCGCCGACAGGCCTTGCGGTTACAGGTGGCGCGGTCGCGGAAGGTGCCGGTATTGGCGCAGTCGTCGCGACGCTGGAAGGTCAGGATTCCAACGTGGACGACACCTTCACCTACGAGATCGTCGCTAACGCGGATGGCGACCCGCTGCCTGGCGGACACACGCTCTTTGCCATCGGCGCAGGAGCGGATTTCGACAAAATCCTGCTCAAAGCCCATCTCGATGACGAGCAGGTCGGAACTTACGATTTGTGGATCAAGGTTACGGACGCTGGCGGGCTTACCACCGTTCGGAAGGTCACGGTTTCTGTCACGAACGTGAATGACGCTCCGACCAATCTGCGACTGGAGGATTATTCAGGCTCGGTAATGGAGGGCAGCACTGCCATCGGAACCCTCCAAGCCGACGACGAGGATGGCAATACCCTCACTTGGACCTTCGACGCCACGGCCGAGAACAGTGGCGATGCCAATGGCATGTTCGTGATCGACGAGAACGGACAGATCAGAGTCGCCCCCGGCAAAGTACTGGAATATGACGGGCCGGGAGCCGTTCATTCCTATACCATTCACGTCGTTGCCTCGGATGGCCATGGCGGCACGACCAAGAAAACTTTCACGATCGACATCGCCAACGATCCGTCCGATGACAATCACGCGCCGACGGGCGTTTCGGTCAGCGGCGGTACGCTCGCGGAAGGTGCCGGTATTGGCGCAGTCGTCGCGACTTTGGATGGTCTTGATCCCGATATTGGCGATACCTTCACTTACACGATCGTCGCCAATGAAAATGGCGATCCGCTGCCCAGCGGACATGCGTTCTTTGCCATCGGCACGGAGAGTAATTTCAATAAGATCCTGCTCAAGGCTCATCTCGATGACGCGCAGGTTGGTACCTACGAACTATGGATCAAAGTCACGGATGCTCGTGGTCTTTCCACCATCCAAAAGATAACGCTCACTGTCACGAATGTGAATGACGCTCCAGCCAATGTGCGGCTGGAGGATTATTCCGGCGGAGTCATGGAGGGGAATACCGTCATCGGAACCCTCCGAGCCGACGATGAGGATGGCGACACCCTCACTTGGACCTTCGACGCCACGGCCGAGAACGGTGGCGATGCTGGCGGCATGTTCGCCATCGACGAGAACGGACAAGTCAGAGTCGCCCCCGGCAAAGTGCTTGAATACGATGGCGCGCAGGCCGTGCGTGCCTACACGATCCATGTCGTTGCATCGGATGGACATAATGGGACGACCAAGAAGTCTTTCACGGTCAATGTCACCAACGATCCGTCCGATGACAATCGTGCTCCAACAGGCCTGACGCTGGCGGTCTATCTCAACGAGAGCGCCGCATCCATCAGAGTGGGAACCTTAAGCGCGACGGATCCGGATGGCGACAAGCTCACCTATACACTGGTAGACGAGAACGGAAATGATGTCTCAACGACCAGCGAATTCGAGATCCGGGCCATCGCGACCGGCAACGGAATAAGCAGATACGATCTGGTGACCAAAGGCGGCATCCAGGTAAGGGCGGATGAGACGCGCCATGTCTGGGTGCGCGTCGATGACGGCAAAGGCGGCGCGACAACTCAGAAGTTCATCGTTACCATCATGGATGTACCGGAGCCGGTGAACCATGCCCCCAACGATATCGGCCTGAGCAGTGCATCGGTGCTAGAAGGCGCTGCAAAAGGCACTCTTGTGGGCTTTCTCTCAGCCACGGACCCTGATGACGGCGACCGCTTCACCTTCTCGCTCAGCGATGAGCGCTTCGAGGTCAGCGCGGATGGGCGGCTTCTGGTCAAGGACGGCGCCAAGATCGATTACGAGACGGCGCAGACGCACGAAATCCTGGTCAAGGTGGCGGACAAGGCCGGCGCAACCTACGAGAAGGCCTTCACGATCCAGGTGGGGGACGTCGTCGAGACGCAGAGCGGTACGAGAAGCGGCAATATTCTGTCGGGCGGCATCGGCAATGACAAGCTGTTCGGGCTCTCCGGCAACGACCGGCTTTTCGGCGCTGGCGGCAACGACACGCTCTATGGCGGTGCGGGCAAGGATGTGCTTACCGGCGACGCCGGCAGCGATGTCTTCGTGTTCGACACCAGGCCGAACAAGAAGACGAATGTCGACAAGATCGCCGATTTCATCGTGAAGGATGACAGCATCTATCTAGAGAACAAAGTCTTCACCAAGCTTGGTAAGAAGGGCTCGGAGGACAGTCCGGCGCAGCTCAGCAAAGCGTTTTTCACCATCGGCTCCAAGGCCAAGGACAAGAACGACTACATTATCTACGACAAAAAGAAGGGCGTTCTCTATTACGACGCCGACGGCTCAGGCGAAGGCAAGGCGGTGGAGATCGCCAAACTGTCGAAGAATCTCGCCATGACCCACAAGGACTTCTTCGTGATCTGACGTACGCGACTGAGGCTCAGGTATAGCGGGAGGCCGTTAGCTTCCGATCTCATTGAAAGCGCTCGCCTGCTTCAATATCCAGCGTCCTTGAGGCGCCAAGTATTGTGCCTCTCGCTAGCGTGCGCTGCCGCACCTTGCGCTGATCTGACAGCCTATTCCCCCTTTGTTTATAGAGGAGACGACGCAGCGGAAGGCATGACATGAGCTCTCTTCTTGGAGACATGACCATGCCATTGATCACAACATACGTTAGCTTAAATGCATCATTAAATGTTTCGGGGCGTGATCCTTTGGTCGTTGGAACGACCGGGGTTCTAGACTCTCCATCCGGCACCGCCGTTGTTGCCCTAGATAATGGCGTGTCGATTTCGGTTCATGGGGCTATTAAAGCGTGGCATGAAAGCATTCTCCTTCAGGGCCATGGGTGCCTGATTGAAGTAGGTCCTTCTGCAGCCATATACTCGGGTAATACTGGAATAGGTTCGACAGCGGATTTATTGGGTACGACAGTTATCAATAAGGGCTCAATATCCACGTCTGGCTTCGGAATTTACCTCACTGGGTCAGGAACAAGAATTATAAATGACGGCGTTATTGCTTCTGCTGAAACGGAAGCTATTTTTTTGGCGTCTCCGTCAGATGGACCTCTGAATAAAATCATTAACAGAGGTATTATCAAGTCAGTTCCTCGGAATGAGTCTTATGGTAGTGACAATGCTATCCGCGGATCTGGCTCGGTCGACCACATCATTAATGAAGGTCAGATTATTGGCGGCATCGCGTTTAGTTGGGGCGATGATTTTTACGATGGCCGGCATGGCAGGATAACAGGGGAAATTGATCTCCACATCGGGGATGACAATGCTCTAGGTGGAGTCGGCGATGAGGTTTTTATCGGCGGCCTCGGCGACGACACCATCGACGGCGGTGCCGGCAACGACACCTATATTGTCCTGAAGAATTCAGCGTCAGCGGTCAGTGTCGATCTAAGCATTCAGACAGCGCAGAAAGTTGGCGCGGACACCGGCTTCGATGTTCTCCGCAATATCGAGAATGTGACCAGCTACGGCGGCAACGATCATCTCATTGGCAATGACGTTGCCAATGTTCTCATTGCCGGAGCCGGAAACGACACGCTGGAAGGCGGGCTCGGTAACGATAGGCTGGATGGGGGCGACGGTATCGACACGGTTGTCTTCTCCGGTAGCCGCAATGTCGTCATAGACCTCAGGATTCAAGGCCTTTCTTTTGATACGGGATACGGAGACGACACGCTTACCGGCTTCGAGAATATCATCGCGGGTAGCGGAAACGATACGCTGTACGGTGATGCAGCCGCCAACATATTCAATGGCAGTGGAGGAAACGACACTCTGGGGGGATGGGGCGGCGACGACACGCTCGACGGCGGCACAGGCTTCAACACTGCCTGGTTTTCCGGGAACGCGGTACAGTCGCAGGTCGTCAACAATGGCAACGGCACTTGGACGGTGGAAGGCCCCGACGGTACCGATCTGCTGCGCAACATCCGCCAGCTCAAGTTCGATGACAAATCCATCCTGCTTTGGAACAGCGCGCCGACGTCCTTGAGCCTGTCGGCCTCGGCGGTGTCGGAGGCCGCGCTCGCGGGCACGCTCATCGCCACGCTCTCGGCCCGGGATGCCGATGGCGACAGCTTGAGCTACAGCCTCGCCGCGGGCAGCCCGTTCCGCATCGACGGCACCAGCCTCGTGCTCGCCGGACCGCTCGATTTCGAGACGAAGGCCAGCCACAGCCTGACGGTGGTGGCCCGGGATGCCTATGGCGGCGAGGTGAGCCAGAGCTTCACGCTCCAGGTGACGGATGCGGTCGAGTTCACGCCGTTCACGCTCACCGGCACGGCGGGCGCCGACCGGCTTGAGGGCGAGGCCGGCAACGACGTGCTCACGGGGCTGTCCGGCGCCGATGTGCTCCTGGGCGAGGCGGGTAACGACAGGCTCGCCGGCGGCGCGGGCAAGGACGTGCTCACCGGCGGGGCCGGTCAGGATGTGTTCGTGTTCGACAGCCGTCCCAACAAGACGACGAACGTTGATCGGATCGAGGACTTCAAGGTGGCGGACGACACGATCCATCTGGCGAGGAGCGTGCTCACGAAGATGGCGAAGAAGGGCGTGATCAAGAGTGCTGAGTTCTACCAGGGGCCGAAGGCGCACGATCGGGACGACCGCCTGATCTACGACAAGAAGACGGGGGCCTTGTACTACGATGCCGACGGCACCGGCGCACAGGCTCAGATC
>NZ_JBFRFB010000028.1:0-14135 GCF_052114605.1 Microvirga sp. 2YAF29
GCAACGACGTGCTCACGGGGCTGTCCGGCGCCGATGTGCTCCTGGGCGAGGTGGGCAACGATGTGCTCGCCGGCGGCGCGGGCAAGGACGTGCTCACCGGCGGGGCCGGCCAGGATGTGTTCGTGTTCGACAGCCGTCCCAATAAGACGACGAACGTTGATCGGATCGAGGACTTCAAGGTGGCGGACGACACGMTYCATCTGGCGAGGAGCGTGCTCACGAAGATGGCGAAGAAGGGCGTGATCAAGAGTGCTGAGTTCTACCAGGGCCCGAAGGCGCACGACCGGGACGACCGCCTGATCTACGACAAGAAGACGGGGGCCTTGTACTACGATGCCGACGGCACCGGCGCACAGGCTCAGATCCAGATCGCCACGCTCTCCAAGAACCTCAAGATGACCTACAAGGACTTCTTCGTCATCTGAGCGGAGGCAACAGCTTTGTTGCAATCTGAGTGGAGCAGGATTGTCAGGTGTAGACCATCAAGGAGCAGGAAGACGCCGGATCAGAATGGCCCTACGATTCGAAGATTCCTAGAAAGGATAAGTCTAGAATCTTCGATGCGAGTGGCCGTAATCCGGCTCTTTCCTTCAACGACGCAAGCGGCATCCTGCCGCTTGCGGTTTCGGCTTTCGTGAGGCGATGGTCGACTAGGGTTTCTCAGCTAAAGCAGTCGTCGGCCCACCGCCGTCGACGACATATTTCCAGGATCCATCCGCCTGCTTTTTCCAGACGCTGACATAGACGCCGACAGTGATCCCATCGGCTCCCTTCAGCGTGTAGCGGCCGAAGGTGTAGCCGAGGTCGCCGCTCTGTGCGATTTCGGCTTTCAGCGGCTCCCAGCTCAAGGGAGAGCCTTGGATCTTGCTATATTTCTCGGCCAGTTTCGTCTTGCCGTAAATCGGCATCGCGCCCTGCTGCAGCAGGATCGCATCCTGGTCGGCATAATGCACGAAAGCTTTTGCCAGACCCTCGGTTTGGGCCATGGCACTAAAGGCCGTATCGGCCTCGATGATAGGTTGGGGCGAAGGCATTGTTTGCGCTGTTGCGGGATCGGCTAGCATGAGAAAGGCACCAAAGGCCATGTAGTTTCTGAAGATCATGAGTGATTATGAAACTTCATTTCAGAAAGTACAAGGGCACGTACGCTGTATATTCCCATCCTCACTCCGGTTTGACGTGACAACGCCCTCTGACATTGAGGCCGCCATAAGCGGCAGGGCGCAGCCACATCCTGCCTTGGTCTGACTGGCGGAAGCTAGTTGTTCACCTAGGGACGGCGCGGTGCGGAATATGGCATGTAATATGCTTTCAAGAGGGGCTAACGATGGCTATTACAGTCGGCAACGATACCAACGAAGAATTCATTCTGAATGCGGGGGTCGTCGATCCCGAAAATATCTTCTACGGCATGGGCGGTAACGATACGTTCATTGTCAATGCCGGCGTGACCAACGCCGATATTTCAGGCACCAACAACGTTGGCGAGGGTGCCGAGACTCAATGGGATGTCGTCAAGCTTCTCGGCTCCGCGAGTTTCAATTCCATTAACGCAATCGATGTCCTGACGTTCGGAGATGCAACTCCGTCAACGACGCTCACGTACAATGCCAACAGCTCTTTCGGCGTCTCGCAGGTTGTCGGATCCGCCGCCGGTATCGATACGATCGTCTTCACGAGTGGTTCCGAGGCCGTCAATCTCGATCTTTCCAGGACCGCTTTCGTCAATTGGTCTCGCCCGAACCAGACGATCCTCGTCAACCTGAACACCAATCCCGCCGAAATTCTCGATGATCGCTTTTTCGGCAGCGCTGCCGGTGAGCGGGTCACCGCCGGCAATGGCCGCGACCTGCTCTACGGCAATGCGGGTGACGATTATCTCGATGGCGGCGACGGCATCGACGTGCTCGATGGCGGCGAAGGCGACGACACGCTGATCGGCGGCGGCGGCGAAGGCCCGAACATTCTCAAGGGCGGCAACGGCAACGACGTCTACAAGTACAACGAGAAGGTCGATATCATCATCGATACCGGCGGCCTCGATGCCAAGATGGTGGCCAAGACCACCACGATGTCATCCAAGGACAAGCTCGAAGGCTTGGTCGCGGACGAGATCGTCGGCGGCAAGACCATCAATCTGACAGGCAATGTCAAAGCCAATCTGCTCATCGGTCACGCTGGCAAGAACACTCTCAAGGGCATGAACGGCAACGACATCCTTGAGGGTCGCGACGGCAACGATCAATTGGATGGTGGCGCCGGCAACGATAAGCTCTATGGCGGTCTCGGCGCCGACAAGCTCATGGGCGGCGTTGGAAAGGATACTTTCTATTTCGATACGGCGCTCAGCGCATCGAATGTCGATAAGGTCTCCGGCTTCTCGACCCGCGATGATCAGATCGGCTTGGACCACAGCATCTTCGCTGCTCTGACAGTGGGCAAGCTCGCCTCTGCCGCCTTCCACATCGGTTCGAAGGCCAAGGATGCGGGTGATCGGATCATCTACAACAAGTCGAATGGTGCTTTGTACTATGACGCTGACGGCTCGGGTACTGCGGCTGCGGCCATCAAATTCGCAACGCTCGATAAGAACCTCAAGATGACCTACAAGGACTTCTTCGTGATCTAAGCCACGTCGTCGTTCCAGGGGTCCTCTTCGCTGACGAATGCAGCGGGGAGAATCTCAAGAGCCATCTTCTCGCGAGACAGCCCCTCCTGAACGTCGCTTCAGGAGGGGCTTTTTATGCCGTCTCCTCACCTGCGAACGGTTCGGCAAGAGCTGTCGATTGTCTCCGCCTGTATCTCGGCGCCGTAGGCGAGAAGATCAGAAGTGCGCTGTCGCACCCTGTGCTGATCTGGCCTCCCAGGCCTATCTGTTCAGGGAGGAGACGACGCAACGGAAGGCGTGGCATGCCCTTCTTTCTGCATTACTCTACCACAGAGGCGACCATGGGCGATTTTCGTAAGCTGACGGACCGGGCGGCGTTATTCCAAATCAATTCACTCTTTGACGGAGACGATGGAAATAATACGCTTCCGGGCAGCGACGGAGCAGACGACATCATCCACGGGTATGGTGGGAACGACTCGATCTACGGCTTTGGCGGTAATGACTCTCTGTACGGAGGCGAAGGAGACGATCAGCTGTTTGCTTCCGACGGGAACGATCATCTCTGGGGCGGCGCTGGAGCCGATACGCTCTATGGCGGCGACGATTTTACGTATGCGCATTACGACCAGTCCGCCACCAAAGTAACCGTCGATCTTGTCAATCAAGGCAACAACACGGGCGAAGCCGCCGGTGACCAACTCAACAAGATTAAGGGCCTTGTGGGCTCCGCCTTTGATGACACCCTTGTCGGTAACGCCGAGGCAAACCATCTCGATGGTGGCGCGGGCGGCGACATCCTGAGAGGGGGCGCCGGCGAGGATACGCTCACCGGTGGTGATGGAGACGATATCCTCATCGGCGGGGCTGGTGCCGACCATATGGTCGGCGGCGCAGGCCTGGGCGACATGGCGAATTATTCCGATGCCAAAATCGGGGTAAGGGTTTATCTAGGCGCGCCGCAGGGCAACACGGATGATGCAGCCGGCGACACTTATGACGGCATCGAGAACATCGCCGGTTCTATGAATGGAGACCTGCTCGTCGGTGACGATCAGAACAACATGATTTACGGCATCGGCGGCGGGGACACCATGCAGGGTGAGGCCGGCAACGATGGTCTCGAGGGCGGCGACGGTAACGACAGCCTGAAAGGCGGGGAAGGCGACGACAGTCTCGACGGCGGCGCCGGCGGCGATGAGCTCCATGGCGGTAACGGTTTTGACTTCGCAACCTACGCCTCGTGGAATTCGACAACAACGGTCGGCATCAGGGTGAGCTTGAAGGTCCCGGGCAACGTCAATGACGGAGATGCCAAAGGCGATAGCTACGACAGCATCGAAGGGTTGATCGGCTCTCGCTACAATGACTTGCTCGATGGCAATGACGGCGACAACAACCTGCAGGGCTGGTATGGCGACGACACCCTGCAGGGTGGGCTTGGTCTCGACACTCTCTTCGGGGGCGAGGGCAATGACAGGCTCTCCGGCGGTGACGGTGACGACATTCTGGTCGGGGAGGCTGGAAACGATAATATCGCTGGCAGCGACGGCACTGACATCGCTGTCTACAGCGGCAGGTTTTCGGAATACACGATCACAGCTAATGCGACGAACTATACCGTTGTCGACACCAAGGCGGATCGTGCCACCGGCAACAACGGAACCGATACGGTCAACAACACGGTCGAGATTCTGCGCTTCGACGATCTCGATTATCGCCTCAACAATCGCGAGCCGACCGACATCCGGCTGACGACCGCGGCAGTTAGCGAGAGCACTCTCGCCTCGACCATCGTCTCCAGCCTGACGGCCGTCGACGCGGATGGCGACGCGATCAGCTACAGCCTGGTATCGACGGACGGTCCGTTCAAGATCGACGGCAACAACCTGATCCTGACCGGCCCGCTCGATTACGAAACCAAGACCAGCCATACGATCACGGTCAAGGCCTGGAACGGCTATGGCGCCGGCACCACCCAGGTGCTGACGATCTCTGTGGCGGACGTGGTGGAGAACAACGATCCGAAGGACCCCAACAATCCTGACCTGCCCTTGATTCTGCGGGGCACCGCGAAGAATGACGTGCTTCAAGGCCGCAATGCCAACGACGTTCTGTACGGCCTGAACGGCAACGACAAGCTCTACGGCGGAGCGGGCAACGACAAGCTGTATGGGGGCGCAGGCAAAGATGTGCTGGACGGCGGCTCCGGTCAGGACATCTTCGTGTTCGACACCAAGCTGTCGAAGCTGTCGAAAGTGAACAAGGCGAACCAGGACAGGATCGTCGACTTTGATGTCAAGGACGACACGATCCATCTGAAGAAGAGCGTGTTCACGAAGCTGGACAAGAAAGGCGTGCTCAAGAGTGCCGAGTTCTATGCCGGCACCAAGGCGCACGATGCCTCCGACAATCTGATCTACAACAAGAAGACGGGGGCGTTGTACTACGATGCCGACGGCACGGGCGTGCAGGAGCAGGTCCAGATTGCGACCCTCTCCAAGAACCTGAAGCTCACCTACAAGGACTTCTTCGTCATCTAAGCCGAGCTTTCGTTCAACAGAGATCCCTCACGGGCAAAGCGCCGTGAAGGAGATACGCAAGATGCGTCTTCTCGCGAAGCGGACCCTCCTGAACGTCGCGTCAGGAGGGTTCTACATGCCGTCTCACCGCCCCGACTGCAATGCAGTACAATAGTCCGCTTGAAGTGAAGCCTGCAGGCTTGTCTCTAGTGCCAACCTGTATCTCGAGCTGCAATATACTACTTCAGTCTTAGTACAAATGCAGGTGCCCCATACTGGGCAGACCCGCTATTGCTTGATCTCCCGTAGGGGCAGTACGGGGGAGGGGCCGCAAACTGGACTAATTCAAGATTCCAGCGCGGCCCTTCTTGCGTGCGGTTCCTTTCACGGGCTTTCTTCGCTCTGTCTCGTAAGTGAGAGGGGCGCTGGCGAAGGACATTTCGCATCGCGGCTTGCCCTTCCGAGATTTACTGTGAAAGCGTCATACGCTCTGAATTCGGATGGAAGGAAAGCAGGAACTCTTTCGCTGTTCCCTCACGCATCGAGCTTTGAAACAGGAGTTGGGAGCTTCGATAAAGGAGTGGTCCCCGACCCGTGTAAGCGTCGGATGGAGGGCGGCGAATCTTCCATGAGCAGAACAGCTGTGTGAGCCAGTTCAAGGTAGTCGCTCCGGAGTTTGTCCGACGCGTCGTCCCATGTCCCATCTTGTTCGATACCGAAGAGGGCCTTCGCGATATTCTCAAGATGCTGGGATGTCATGGAACACCTCACTCTCGCCATGCAGCGGCTGGCGATAGGAAAGCTATCTTGTTGTCCTGGTCACTGGCAATCAAGCCAGGTGGGCGAGCGCGAAATTTCGCTTGCACAAACGAGTCTATATTTTGTGATCTGGCGCGCCCAATGAGTTAGGCCTTCTATAAGGCGTTCTTATTTTGGCGTCTCTATGCCGCTATCTGCAAGACAGGAGTGCTGATTGAGCTGCGCATGAGCAATGCCACTAGATCGCTTTGGCGTGTCGTCCTCGTTTTACGGAAGAGGTTCTGAACATGGAACGATACGGTGGCCAGAGACACGTTGGATTGCTTCGCGATCTGCTCCAGTCTGTTTCCATCCGCCAAAGCGACAGCGATGCGTGCCTCTGTGCGCGTAAGGTTATAGATCTTCGCGATGATCGGAGCCGAGAGAGGAGGATTTATAGACGGATCGACAACGATGACGGCGACCGTCGGTAATCCTGCCTGGGTTCCGATATTCAGGGGGCATATATGAACAACCAATGGCGCCTGTGCTTCGCGCGGAATGGGCACGACACTGGAACTCGGCTGATCTGCCGTGGCGGCTCGAATAGCATCCCGTAATGTGCGCGCGGACGCTGGCTGCATCGCGCAAAGGCGGCCGGCGGCAACCATCAGGGAGCCGCCTTCAGAGAGAATCGCTTCGGCAGTTCGGTTCAAATTCTTTATGTTGCCGGAGCCATCGAGATAGATGACACCTCGCGACATCCCGTCCAATGTCCCGGCAATGTTGGAGAACAAGATTTCGAGGTCTAACGGCTGCCCTTTATAACTTACGGCCTCGTGGTAAACTGAAGCAGGTGTTTGGCTTCGCTGAAGACGTTTCACCTGGGCAAGGCATGCTTGAAACGTCGCTTTCACCGTATCCGGATCGATCGGCCGCACGATGACATCGTCAGCGCCAAGCTCTCTCAGCTTGAGCGCGCTTTTCCGATCCGAATTTGAGGAAACGACAATGAAGGGCGTCCCATCCAAAGCGCCGTAGTTTTCACGGACTGCTTTGAGAAGTTCCGTGGCAGACATGTCGGGCAGGGAATCGTCGCAGACGATGAGACTTGGGCGGATGCCGGCAAGCACGGCGATTGCAGCGTCGGCGCTGCTGGCTTCAGTAACCTGATATCCGATGCTGCTAAGATCAGCTGCGAATGCCGAACGATTGCACTTATCGTGGTCGACATAAAGAACTGTTTGGACGCTTCCTTCACTCACAGTCATCTTTCGCCCCAACCCGCTAGATTAAAGTACGCGTACGAAACATTTGGTGAGAACCCGCCGTTCGCACCGCTCTGAGTTAGACAATCTGGAAAGCCGCTGCTTCATGCGAATGGGTGATGCCATTACGTCCAGTAAAGCTAACGAGAATACTGAACGAGTATTGCCTCGCCACTCGGCATGAGAAGCCGCTTCAACCTTTTCCCACTCAGTCTTATCATTTATTAAGCTCTATACGTCGTTCTGGACATAAGAAGCCCTTTGATGGCAGCGGGAATACTGACACCATGAAGTAGTTGCGATTTGCGGTGGGTGAATGAGCGCTCCGACGCGCGGCTTCGGAGTCCCGAAACTGCTCGGCCAATTAAGTTTGGCATTTATTCAGAGCCAAGCCACTGATCTCCGCATCAACACTGACGAGAGCGAATAACCTCACGTCACTGTTATATATAATATAGTTAGGTCGAGCGAGACAAAGGAGATTAGTTGCAGTTTTGATGTCAATTCGAATCGATAGGATCTGGGATAAAGCCCTTATTTTTCATGAACATAATCTTGGCTTGGAGGAAGTTCCGCCCCACGATCAGCAGGCGTTCCGTGGGAATGAGAAGGAGCCTTCGATTATCCGCGGGATCCTTGATCTTCTCCAGCATTCCGGCGAATTCCATATCGTCGATGTGACGAGATATAGTTGCTTCAGTGGAAAATTCAGACAGGTAGGTCGCAATTTCCTTGAGGGTGATGGGAGCCTTGGTCAGCCACCGATGAGCGATGAGGCTTAAGATGGCATCTGCCTCAAAGATGTTTCGCCAGGGGGTCCGCAACTGGCCCGAGGCGACGACGGCTCTGCGGAAATCCGATCTCCAATGCAGCCAGGCGACTTCGATTTCCAGGATGGCCATCTCTTCAGCCGTGAGCTCCACGCTGGACTTTGACAGCGTACGCGGGGCGGCTTTGGCGATTTCCTCGGAAACGGTCTTGATGGCTTTCGGCTTCTTCATCCCACTTCGGTCCTTCGGCTTCCACGGCAGGGTCCATCAATAAGGTATCCTGTAGCTCTGGGGGAGGGCCTTTTGTAGAAAGTGCCGCGCTAGCGATGTACTGGCTAAATCAAAGATCTGGGCCGCTGCTGCGTCCTAGTTGGACATAAGTCATGTAGCGTTTCGGCTCCATGGCTTCAGGTCAAAATGTATATATAATATTACGAATATGCTTTCGGGCATTCAGCGGCCTTCAAGACTCACGACGTGACAATGTGAAACACCAAGAATGCTCAAGTGTCATTGAGCTTCCTGGGATGAGGGCGTTGCCTCAGTCTTTTGCTGAATGCAAGCGGCTCAGAGGCGAGTGTGCCAGCACACATTGCTCAAACAAAAAAAGCACCTGCTGCACATTTCCTAGTTGTTCAACTAGGGAGACGTTACGTCATTTATGTCATCTCAATCCTTCAATAATTCAGCGCTTCGATTCGACAAGACCCGGATCGATGCTCCAAGACCGCGAAAGGGAAGAAGATATGACGTTTAAGATTTGGGGCACCGAGGACTTGGTCCTAGCGAAATCTGGTCTGAGTAAATCGAATATCGCGAACCTGCCGAATGGCGGCTATGTCGTTTCCTGGACCGAAAGCGACAGTCGGATCTACATCCAGGAATATAATGGCGCTGGCCAAAAGGTCGGTACGAGACGCGCTGTCGATACGGCGGGCGACAAGCAATATACCTCGGAGGTCCAGGCTTTTGGAGCGGACGGAGACTTCGTGGTCAGCTGGCAGGAGTCGAGCACCTCGGGTAATAGTTGGGCCTACAAATCCCGAATATTCAAAGCCGACGGAACGGTCCAGGATACGCAAGTCATTGCGGGGAATATTGTCAGCGCTAACCAATATCGGCCGGCAATTGCGAGCAAGCTAGATGGTGGATTTGTCTCAACTTACCAAACCGGCAACGTCATCAAGTTCTCGGTGCACAACCCGGACGGCACGATCTCTGGTACCTTCGATGTTGCATCCAACAATGGCATCCAATGGGCCGATGTCATCGCCACTGGTGAGGACAGGTATATCGTCAGCTATTCCATCAGTGGCACGATCTATTACCGGGCGATGTCCGCGAGCGGTCCACTTAGCGCCCAGACTTCGGTTGGACTAGGTGCTCGCTCGGATGTCGTCGCCCTGAAGGATGATGGAGGTAACCCGAATGGGGAGTCCGCCATCGTTTACAATGCCGGTAAAACCGTAACGGCAAAGCTGTTCGCCAGTGGCGCTACCGTTGAGATCACACGCGAAGGGTTGGACGAGTACGACTTCGTCAGTGCAACGGCACTGAGAGGAGGTCGAATTGCAGTTGTTTACACGGAAATCGTTAAAGACTCGAATGGCAGGATTACAGATAACGGTGACGTATTCCTAAGGAT
This sequence comes from Microvirga sp. 2YAF29, assembly GCF_052114605.1. NCBI lineage: Bacteria > Pseudomonadati > Pseudomonadota > Alphaproteobacteria > Hyphomicrobiales > Methylobacteriaceae > Microvirga > Microvirga sp. 2YAF29. Next base: position 9,552 of record NZ_JBFRFB010000028.1, read on the forward strand.
TATCGAGGCCAACGGTCAGCTGGGAGAAAAACTCCCCATCAACTCCCGAGCTGCTAATGACGGCACAGGGCAGCAATACACGCCTGCGGTCTCTGAGATGAAGGATGGCCGCCTCTCCATCACATGGCATGATCCGTCTTATCCTGGTGGATCAAGTATCTCGACAACGATCGTCGATCCGCGCATCAAAGCCGTCTCGGTCGAGGGAACGGCACGGGCCGATATCTATTACGGCTCGGAATATAGCCTCGACATTCTGCGCGGCAACGGTGGCAACGACAAGCTCTATGGCGCTGCCGGAAACGATATTCTCAACGGCGGCGCAGGCAAAGATCTCCTCGATGGCGGCGCAGGCGACGCTGACATGGCCGACTACAATGGCGGCCACGGTGCTACCCTTCCCGATGGCACCATAATAGGGCTCAATGCGAGCCTGGGCGGCGATTTCGCCAACACCGGCGACGCGCTCGGCGATACCTATGTGTCGATCGAGAACCTGAACGGCACGATCGGCAATGACATCCTGGGCGGTAATGCGGGTGCAAACCACATCTATGGCGGCGATGGCCTTGACCGCTTGTATGGTGGCGCAGGTATTGCGGCCGATACGCTCGAAGGCGGTGCTCTGTGGGATATCGCGACCTATGAATATTCCAAGGCCGGCATCGGCGTCACCCTTGATCTGCTGAATCAAGGTGCGGCCAACAAGAGCACGGGCGAAGCGAAAGGCGATGTCTTTATCGAGATCGATGCCTATGGCGGAACTCAATATGCTGATACCTTCATCGGCGCCAATACATACAACGAGTTCTTCGGCAATGACGGCAATGACACGCTGATCGGCGGGACGGCCGCCGACTTCCTGGAGGGCGGCAACGGCGATGACGTTCTTGAGGCGCGCGGCGGTATGGATACCCTCGGCGACGGGGACACCCTGGTCGGCGGCGCCGGCACTGACTATGCATCCTACGAGAACGCTACAGCCGCAGTGACGGCTTCGCTCGCGGATCGGACGCAGAACACGGGCGACGCGGCGGGTGATTGGTACAGCCGCAAAGGGGGCACGATCGAAATCGAGGGCCTGATCGGCAGCGCCTTCGCCGATAAGCTCATCGGTGACAACAACGCCAATATCCTCGATGGTGGGGCAGGTGCCGACACTCTGGACGGCGGCGGAAACAACGACACCGTGTCGTATGCAAGATCCACGGCTGCCGTAGTGGTGAACCTCGTCACCAAACTCGGCTCTGGCGGAAATGCTAAGGACGATCAGTATATCAGCATCGAAAACGTCATCGGCTCAATTTATAACGACACCTTCGTCGCCGATGCGAACGCCAATGTGCTGAATGGCGGGGCCGGAAGCGACACGGTCGATTACTCGGCGTCGACCGCCGGGGTTACGGTCGTGTTGGACGGCACCAGCCAGGGCGGATATGCCCAGGGCGATCGGTATTTCAGCATCGAGAATGTCGTCGGCACCAGCCTCGCGGACACTATCTACGGCGATGGCGGCAACAACGTCTTGTTCGGTGGTGGCGGCAACGATATCCTGCTTGGCCGAGGCGGCAGCGACGTCCTCTATGGCGGAGCGGGCGACGATACCTATCACGTGGACAGCGCCGATGTCGTCAGCGAGGCTGGCGGCTCGGGCTACGATACGGTGATTACGTCGGAGAACTACGCGATCGGCGCAGATATCGAAGCGCTCAGAGCATCGGGCTCTGCAGCCATTTCCCTCACGGGTAACGCGCTGAACAACACGATCACTGGCAATACGGCGGGCAACTGGATCGATGGCGGCACCGGGGCGGATACGATGATCGGCGGTGCAGGCGATGACATCTACGTCATCGACAATGCCGGGGATGTCATCATCGATAGCGAAGGCAACAACATCGTCCTGCTGAAGACAGCATACGATCTGTCCAAGCTCCCGTCGTCTGTCAGCGCCGCCATTCCTGAGGGCGTCAACACTCCCCTAACCGGAACCAGCGGCGCCAATATCCTTCGGGGCAATGCCGCCGCTAATATTCTCAAAGGCCAGGGCGGCAACGACAAGCTCTATGGTCTGGACGGGAATGACAGGCTGTATGGCGGAACGGGCAAGGACACGTTCGTGTTCGACACGCGCCTGCACAAGTCCAAGAACGTGGACAAGATCTACGACTTCAAATCCAGGGACGATACTTTCTGGCTCGACAACGCAGTCTTCACCAAACTGGGCAAGGGCACGCCGACAAAGCCTGAGAAGTTCAAGTCGAAGATGTTCTACGAGGGCAGCAAGGCGCACGATAAGGATGACCGCATCATCTACGACAAGAAGACCGGCAACCTGTACTACGATGCGGACGGCACAGGAAAAGCGGCCCAGGTGAAGTTTGCGACCCTCACCAACAAAGAGAAGCTCTTCTATCACGACTTCTACGTGATCTGATCGAGAGCCAATCAGCTATGAAGAAATGCCGCCCGGCGAAAGCCGTGGCGGCATTTCTGTCTGAGTATGCCGATGAAGAGACTCGCACGCTGATCCGTTGGAATATTTACGCCAAGCGCGGATGCTTTGGCTGCCGGCCGTCTGGCACGGCATATGAGAGCCGCTAATCTCACCAGGAAAACAGAAGTGCGATACCGCACCCTGCGCTAATTCGGCCGCGAAAAACCTGGCTGTTCAGCTAGGGACGACGTAGCGGAAAGTGTGCCATTCAGCCTTTACTGAAGGAGTGAACGATGACGCAGGTAATCTCAACAACCGTCAATACGAACGATGTTGGAGCAACAGTCACTCCTGACAATCCGCTGATCGTGACGAGGCAGGGTGTGCTGAACGCTCTCGGGCATGGCATCGTTGGCGCTGGAATGGCCAAGGTATCAATCTACGGAAGCGTCATCAGTGACCAAATCGGTGCCACGCTCGATGGTAATGCCAACATCCTGACTTTGGGACACGATGCCGTTCTGTCCGGACGCCGCTATGGCGCTATCATCGGCCTCAATGGGATTGGCAACAATCAAATCTTCAATGACGGCGAAATCTCGTCAAGTATGTCGACTTCGCTTGCCATCTATGGAAGCAACAATACCTTTATCAATGGCGGAGTAATTTCCACGTTGAGATTTGAGGCGATTTTATTGTCGGCCAACAACGGTTCGGGCAATAAGATCTTTAACACCGGCACCATAATCGGCGGTTACGCAAATGCAGACGGGACAGGCTCACATGTCGCTCTGAGAGGTCTGAGCGGAAACGAGTATATCCAGAACCAAGGCACTATTTCCGGCGATGTGCTCCTTGATGCCGGCGACGATATCTATGACGGACGAGGTGGAGAAATCGTCGGTCTGATCGATCTTGGCATCGGAAACGATACCGCTTATGGAGGTGCCGGCAGCGAGATTTTCGCTGGAGGAGGCGGCAACGATATCATCGATGGCGGAGATGGGATCGATACATACATCGTATCAATGGATGAGGATCGTTCCGTCAGAGTCGACCTCGGCATATCAAGTAAGCAAAGCGTCGGTCTTGAACCTGTCTATGGCCTCGGCCTCGACACACTTCTCAATATCGAAAACGTGACGAGCTTCGGCGGTAACGACCGCCTTATCGGAAATAGCGGAGCCAATATTTTATCGGCCGGCAACGGCGATGACACTTTGGAGGGTGGAGCCGGCGACGATACCCTTATTGGCGGAGATGGGATCGATACGGTTGTATTTTCCGGCTCCGCTAATGCCAGGATCGATTTGCGGGGTCAGGAGAATCCGCTCTCCAGAGATACAGGCTACGGGCATGACATGTTCGTCGGGATTGAGAACGTCATCGCGGGCGATGGCAACGATGATCTTTGGGGAGATGAGGCAAACAACCTGTTGATCGGCGGCAGGGGCAACGATCTTCTCGCCGGCGAGCGAGGCAATGATACGCTGGAAGGGGGAGCGGGGACCAATACCGCCTACTTCTTTGGCGCTTCGGATCTAACGGCATACCGCAACAATGGCGATGGCACCTGGACGGCGACCGGAAATAACGGCACCGATCTGTTGCGCGACATCCGCTTTCTCCGCTTTAACGACAAGACCGTGGCCTTGTGGAACAGCGCTCCGACGTCTCTGGGGCTGTCGTCGACGTCCGTGTCGGAGGCCGCGCTCGCGGGCACGCTCATCGCCTCGCTCTCGGCCCGCGACGCCGATGGCGACAGCTTGAGCTACAGCCTTGCCGCAGGCAGCCCGTTCCGCATCGATGGCACCAGCCTCGTGCTCACGGGTCCTCTCGATTTCGAGACGAAGGCCAGCCACAGCCTGACGGTGGTGGCCCGGGACGCCTATGGCGGCGAGGTGAGCCAGAGCTTCAAGCTCCAGGTGACGGATGCGGTCGAGGTCACGCCGTTCACGCTCACCGGCACGGCGGGCGCCGACCGGCTCGAGGGCGAGGCCGGCAACGACGTGCTCACGGGGCTGTCCGGCGCCGATGTGCTCCTGGGCGAGGTGGGCAACGATGTGCTCGCCGGCGGCGCGGGCAAGGACGTGCTCACCGGCGGGGCCGGCCAGGATGTGTTCGTGTTCGACAGCCGTCCCAATAAG
>NZ_JBFRFB010000029.1:0-7862 GCF_052114605.1 Microvirga sp. 2YAF29
GTGGGGATCTCGGGCGCGATCCAGCATCTGGCCGGGATGAAGGATTCCAAGGTGATCGTGGCGATCAACAAGGACGAGGAGGCCCCGATCTTCCAGGTCGCCGATTACGGCCTCGTCGGCGATCTCTTCACAATCCTCCCTCAGCTCAACGGGGCGGTCCAAGTCTCATGAGAGACTTCATAAAGACTGGGTGGCCTCTACGAAATCGCGACAAGACCAGAATCGAGGATGCTGCATGAGCGCAGATAGCAGAAGACAACGGATCGCTTTCGTTACCGGAGGAAGGCGTGGTATCGGACAGGGTATCGCGTACGCGCTCGCAGAGCAGGGATTCGACGTGGTCGTCAATGACGTTGTGCGCGACCAATCCGCAGAGGAAACGCTTGCGGGAATTTCACAGCGAGGAAGACGCGGCGCATTCGTCTCAGGGGATATTTCGAATGTGGAAGATCACGAGAGAATCGCTACTGAGGTCTGGAACGCGTTTGGGCCAATATCGTGTCTGGTCAACAACGCGGGCGTTCAAACAGCCTTCCGCGGAGATATGCTGAACGTTCCGGTCGAAAGCTTTGACCGTTTGATCTCGGTTAACCTCCGCGGATCCTTTTTCCTCACGCAGCAGATTGCTCGTCGAATGATCGAAGAGCCCGCTGGCGAGGTCACGCGTCCTGAACGCTCGATCATTTTCATTTCGTCCGGAAACGCTGTTATCGCGACCCAATCACAGGCTGATTACTGCATATCCAAATCAGGTATCGCTATGATGAGTACCCTGTACGCGTTGCGTCTTGCAGAGTTCGGCATCGCGGTTCACGAAGTTCGGCCAGGAATCATCCGCACCGACATGACCGCGGATGTCTTTGATAAATATGACAGCTGGGTCAAGGCAGGCGGCTTTCCAATCACCCGATGGGGCGAGGCCGATGATATCGGAAGAACAGTGGCCGTCCTAGCTTCTGGTCTTCTGCCTTACTCGACCGGACAAGCCTTCCATGTAGACGGAGGCATTCACATTCGTCGTACCTGACGAGGGAGTGAAGTCTTGACGGCGATCATCCCAGTAGACTCTCCGTCTTCAGAGTCCAGAGAAAAATGCTGATTCACAGTTCGAGTTTACACTTTCCATTTCCAGATGCTCCGAAGCCGCTCAGTTTGACAGAGGTTGCACCGGGCGTCCTATGGCTTCGTCTGAAGCTCCCGTTCAGGCTCGATCACATCAACGTATACCTTATTGAGGATGCAGCGGGCTGGACGCTTGTCGATGCAGGATTGGGCGACGTCGCTGGACTTGATGCCTGGAGTTCCCTCCTTGATGGACCACTGTCGGGCATGCCGATCACACGCTTGATCGTAACCCATCATCACCCGGACCACGTTGGGGCAGCAGGCTGGCTAAGCCGGCGGCTTAATGTGTCGCTTTATATGGGGGAAGCCGAATACCGGATCGCTCAAAATATTCTGCTCAGTCCATCCGCTCTGGATTCGGAAGATCATCGCCGCTTCTATCTTGATCATGGCTTGGATGCCGGAATCACAAGTGAAGTAGTGGCAATGGGGCGTAAATATCAGGAGATGGTCACGATCCTGCCATCGACCTTCTGTCCGCTCATACCCGGAAGCTCAATCCAGATTGGAAAGCGTAACTTTGTCATACTGAGTGGTGGCGGGCACTCTGCTCAGCAGTTGATGCTCTACTGCCCTGCCAGCGGCCTGTTCTTCGCTGCGGACCAGATACTTGCGCGGATTTCACCGAATGTTGGAGTTTGGTCCGCTGATCCAAACGGGGATCCGCTCAGCCTCTACATCCAATCTCTCGACGACCTGAAAGGCCGCATGCCCGATGACGTCTTGGTTCTGCCAGGGCATGATCTCCCCTTTCGTGGATTGCATAGACGTGTCGATGAGTTGAAGGATCACCACAAGTCCCGTTGTGCCGTCATAGAAGTAGCCTGCGAGGAGGCGCCCCGATCAGCTTCTGAGCTCACAGGCATACTATTCCCAAAGGTGCAGGATGTGCACCAAATGCGCTTTGCATTCAGCGAGACCCTTGCTCACATCAATACAATGGTGACGAGCCAGAGGCTCCGGTGGGTGAAGGCTCACGGATATCCTAAAAAGGTGATGAGTCTTGACCCAGAGAAACAATAATTGTGCGGACCCGATAGAAACCTCCATGCCAAACGAGTCGGATGCGATCATTGGCTGTACGAGAAGGTCTTCCCCTCGTCGTTCAAAGAAGTTTGCTCCCTTCATATTCAGAGGAGACTTCCCATGAAACCGGACAATGATCCGCGCTTCTCGCTTGCTGGGCGCACGGCAATCGTAACCGGTGCATCCAGTGGCATCGGGCGCCATATTGCACAAACCCTTGCTTCTGCCGGTGCCAATGTGGTCCTCGCAGCCCGTCGCCGTGATCGTCTCGAAGAGGTTCAGAAGGAGATCGAGGAAAAAGGTTGTCGGGCTTTGAGCGTCGAGCTGGACGTCACGGACCGAGCAAGCGTAGAACGCGGCTTCGAGATTGCCGAGGAAGAGCTCGGCCCCATCGATATCTTCATCAACAACGCTGGCACCGCCGATACCGCTCCCTTCCTCGACATGACGGAGGAGGCTTGGAGCTACGTTCTTGAAACCAATCTCACTGGTGTGTGGCGCGCCGCTCAGGTCGCTGCGCGACGGATGGCGGCCAGGAAGCGTGGGTCGATCATCAATATATCCTCCGCTTTAGGGGTGGCGGTACAAAGAAATCAAGCGAACTATGCTGCGGCTAAAGCGGGCGTCATTCAACTTACACGCGTCATGGCGCTCGAGCTTGGGCGTTCGAATGTGAGGGTGAATGCAATTGCTCCAGGGTATTTCCAAACCGAGATCAATGCTGAATTCTTTTCAAGCCCTCAAGGAGAGGCTTACGTCGAGAAACTTTTCCCCCGTCGTCTGGGCAGTCTCGCGGAGCTGGATGGACCCATTCTCATGCTGGCATCCGACGCGGGAAGTTTCATGACCGGCTCTGTAATTCCCGTTGAAGGCGGCGCTATGCTGAAGAGCTTCTAGCAGAGCAATCGAGGAGAATGATTGTGGATTTTGTTCCATCAAAGAAAACACAAGATCTCGCCCAAAGGATGACGGCATTCATGGGCGAGCATGTCTACAGGGCAGAGGCAGCGTATCATGCGCATGTGGACGCCGCGCCTAATCGTTGGTCCATTCCTCCCATCATGGAGCAGCTGAAGACGAAGGCGAAGGAGAACGGCTTATGGAATCTCTGGCTTCCCGAGTCTGATCGCGGAGCGGGTCTTTCCAACCTCGAATATGCTCCGTTGAGCGAGATCATGGGGCGTTCCTTGATTGGCCCGGAAGTGTTCAACTGCAACGCTCCTGATACGGGGAACATGGAGGTTTTCACCCGCTACGGCACACAGGAGCAGAAGAAGCGCTGGCTCGAACCGTTGCTGAACGGCGAGATCCGTTCCGCCTTCTGCATGACCGAACCGGAAGTGGCATCATCCGATGCAACGAATGTTCGGTGCTCGATCGTGGCGGATGGCGACGAATATGTGATCAACGGACGCAAATGGTGGGCGAGCGGAGCCCTAGACCCGCGTTGCAGGATCATGATCGTCATGGGAAAAACGGATCCCGATGCGGAGAGACATAAGCAGCAATCCATGATTCTTGTACCGACCGACGCAGACGGTGTGAAGATGATCCGTCCTATGCAGGTTTTTGGACACGATGATGCGCCTCATGGTCACGCAGAAATCGTATTCAATAATGTACGTGTTCCTAAATCGAATATCCTACTGGGGGAAGGGCGAGGGTTCGAGATCGCACAGGGGCGTCTCGGCCCAGGTCGCATCCACCATTGCATGCGCTTGATCGGCTGCGCACAGCGGGCATTGGAAATGATGTGTCAGCGCGCGCATGAGCGGGTCGCATTCGGGAAACCGCTTGCGGAGCAGGGAACTGTTCGGGAAGAGATCGCCTGCAGTTCTTGCGAGATCGCCCAGGCGCGTCTTCTCACGCTGGCTGCCGCCGACAAGATGGATCGTGAGGGCAACAAGGCTGCCCGCGACATGATTGCGATGATCAAGATTGTCGCGCCTTCGATGGCTCAAACAGTCATCGACAGGGCCATCCAGATATTCGGGGCGAAGGGTGTGAGTCAGGATACATTCCTCGCGGACGCCTGGAAATATGCCCGCACGATCCGAATCGCCGATGGTCCCGATGCCGTGCACTTGATGAGTCTTGGGAAGCAGGTTCTCAAGCAATACGGAACTGCGAACGCATGAGCGATATCGCCCATCTCGACCTTGAGAAGCTCACACCTTACCTGGAAGCACGATTGCCGGGCTTTCGCGGCCCTATAACGGTGCGGAAATTTCCAGGTGGGCAGTCCAATCCAACCTTCCTAATTGAATCTGCCTCCGGTCATTATGTCCTCCGCCGCAAGCCTCCTGGTGTTCTGCTGCGCTCCGCTCACGCAATCGAGCGGGAATATCAAGTCATGAGTGCCCTTGACGGAAGCGATGTGCCTGTTCCCAAGGCTCGGCTTCTCTGTGAGGATCCTTCGATCATTGGCACTCCGTTTTTCGTGATGGACTTTCTCCAGGGCCGGATATTCTGGGATCCTGCATTGGTTGAAATCCCGAAGGAAAAACGAGCTGACTATTTTAAGGAGATCGCGCACGTTCTTGGCGCCTTGGCGGGGCTCGACGTGCAGGATGTCGGACTGACGGGTTATGGGCGAAGCGGAAACTACGTTCAACGCCAGATTTCCCGATGGGTAGAACAATATCGGGCTTCGGAAACCGAAACCATCCCGGCGATGGAGGATCTGATCAGGAGCATGTCAGGCTGGCAGCCTGAGGATGGGCGCATCACTCTGGTGCACGGCGACTTCCGTCTCGACAACCTTGTCTTTCATCCGACCGATCCGGTGATTATCGGGGTTCTGGACTGGGAGCTTTCCACACTTGGCACGTCCCTGGTCGATCTGTCCTACTTCTGCACGATGCTATACTTGCCTCGGGACGGGCATATCAAGGGTCTTGGCGATCTGAACCGATATGAACTGGGAATACCATCGAATGCGGCTCTTATTCATGAATTCCAGCGACATAGTCAGATCGATGTTCCGGACGATTGGAACATGTGGCTCGCCTTCCATGCATTTCGCTTCGCTGCCATCACACAGGGCGTTAAAAAGCGCTATCTCGACGGAAATGCATCTAGCTCGGACGCTTCCGGCGCCGCTGCCATGGTGGAGGTCGCGGCCTCTCTAGGCCGTTCATTCCTGGATACGCGTCCGACTGCAATTACACATTCTTAAACAGGTGTTTGAAAGTAAGCAGCGCTATGACTTCTTCACGTAACGACGTTTTTATCGCGAGCGCAGTCAGAACGGCAATCGGCGGTTTCGGCGGCTCCCTGAAAAACCATGCTCCGACGGAGCTCGCGGCTCTTTGTACGAAAGAAGCTGTTGCCCGTTCAGGATTGGAGGCAGGCGAGATCGGCCAGGTCTTTTTCGGACATGTCATCAACACCGAGCCCAAGGATATGTATCTCGCTCGCGTTGCCGCATTGAAGGCTGGTCTTCCGATTGAGACGCCAGCCATGAATGTCAATCGCCTTTGCGGCTCCGGCTTGCAGGCCATCGTCAGCGCGGCGCAGGCCATCACGCTCGGCGAGTGTGAAACTGCCGTTGCCGGTGGCGCAGAGGTGATGAGCCGTGCACCATATCTCCTCCAGTCCGCCCGATGGGGGCAGAAGATGGGAGACAGCACGATTGTAGACGCGCTGGTTGGCGCGCTCAGTGATCCGTTCGGGCACGGCCATATGGGCGTCACGGCGGAGAATATTGCTCGGCGACGGCAGATCTCTCGTGAGGAACAGGATGCATTTGCCGCCGAGAGCCACAAGCGTGCCGCGCAGGCACTCGCGGAGAAGCGCTTCGCGGATCAGATCGTGGGTGTTACGGTCAGGGATGGAAAGAGCGAGCGCATTTTTGACACTGACGAGAATGTTCGCCCGGACGCCGCAGTCGAGAAGCTTGCCGGTTTGAAACCCGTCTTTGAAAAGGCAGGTACGGTGACTGCCGGCAATGCATCGTCAATCAATGATGGCGCGGCGGCTTTAGTTCTCACGAGCGAAGATGCTCTCCAACGCAGAGAGTTGAAACCGCTCGCGAGGATCATCGGCTGGGCGCATGCCGGCGTAGAGCCGGATGAAATGGGACTTGGGCCTGTTCCTGCGGTTCGGCGGCTCCTCGAGCGTACGGGTCTCAAGATCGGTGATTTTGACGTCATCGAATCCAATGAGGCTTTCGCTGCGCAAGCCTGCGCCGTGGCGCGGGATCTCGAGTTTCCGGAGGAGCGGGCCAATCCAAATGGCGGAGCTATTGCTCTGGGGCATCCAGTGGGTGCGAGCGATGCGATCATCGCGCTGAAAGCGATCTATGAGCTCAAGCGAATAGGCGGTCGCCGTGGCCTCGCCACGATGTGCATTGGCGGAGGGCAGGGAATAGCTGTCGCATTCGAATTGGTTTCCTAGCATAGCTGCCGAACATGCCCGGCATCCTTATGAAAGGATCAGAATGACCTATCGCGGGCCTGTCGAGGACGTTCTCTTCACTCTCAATAAGGTCGCAGTACTTGGTGCAACAAGAGCGCTGGTGCCCTGAGTTCCTTCGCTTCCTGCTTGCACGCCATTTATCGGCAGTTTCCGCGCAGCCCTTGAGCTTGTTTTCGCGCCGTTCGAACTTTTTCTCTGACGCTGCAGGAACAGAGGCAGTAAGGCTGTAGCCGATCAGGCCGCTGGCCTAGCTTCAGATATCCTCATCGAAACTGAAGCCATCGTGAGCATACATAGCTTGGCGCTATTCACTTGGCCATTCTGCGGCTCTGCTCGGAGGTCGCTTTTTTGGGTCTGGTCTGCATTTGTTGAACGACCAGCAGCGCAACTTGCCGGAACGACCGAATAGCGGGCGTATCTTTGCCCCGTTGCCATCCGAGCGCGACATGGACAGGTTCGGACTTTTCCAGGATGTGCAGGAAACTGACACCTCTCGGATGTAGGTTTCTGGCGGTCTCCGGCACAATGGCAATTCCGATACCCGCGCCGACCAGGCCCACGATCGTGTGGATCTGCGTTGCATGCTGGTGGAGACAGTCACCTGCGAACCTGTCTCCGATTAGCTTTCCCTGTTATTAGCGAAAGTACTGGGAAATTCACACAGCAAGGTCCTATTTGATAGGCCGTCTGGCAAGATTTTCGCAGAGGCAACATCTACTTAGGCTGTCGGTCCCTGTGCGCAATAACAGGGAACATTCTTTTCTGAACAGGGATCCATGGAGAGTGAAACAGAGCACCTAACTTTTAAAAGAAAGGTCTTGGTTCGATACCCACCTGGGTAGAATAAGAGACCATAACCTCAACTACGCATTAAATTAGAACGGTTATCGGCGTGCCAAAGGATTAGAGCTAGCTTATAAACGATGCTCAGCTCTGCACCTAATGGTTGATCGTGCTGTGAACTTCAGCTTGGTAGGTCTGGCAAGAGCGCAGCAATATATGACATTATCCAAGCTCTAGCCTGCTGCCAGCACGAGCCCAAATTGCAGGTTATTAGAGCGTTCAGCGAGGGCAGTATGCAATCCGCCAATTTTGGATATGCATTGCCGTTCCTTATCGATCTACTGACCATGACGCGCGTCAGCTCACTTCTTCCCGCGGATGAAGTTGATGATGCCCGAAAAATCGTCGCCCTCGTGTCCGCCATTGTTGAAGAGCGCGTAGAGCTGGGCGGCTTCGGCGCCCAGCGGCGTCGAAGCGCCGGAGGCAAGGGCCGCTTCCTGCGCGAGCTT
>NZ_JBFRFB010000030.1:0-7390 GCF_052114605.1 Microvirga sp. 2YAF29
GCGGCTTTGACGGGGCCTGCCAGCTCGGTGGTGAAGGTGAGGCGGCCCTCGCGCACATTCTTGGCGACGAGTTCGGCGAGCCCCGGCTCGAAGATGGGGATTTCGCCGCGGTTGAGGGCCTCGATCTTGGCCGGGTCCTTGTCGACGCARCAGACGTCATGGCCAAAATCGGCAAAACAGGCGCCGGATACCAGGCCCACATAGCCCGAGCCAATCATCGCTATTCGCATCGGGATCTCCCCTTGTCTCAAAGCGAGGGTTTAGGGCCTGCCGGTCCGGGCCGCAAGCCGCACGATATCGAGGAATAATAGGGCTTTGCAACAATCTCCCCTTTGACATCCGGGCAAAGGGCGCTCACAAGACCGCCGTTTTCACATCGGGGCATTCATGGATAACCCATTTCTTGTCGAGGTCACGCGGGGCCAGCTGGTCGAATCGCGCCACAGGGGCAGCGTTTCGGTAGTCGATGCCGATGGCGGGATCGTGCTGTCGATCGGCGACGTGGACCGGCGCGTGTTTCCGCGCTCCGCAGTCAAGGCGCTTCAGGCCCTGCCACTGCTCGAGACCGGCATCGCGGACAAATACGGCCTGACCGATGAAGAGATCGCGCTTGCCTGCGCCTCCCATTCCGGCGAGCCCGACCATGCGCGCGTGGCGGCTGCCATGCTGGCCAAGGCAGGGCGGGACGTGAGCTGCCTGGAATGCGGCACTCACTGGCCCATGGGGGAGGCGGCGGCCCGCCAGCTCGCAGCGAGCGGCAAGACGCCGAGCGCCTTGCACAACAATTGCTCGGGCAAGCATGCGGGCTTCATCTGCCTCGCCTGCGGCCTCGGCGATGACCCGCGCGGCTATGTGAGCGCCGGCCATCCGGTGCAGCGGCGCGTCCGCGAGGCGCTGGAGGAGATCACCGGCGCCTGCCATACGGACGACAAGAGCGGCATCGACGGCTGCTCGATCCCGACCTATGCCATCCCGCTTCCCTCGCTCGCCTTCGGCTTTGCCCGGTTCGGCACGGGCCACGGGCTCTCGGGCGAGGGAAAAGCCGCCGCCGAGCGCATCCGCAAGGCTGTCGCACGCCATCCTTTCATGGTGGCCGGTACGGGCCGCTTCGACACGAAGCTCATGGAGATCCTCGGCGAGCGCGCTTTCGTCAAAGTCGGTGCCGAGGGCGTTTATTGCGCGACTTTCCCGGAACTCGGATACGGCGTCGCGTTGAAAGCCGATGACGGCCATGCGCGCGCGGCCGAGGCCATGATGGGCGCGCTCGCGCTGCGCTTCCTGCCCATGAGCGACAACGAGCGGGAAGCCGTTTCCGCGCTGGCGCAGCCGGTGTTCAAGAACTGGAACGGCATCGAGGTCGGAGGTATTCAGGTGAGCCCGACGCTTATGGGATAAGCCGATATCCTGAAGCCTTCAGATCCCCAGAAGCTTCACGATCTCGCTTGCACCCGCATTGGGCGAAAGCGCGCCCTCCGCAATCGCCTTCTCGATCTCCGGCACCCGCTTCTTCAGAATCGGATCATGCGTCAGCCGCTCGTGCAGGCGTTCGTGGACGAGGGCCCACATCCATTTGGTGTCCTGGGCTCGGCGCCTGGCCTGGAGTTCGCCGGTAGCTTCCACGCGCTTGCGGTGGTCGAGGACCTTGGACCAGAGGTCGTCGAGGCCCTGACCGGTCAGGCCAGAGATCGTCAGCACCGGCGGCGTCCAGGTGGGCGAGGCGGGGCTCAGGATGTGCAGGGCGGCCTTGTATTCGGCGGCGGCGGCTTTGGCCTTCATGCCGGCATCGTCCGCCTTGTTGACGGCGATCATGTCGGCCAGTTCCAGAATGCCCTTCTTTATGCCCTGCAATTCGTCGCCCGCGCCCGGCAGCATGAGTACGAGGAAGAAATCGGTGAGGTCGGCCACGGCGGTCTCGGATTGGCCGACGCCCACCGTCTCCACGAGGATCACGTCGAAGCCCGCCGCCTCGCATAAAAGCATCGTCTCGCGGGTCTTGGCCGCCACGCCGCCCAGCGTCCCGGAGGACGGGGAGGGACGGATGAAGGCGTTCGGGTCGGCGGAGAGCCGCGCCATGCGGGTCTTGTCCCCGAGGATCGCGCCACCGGTACGGGTGGAGCTGGGATCGACAGCGAGCACAGCGACCTTGTGGCCCCTCTCGGTCAGCATGCTGCCGAGATTGTCGATGGTGGTGGATTTGCCCACACCGGGCACGCCCGTAATGCCGATGCGCACCGCCTTGCCGGTGCGGGGCATCAGCTCTTGAAGCAAGGCGCGGGCAGCCTCGCGATGGTCAGCGCGGCGGGACTCCATGAGGGTGATGGCGCGCGCCAGCGCGGCGCGGTCTCCCCGCGCCACGGCCTCGGCCGTTACTGGATTCTTCTTCTGCGAGCCCCCGGTCATGGAAGAGGTGTAGCGGATTCTCTTCCCGCTTTCACCACGTGATCGGGTCCATGCCGAACCTTCCCCAGGCAGGAACCTTGATGGCCGGGCGGCGGATGTCGATTCCGGCGACGAGCCCCATGAAATCGAGCTCCAGGCCTTCGACCCAACCGAGCGCGACGCCCGCATAGCCGCCGAGTGAAACCTGGATGCCGGTGCGGCTGGGCGTCAGGCCCACGATGTCCTCCAGCGGACGCCAATCCTTGCCGAGGGCCGTCGGCGGCAGGGCCGCGTCCAGTTCGGGCACGGAGCGCAGCACATGAGTCACGAAGGTGTTGGAGTTCGGGCCGGGCCAGGCATTGTAGGCGCTGTAGGTCGCGTAAGGGTAGCTCGCGACCGCCTGGCGGATCTGCGGGATCAGGCGCTCCGCGGCCTCACCCTCGATCAGCACGACCGGGTAAGGGGCGTTGCCGAACCAGCGCCCGTCCGGCGCCCAGCCGTTGGTGCGCACGGGGCTGCCCCAGCCGACCTTGTCGTAGCGGGTATATTGCCCGGCGCCGGGTTCTTTCACCACGATCCAGGTGTGATGGGCGAAGATCCCACGCCAGCGGCCCACCCGCGCCGCATAGACCGCCACGATGGCCTGGGGGTTCTCAGGCGCGGGCCGCAACAGCTCCGCGCTCGACCAATCGGCGGAGCGCCAACTCGGCGCGATGTCGTCACGCAGGGCGAACCACAGGGCATGGGCCCCGAGGGGGAGGAGAAACAAACCGACGATGACGAGGAGGACGCGAAGCAGGAAGGCCATGACAACGAAATTATGAAGCCTGCCGCCAAGCATCAAGCGGGCAGGCTGACGCTCCCGTTCACCAATGGTTTACCATGTCGGGCCAAGGACACGGGAGAAAGCCGGCTCTGCCTTGCGCCCGCCATGATCGGGGACAAAACAGCAGTGTCTCCTTTTCCGACTCGGATTCCATCCAGGCTCATGCTGCGCTCCATCTCCCGTCTCGCCGTTGTCTGCTGCACCGCGCTTACGCTCTCAGCCTGCCTTGGAGGCGACGATTCGGCGCTGAGCCCCTTGCTGTCCCCGCCGCCGGGCCTATCGAAGGACCCGAAGCTCCTGGTGGCGACCACGCGGATGCCCGTCGGCGATCCCGCGCGCAAGCCATGGTTCAGCAGCGAGCGCGCGCCCGACATGGTCTATGCGGAAGCACGCCTCACGCCGCCGTCGGACTCGCTGATCGGCAGCTCCGAATGGAGCATCGCCAAGGTCGATTCCATCACCCGCAACAACGCGGCGCAGGCCTTCGCCCAGGCAGCCCTGGGGCGTGATCTGCTGCTCTACATCCACGGCTATCGCGAGAGCTTCGAGACGGCGGCGACCTCCACCATCGATCTCTCCGAGGGCATCCGCTTTTCCGGCGCGACCGGCCTGTTCACCTGGCCGTCCGCCGCCTCCACCTTCAGCTACGTGGCCGACCGCGAGGCCGCCATGTGGTCCCGCGATGCGCTGGAGGACCTGCTCACCGCCATGGCACAGACGCCGAGCGGCGGGCGCATCCATATCGTGGCCCATTCCATGGGCACGCTTCTGACCCTCGAGACTTTGCGGATGCTGCGCGCTTCCGGCGGCCCGAACGCCATGGAGCGCATCGGCGCCGTGGTTCTCGCCGCGCCCGATATCGATATCGACCTTTTCGCACGCGGCCTCGAACGGCTTGGCCCCGATGCCCGCAAGATCACGGTCATCAGCTCCACCAACGACCGGGCGCTCGCCGTGTCGAGCCGCCTCGCAGGCGGCATCATCCGCGCCGGTGCGGCGGATCGCGAGAGGCTGGAATCTCTGGGCGTACGCGTGGCCGATGCATCCGAATTCGGCGGCGGCATCATCAACCACGACCTGTTCCTCTCCAACAAGGACGTGCAGCAGGTGGTAAAGCGGGCCATCGAGCGGGCGCGGTAATGCATCCGCTAAGCTTGGCCCCGCCAACGTGATGCAGGTCACACGAAGAGCCCCATCGCCCTGAAATACCCCACCTTTGCCGCAGGAAAGGGTTGATCCTTGGGCTCCAAAGGCAAAAGATCAGTCTCCTCGTTCCACGGTTGAGGCCGATCCATGGCTGTCCTGGGTGAGCGTCATTCCTATTCACAGCGGATCATGGGTCCGCTGCTGATCGCAGCCGTCGTGCTGGGGCTTCTGGGCCTGCCTCTCGCCGTGTGGCTCGACCTGCGCATCCTCTCGGAGCGGATGATGCGGATGCAGGCGAGTGAGATCAGCCGGATCGTCGACGACATGCGCGGCTTCTACGGCAGCGACGTGGTGGCGCGTGTGCTGGAGGCGGACGGACCGGTCACCGTCACCCATAACTACCGCGACGTGAAGGGTGCCATCCCCATTCCCGCGACGTTGTCCATCGAGCTCGGCCAGCGCATCAGCGCCCATGACGGATCGGCGAAATACCGCTTTGTCTCCGACATGACCTTCAAGGGACGCCCGCCGCACCAGCTCGACGCTTTCGAGCGCAACGCCATCACGAGCTTGAGGGCTCATCCCGAGCAGAAGATCGTGGACGTGTCCGGCTCGCTCTTCGATCAGAGCGTGAGAACGGCTGCTCCCGTCATCATGGGTCCAGTCTGCGTGAGCTGCCACAACACGCATCCCGAAAGCCCGAAGACGGACTGGAAGGTCGGCGACGTGCGTGGCATTCAGGAGATCTCGGTGACGCAGCCGATTTTCGCGAATGCGTTCTCGTTCAAATACTCGCTGTCATACCTCATCCTCGCCTCGCTCGCGGGCCTTGCCATCATCATCCTGCAGAAGCGCCAGGCGAGGCTCATCAACGGGATGAACCAGGAGCTCACGGACGCGAACGATTTCCTCGCCGGGATCTCGCTGAAGCTCGCAAAATACCTCTCCCCGCAGGTCTATAAGAGCATCTTCAGCGGGCAGAAGGACGTATCGATTGCCACCGAGCGCAAGAAGCTCACGATCTTCTTCTCCGACATCAAGGATTTCACCGCCATTTCCGAGCGGCTTCAGCCGGAGGATTTGACGGAGCTCCTCAACGACTACTTCACCGAAATGTCCGCCGTCGCGCTCCAGCACGGCGCGACCATCGACAAGTTCTTCGGCGATGCCATCCTCATCTTCTTCGGCGATCCGGAGACGAAGGGCGTCGAGGAGGATGCGAGGGCCTGCCTTCGCATGGCGGTCGATATGCAGCACCGCATGGAGCAGCTGAACGCGGTCTGGCGCAAGCGCGGCCTTGAAGCGCCCATGCAGGTGCGGATGGGCATCAATACCGGCTTCTGCAACGTGGGCAATTTCGGCAGCAACGACCGCATGGCCTACACGATCATCGGCGCCGAGGCGAACCTCGCCGCACGGCTTCAATCGATCGCCGAACCCGGCGGCATCTGCCTGAGCTACGAGACCTATGCCCTCGTGCGCGACATGGTGCGTGCCAAGCCGCTCGATCCCATCGTCATGAAGGGCATCCGGCGCGAGGTGGTGCCTTACATGGTCGAGGGGTTATTGGGCGAGCTGGCGCAGAGGCAGCAGGTGATCATCGAGCACGTGACGGGCATGGACCTCTTCCTCGATCTCGACGCCATCAAGGACAGCGAGATCGAGCGGGCGAAGAAGCGGCTCAGCGAGGCGCTTGCGGCTTTGGATGCGGGCTGGCAGCACGCACGGCGGGCAGGGTGAGTGGACGCGCAAAATCCCTCCTCCGAGTGGGAGAGGGTTAGGGAGGGGAGGTGATGAAGGTCCGCGCCAGCACTCCGTAAGATAGTGCCTCTATTCCGCCGCCTTTTGCGGCTCGTATCCGAGCCTGCGGTTCAGCTCGCCGATGAGATCGACGGCGGCATCCGCGATGACGGTGCCGGGCGGGAAGATGGCCGAGGCTCCCGCTTGCGTCAGCGCATCGAAATCCTGCGGCGGGATCACGCCGCCGACCACGATCATGATGTCGTCGCGATCATATTTCGCGAGTTCGCTCTTCAGCTCCGGCACCAGGGTGAGGTGCCCTGCGGCGAGCGACGAGACCCCGATGATGTGCACGTCGTTCTCGATCGCCTGGCGGGCTGCTTCCGCAGGGGTCGCGAAGAGAGGGCCGATATCCACGTCGAAGCCGAGATCGGCAAAGGCGGAGGCGATCACCTTCTGGCCGCGATCATGCCCGTCCTGGCCCATCTTGGCGACGAGGATGCGCGGGCGGCGGCCGTCGTCCTGCTCGAACTGGTCCACGAGCTGCCGCACCTTTTCCACGGCAGGTGACGCCATGCCGACCTCCCGCTTGTACACGCCCGAGATCGCCTTGATCTCGGCGCGGTGACGGCCCCAGACCTGTTCGAGCGCGTCGGAAATCTCACCCACCGTCGCCTTGACGCGGGCGGCCTTCACCGCGAGGTCGAGCAGGTTGCCCTGGCCCGATGCCGCGCCCTGCGACAGGGCTTGCAGCGCCGCATCCACCTCGGCCTGCTTGCGCTCGGCCTTGAGACGCTTGAGCTTGTCGATCTGGCTCGCGCGCACGGCGGCGTTGTCGACCTTCAGGATGTCGATGGAAGCCTCGTCCGCTTGCCTGAAGGCGTTCACGCCGATGATCTTCTGGTGGCCTGAATCGATGCGCGCCTGCGTGCGGGCGGCGGCTTCCTCGATCTTCAGCTTCGGAATGCCGGCCTCGATGGCTTTCGCCATCCCGCCAAGCGCCTCGACTTCCTGGATATGGCCCCAGGCCTTGTCCGCGAGTTCCTGCGTCAGGCGCTCCACGTAATAGGAGCCGCCCCACGGATCGATGATGCGCGTGGTGCCGCTTTCCTGCTGCAGGAACAGCTGCGTGTTGCGGGCGATGCGGGCGGAGAAATCGGTGGGCAGCGCCAGCGCCTCGTCGAGCGCATTGGTGTGCAGCGACTGCGTATGGCCCTGGGTGGCCGCCATCGCCTCGATGCAGGTGCGCGTCACGTTGTTGAACACGTCCTGCGCAGTCAGCGACCAGCCGGAAGTCTG
>NZ_JBFRFB010000031.1:0-6742 GCF_052114605.1 Microvirga sp. 2YAF29
CCAGCGAGGCTGCTTCCCGCAGTACATCGACGGGGAAATGTTTCTTCTCGTCCCATTCGAGGGCGTGGGGGGCGAGATTGTCCGCAGCAAAAGCAAGGGCCATGTCGCGGACGGCAATCTGGTCTTCGGTCAAGGAGAACTGGGTCATGATCTTATAACAAACGGAATGTGAGGAGCTGGTCTTAGTCCGGTTGAAATACGCAAATTGCTCGGTCAGAGAGGCACTTAGATACTTGAAAGACGGAACCGTCGTTCGCTATGGAAAATACAGGTGATAGTTTGCATAGCTCCTGATGTCCCTCTCATCGCATCTCAAAACAACTGCCCAAGAATTTTACTCTTTTGGCTTCAGCGTTGACGTGCTTAGAACTTCAAGAGCGTCGCGCATGGTTTGATAAATCTCAAGTGAGAGAGTTTTCTGAATTTCATCCTCAAGATTTAGAAAGACTTTCTGAGCGGCTTGCATCATTGCTCGGCCTTCCCGGGAGAACTGAACTATTCGGACTCGACCATCACTAGGACTGGATTGTATGACAACCAAGCCAAGCCGCTCGCAAGAAGCTACAAGCTGCGTGACGGCGCCTTTGGTGATGCCAACACGCTTTGCTAATTCAGCCATCTGCGTTCCCTCATAATCGAGATTTCTCAACAGTTGCAAATGAGATGGCTTTACCGTCTTGAAGCCGGCAGAATGAATTTCTGAGAGTGCCCTTTGTTCAAAGCCCATGAAGCAATTGACAAGCAAGCGTCCCGTGTTCTTCTCTCTCCACAGGGTTTCTAGATCAGTGGTGGTGGAGAGTAATTTCTTGCCACTCTTAGCAACTGGCGACATCATCAAACTCCACACCATGTAACCTTACTGAAATCACGTTTCATAACTGCATGTTCAAAATGGCCGTTATATTAACAACGGCCATTCGATTTTTTATCGTCGATCGAGTTTGCTCAATCTCGAAGACGAGGACGTTTTAATCGTCTAGGAGCCAGCTTTCATAACCCGCTTCGCGGCAGATGAGTCCATCGCGGACATGGAAGATGTGAACGAGGCGCATCTTTACCCGTGACCCAATGGGAAGAATATGGTTCTCAATGCCAGGGCCGATCAACTTGAAGCGCACCCACATGTCATCGACGACACGATCGGGCGTTGCGAAGCGATCAATCGGCTCGAAGTCGATTTCTTCTACGGCGTCGAACAGGCGTAGATAGTTTTCTTTGACGGCTTGCTTGCCCTCATAGCGCACGCGCCGGCCTGGCACTTCCCAGACAATATCGTCGGTGTAAAGCCTCAATGCGTTGTCGATGTCCTGAGGATTTTCCTCGCGGAAATGCATTTCGACCAAGCTGAGCGCGTGTTTCACTTTCGGATCGTCTTGATACAATTTGTCCTCCTACGTTGATAGTTCCGCGGTTTGGAAGTCACGCCACGGCTTCGTGATTGATGTGGAAGATCCTCCCCGATAGCATGGGGAGAATTTCCGCAAACTGATGCCTGATTTTTTCGCGCAGTTCGCTCTTTAGAGCTGCCTCTGTCGCTTCCTTTGAGGGGAAGGTCAGCTCAATGGTCGCGTAGAATGGCGGCGCATTCTCTTCATGCTGACGCCCGAGAAGAATACGAGCTGTATGAATACCTGGCAGCTCTTTCAACATTGCCAGCAAGTCGCCGGTCAGAACGCGGTCGAAGTGCTCTCGATTTTCAGGCGCTACATGCCCCTCAAGATATCCACATCTCACGTACATCGTTAGCCTCCACTTATGTGTGATTAACTAAAAAGCTGCCGCGGGAGCCACAGCGCGAGATCGGGCCAAAGCAGCAGAAGTCCAAGGAACGCGAACTGAACCGCAAGGAATGGAAGTACGCCCTTGATGATCGTTCCAGTGCCGAGGTCCGGCGCCTGAGCCTTCAGCACGAATATGTTCATCCCAACCGGCGGATGGATGAGGCCGAGCTCGACAACTACAACGAGGATCACGCCAAACCAGATCGGATCGAATCCGTTTGCCACGACGAGAGGGTAGAAAACAGGCACAGTAATGAGGATCATTCCTATGCCGTCCACAAAGCAGCCCGCCACGATGTAAAACGCCAGAAGAGCAAGCATGACGCCCATTGGAGGAAGTCCGAGTTCTCCCACCCAAGTGACCAACGTCTCTGGAATCCTGGATTGTACTGCGAAGTAAGCAAACATAGTTGCTGCGATGACAATCATGAACAGCGAAGCGGACGTAAGTAGGGTCTCTTTAAATGAGGCCTTGATCTGAGCCCATCTTAGGCGTCTGCGGGCAAGACCCAGGAAGAGCGCGCCGGCTGCGCCGACAGCTGCCGCCTCGGTGGGCGTGAACCAGCCTAGATAAATGCCTCCAATGGAGAGGCCGAAGAGAAACGCCGCTTCCCAGGCCTGCCCGATGCGCTTGATTTGCTCGCGCTTGGAACCCAATTTTGGCATCTCCGGAGCGACGGAAGGATCGATCCAAACCCAAACCCTGACGACTGCGATATACAGGCTGGTCAGGATGAGTCCTGGAATAAGCCCTGCAGCAAACAGTTTCGCAACGGATTGCTGAGTGATGATGGCATACAGAACGAAAATGATTGAAGGCGGGATGAGAATGCCCAATGTACCGCCTGCGGCGATTGATCCGGCCATCAAACGGTCGTCGTAGGATGCCTTTCGTAGTTCGGGGATAGCTATACGTCCGATGGTCGCCGTTGTGGCCAATGACGAGCCACAAATCGCTCCGAAAATTGCGCACGCGCCGATAGTTGCCATGGCGGCTGAACCGCGTATCCCTGCGAACAAAGCATCGGCAGCCGCGAGGAGCCTTGATGACAGGCCTGATGCTGCACCAAGCGTACCCATCAGAAGAAAGAGAGGAACGACTGACAGGGTATACGATGCTCCGATATCGAGCGAGGCTGCTGCAATCGCAGTCATGGCGTGAGGCCACGACTCCAAGGTGGCATATCCAAGAAGGGCGGTCAGCCCCATTGCAACTGCTATGGGGACTCGAAATGCGATGCTCAATGTAAGAAGAAGAACGCTCGCCAAGCCTACTGATTCTGGAGTCATTGCGGCTGCTCCAAAGTGGATGGTCGCGCTCTTACGAAGGAGGCCGCTTCTATTAGGGCGCTGAACAAGAGCCCAAAGCAGGCCGGTGTCCAGAAAACCCAAAGAGGCGTTCCAAGATCCGGTCGCTGATCGCCGAACCGCCATGCATCGTAGGCTTGCTGAGCGGCCTGATAGGCGAGAAGCATGAGAAGTACTACCCATGCAATGGCTGCGATCCGATGGAGAAGTCTAACCCCAGCAGGTCCGACGAAGCCGTCTATGAGATCAACTGCTATGTGCATGTTCAGCCGACAAACTTCCGGCAAGGACAGGAAAAGGGAGATAGCAAGTGAGAGCTCGACGATCTCCAAAGTGCCTACAATAGGTGTGCTGAATGCGGCTCTGGCGACGATGTCACAAATAGTTACAGCGACCATTGTGACCAAAGCGAAAGCTGCAGGGACAAGAAGTGCTTGAGATAAGCGAATTCGAGTATCATTGATCATGGCGAGCCTCAGGTTCCAGACGCTGCCTTTTTCAAAGCGCCGAAGAGGGCATTCGCAGGCAAACCCTTCGCCTCAGTCTCCTTGAGGGAGGCCTGGATCATCGGTTCAATGGCATCCTGGAATGCTTTTTTGCTCTCTCCGGCCAACGAAGTCATAGTCACTTTGTTCTGAGCCATGTAAGCTCTCGCGTTGCTCTCGGCGGCCTCATAAGAGGCACCGATTGCTTTGGAGAGCCCCAGCCCAGATGCGGCGTCGATCGCTTTTCTGATATCCTCGGGGAGGCGGTCATAGGAAGCTTGATTCATCACAAGCGCGAAGGTTGCCACTCCGCCATTCAAATCCAAAGCATTCCGGATGACAGTGCCGAGCTGAAAGCTCTGCATAGCTTCATGTGTGGTAAGAATTCCATCGATCGTACCTTTGTCTAGGGCATCGCCCATTTCCGTTGGAGGTACAGATGCGGGCGAGGCTCCGAGCGTGACGAGCATTTTTGCCGGCACGACGCCAGGGTGGCGGATCCGCTTTCCCTTGAGATCGGCCAAGGACATAATATTAGCCCGAGCCGAGAAGACTTGCACTTGTGGCGAAGTCACGAGCGCGAGGATTTTGACGCCCTGGTGCTCCGCCTGCAAATACTCATGCGCTGCGGACATCAGGATTCCTGAACCTGCTTCACCACCTGGAATGAGAGATGGCAGATGAGCCACTTCCGTCAGTGGGAAACGTCCAGGTGTCAGGCCATGAGCAAAGAACGCAAGGTCGGCTGCTCCGGTTCGCGCCAGATCGTATTGACGGGGAGGGGGGCCCATCTGTCCTGATGGAAAGATACTGATCTTCAATCTTCCGGCCGTCTCGTTTGAGAGGCGCTTGGCCCAGGCCTCAAGCGCAAGGTGAGCGTTATTTGACGGCGGAACGAAATGCGTGAGCTTTAGCTCGAAGGCTTGTGCAGAAGCGCCGCGCAAAAGAAATGGCGAGGCCATAAGGCCTCCGCCAAGCGCGAGAACCCGGCGCCTCGTCGGAGACGAGGAACTGTGATCTTTGTAGCCTGTCAGGATCTTGTCTTTCGCGCTCATTCTTTCTCTCCCTTTTACCTATCGTGCAGTGGCAGTCGAACGATTCAACGTCGCTACTGCTCCTGAGAAGCCTAGGACGTGATCCAACAAGGCTGATGGACTCAGAATTTCTTCGCCGCGCCAGGCAATATGCTGGTCAGGCCGTACGAGAGTTAGAGTATGAGTATAGAGACCGGCCGCTGCCACAGGATCGATGTCTATTAATTTGAGAGGGATGCCACGAGCGGAGGCGGCTTCTACAAGTGTCTCGGCTGATGAATCACCACCTGATTTAATGCGAAGGATGGTAAAGCAGTGTCCAAGATGGTCCAAGGTTGAGACACCCTGATCGAGCCAGACATGCGGAGCGCGGCCACCTGGAATTGATGTCGGCAAGTATCGAGTAGGCTCGTCCGGCGGCGGTGCCTCGTCAGAGGCAATGATTGGTGAGTCGTCATAGCGAGCGCCGAGCTGAATGCCAGGCGCCTCGAATTCTTGGGGTGCATAAGCCAAAATGTGCTCGGCCGCCCTACGGCGGGCCGCGTCACCATCTGGACCATGAGCTTCTATATCCGCAGAAACGGGGCATTCGCCGATAGCTTTAGCTAACGAGAGTGCGGCGCTGGTATTACGCGACGCAATGGCCTTGCGTTCAGTGTCATAGGTTTGCAGTAGATCGCTCGCCCCCCACCCCTGACATACGGCCGCCAATTTCCAGCCGAGATTGACCGCATCCTCAATGCCAGTGTTGAGGCCGAATCCTCCCGCAGGGGTGAATAGATGCGCGGAATCTCCAGCCAACAGCATACGTCCAGCACAATAGCGGTTCGCTACGAGCGCCTGCCCTGCGCGCCACGTTGTCGCTGACAAAATTTCGACTGCAATAGGCTCGCCGGCCACCTGAGCAATGCGAGAGGCAAAATCGAAAGTTTCAACGGACTCATCGGGCCTTAGTTGAAAGTGAATCAGGAAATTCTGCTTTCCGTCGATAGCGACCATGACGCATCGCATGTCCGGGTTGATCGACCAGTATTGCCAAGCGGGAGGCCTACCCATGCGTTCGATCAAATCAGGGGCGCGGAAGTAGGTGGCCACCATTCGGCCGCCCATGAAATCGAGGTCGATACCGCTCTCGCCCTCGAAACGCGCTCCCATGGTACGCCGAACAAAACTCCGCCCACCATCGCAGCCCACTACATATCGAGCTGTAACGTATCGAGGTTCACCGCCTTCCGAGGGCTCACAGGTAACCCGAACCCCGTCATTGACCTCGGCGCAGTCTGTGACACGCTGTCCATAGGTCAAGTGGATACTTTTCTCACAAAGAACTCGATCTTTTAGAATGGGCTCAAGGAAAAGTTGGGAAGAGCGAAACTGAGGCTCTGGAGTTGGCCATGCATCATTCCCAATTTCTGCATTTTTCAGAGCTTCGCGCGGGCTAGGGAGGGAGACACGCGCAAACTCGGCCCCGAGAAGGCGCGTCGAATAACTGATGTCGGTGGGCCGATCATCCGGCAGCCCAGCCTGTCTAAAGGCAGTAGCAATTCCGAGGCGACGGTAAATCTCCATGCTGCGCGCTGAGTGCGTGTTGGCCCTGGGGTGCGTGGAGATGTTAGGATTTTGTTCCAGAAGCAGCGTCGAAACTCCAAAAGCCCCGAGTTCGGCCGCGAGCACAAGCCCGACTGGACCGGCACCAACAATCAACACGTCAACGTTAGTAGGTAACGGCACCAGCATTTCCTCTAAAAGATTTAGTTACTAAACTAAACAAAAATGCGGAATACAAGTGGCATTTCTCGCTGCAAAGCACCATTTCGACCATGCGCTGCAGCAATCATGGCGCGTATAAGAATTTTATTTTTATAACGAGCCTCGCAAACAATGATGTTGAATATAACAACTTTCTTGTTATAAATATTGCAATTGTACGGCATATTAAGGTGTAGCCGTAGTGGTGCTGCCACAAGATCGAATGGCGATTTTCCGGGAAGACCCTATGAAAGACATCCTCGAACGTCTTGAAGATCGGCGCGCCCAGGCCCGCCTCGGCGGCGGTGCGAAGCGCATCGAGGCGCAGCACGCCCGTGGCAAGCTCACGGCCCGCGAGCGCATCGAGCTTCTGCTCGACAAGGGC
>NZ_JBFRFB010000032.1:0-3798 GCF_052114605.1 Microvirga sp. 2YAF29
TCACCAGCTTCTCGGTGGGCACCCTGGATGGGCGGGATGCGATGATGGTGATCGAGCTGGCCACCACACCGGAAGAATACGAGCGTGGCGTGCGGCATCAGATGCCGGTGGCGATGACGCCGGAGCATGCGCGCGAGCTCGGCGAGGCCTTGCTCCTCGCCGCAAAGGCCGCGCTCATGGGCGACACACCCTCCTACGCCGTCAACTGAAGATATTTTAAGAAGTTCACTCACCATTTTATAGGCGCTCCGCCCACCGTGGGGGCTCGGCTAAGCGGAGCGCACATCACTTTTTATTGCAGTGCAATATATATTTTTGCATTGCAACGTGGCGTCCGTTAATGCGTTGTCTCACATTCAGACACGCTCGAGGATATGCCGCATGCAGCGCTTAGGAGACATGCTTCACCAATTGGCTCGCTATAGAAGCCAATGGGAAAGCTTGACGCAAACCTCGACCTTCGGCTCCTCCTTCGAGCCTCCTCCGACCTCTTCGAGTCGGCTGGTGGAGACGACGGATTTCGGAGCCAACCCCGGCAATCTGCGCATGTTCAGCTATGTGCCGCCGGAGGTAGCAGCTTCCCCTGCCCTCGTGGTGGTTCTGCATGGCTGCACGCAGAATGCCGCCGGCTATGATTACGGATCGGGATGGTCGGTTCTGGCAGAAGAATACGGCTTCATCGTCGTCTATCCGGAGCAGCAGGAAGCCAACAACATCAAGCGCTGCTTCAACTGGTTTCAGGTGCAAGATATCGAGCGCGATCGCGGCGAGGCGCACTCGATCCGGCAGATGGTCGCGCGCGCAGTGCGCGATCATGGTGTCGATCCTAAAAAGGTTTTCGTCACCGGCCTTTCCGCCGGCGGTGCCATGACGGCCACGATGCTGGCAACCTATCCGGACGTGTTCGCCGGTGGCGCGATCATTGCGGGCCTTCCCTATCGCAGCGCCACGACCGTTGCCGAGGCATTCGAGAGCATGTTCCAGGGGCCCTCGCGCCCCGCTGAGGAATGGGGCGATCTGGTGCGCCGCGCCTCAACGCATCGCGGCCCTTGGCCCAAGGTCTCCGTCTGGCACGGCAGCGCCGACGCGACGGTGAGGCCCATGAATGCCGGCGAGATCATCAAGCAATGGACGAACGTGCATGGCCTGAAGGCCAAGCCCGACCGCAAGGAAACCGTCGATGGATATCCGCGCCGTGTCTGGACGAATGCGGACGGCGAGGCGGTCATCGAGGAGTACACGATCACCGGCATGGCGCATGGGACGCCAGTGGCAACGGGCGGTGAGAACAGCTACGGCGCCGCAGGTCCCTTTTTGCTGGAGGTCGGCATCTCGTCGAGCTATCGCGTTGCGCAGTTCTGGGGACTGACATCGGCAGGACGCAAGGTCCGGCAGAAGCCGCAGGCGGAGCCCATACCAAAAGCAGAGGCCCGACCGAAGCAGCCTGAGGTGGAGATTCTGCCTCCCGAGGAAGAAACCGTTTCAGCTCGCGCCGAAACCCACAAAGGCAGGCGCCATTCCGCGATGCCTGATGTAGGCGCCGTCATCAACAAGGCACTGCGAGCCGCAGGCCTCATGCGCTAGAGCATCGCTTAAGCCCAAAAACAAATTGGGCGCCCGTGAGGGCGCCCAATCGAAACGTCTGTTGCGTTCGGCTTACTTCTTGCCGCGACGCTTGGTGTTGACCAGTTCCTTCATGGCCTTGGCCTGCTCGAACTTCACGTTCTTCGAAGCAGCGATCTTGATGGCCTCGCCGGTCTGCGGGTTGCGGCCCTTGCGAGCCTTGCGCTCGACGAGCTTGAACTTGCCGAAGCCGAAGATCGAGACTTCATCGCCCTGCTGGACCGAAGCCGAGATCGTGTCGAACACGTTGTCGATGATGTCGCGAGCGTAGGTCTTGGTCAGCTCGAATTCCTGAGCGATGTGCTCGATGAGGTCGTTCTTGTTCATGTAAAAGCCCCTTTAATTTGAGGGAATAACCTGATGATGCGCTTGGCCCTGCGAAAAGGCCATATGCCGCCGTCGCATGAGGATAGGTTCCGGTCAAGACGGTTTCTGCATTCCGTGCCCTACAGGCATGCGTTCTTAAGGGGGAAATGCCAATAACGCAGCGTCAGCGCTGGCTTTTCAGGGGGGCAGGCAACTCCGAGCCGCGAATCAGCGACCCTCAAGGTCGCTTGTTCTCGCTGATTCCATCCTCGGCCTTGCGCTTCTCCCCGGTTACGCAATTCATGGTGGCCTGGGCCGGAACGAGCTTGAGCGGACCCTCCTCTAGGCCAGCGATCTCCCGCATGATCTTCGTGCGGATCACCATGGCGAATTGCTCGGAATCGTGGAGGGGGATCATGAACGAGCCCACGCCACCGATGACGCATTCCCGGTAATAGTCATCGAGCCCTTCCATTTCCGGGCTGCCCATGGTCCGCGCGAACATGATCGGCAAGCCGTTGATGACGATCCCATCCGCGACGGCCTCATCCCTCGCATAAGCGATCCTGCGCCCGTCGTTGTTCGGGCCATCGCCGGAGACATCGATGACACGTCGGGCCGCGATCTTTCCCACATCGACGAAGAGTCCACGGCTGAAGTCGATGGCGGCGGAGATCGATGTCATGCCCGCCTGACGCGTGGGCTTGCTTGATAGGTTATCGGCGAAGGACTTCGCTTTTTCCGGGCTGTCGATCACCGTCCACGGCACAAGAATGGTTTGATCCTTGGCGCCCGACCATTCTACGTAAGTCACCGCAATGCGCCCCATCGGCCCATTCTTGATGACCTCATGCACAAGCGAGGAGCGGAACGCTTCGGCAAAGCCCGTGCGCTGCAGATTCTGCTCCTCGGTTTCCATCGAGGACGAGATATCGACTGCCAGAACGAGCGCCAGATCGAGCTGCGGCTCGGCTCTAGCAGGGAGGATCGGGATGAGGATGCCGATGAGCGGCAAGCACGCAAGCGTATACCAGAAACGACGAAGCATGATGACCTCCGCCCCCTGCCCTCAATGTCTCGAGCAAGACCCGCAGCCTGATATTCAACGCCTCAAGCTGGACTTTGATGCGTCCGATCCGTGGACAAACATGGGCAGGCGAATGAGCGCAGGAGGTGTGAAGCCCGCGGAAATCAGCGAGTTCTCAGCGCATTGCCTAAAGGAATCGTAGAGGCAAACTGCCCGAAATAACCCGTGCGCCTGACGACGAATATGAGAGCGTCCATATGCGGCGCTTCACCCGAATGCACTTCCGCGATGATCTTCTCCGCATCGCAAGCATGCTCGGATCACCCATCGGCGCATGGCTGCTAGAACGCATGAGAAGACGCCAATCGAGAACGGAAGCGTAGCCCTTGTTGTAGAAGATGCCACGCTCAGCGCTCCGCTGTAAAAACATGGGTTGGCGCGCACCAGCATCAGGGCAATGACACAGATAACTCTCATCAGCCTTTTGAGAAACCGGCGACGTGGCGTTTCGCAGGCCTCACCCGTCCAATATGTAATATTAAAAGGCAGCGCCGCCCGGACCACCTGTCATTGCGTTTACATGCCAATGACAGGCAGCCACGCTTTAGGAACTCTCAAACTCAGCAGGTCTCAGGGCAGCTCGGAGATGGTTTCAGTTACTACTTTTCGCTGATTTTCTGCATTTGAAACAAAATCCACCCTCTAGGTGGAGAGCAGACAAGGCTTGTGGGATTGGGTAGATCTTTGGTCATCGAAGGCCAAGGGGCAAACAACAATGAAACCGGACATGGACCTGATCGGCGCACTCACCAGCTTCTCGGTGGGCACCCTGGATGGGCGGG
>NZ_JBFRFB010000033.1:0-3085 GCF_052114605.1 Microvirga sp. 2YAF29
GAGAAATCGGTGGGCAGCGCCAGCGCCTCGTCGAGCGCATTGGTGTGCAGCGACTGCGTATGGCCCTGGGTGGCCGCCATCGCCTCGATGCAGGTGCGCGTCACGTTGTTGAACACGTCCTGCGCAGTCAGCGACCAGCCGGAAGTCTGGCTGTGGGTGCGTAAGGGAAGCGACTTCTCGTTCTGCGGATCGAAACCCTTCACGAGCTTTGCCCAGAGAAGCCGCGCGGCGCGCATCTTGGCGACTTCCATGAAGAAGTTCATGCCGATGGCCCAGAAGAACGACAGGCGCGGCGCGAACTGATCGACGGTGAGGCCGGCCTGGATGCCGGCGCGGATATATTCTACGCCGTCGGCGAGCGTGTAAGCGAGTTCGAGATCCTGCGTCGCTCCCGCTTCCTGCATGTGGTAACCGGAGATCGAGATCGAGTTGAACTTCGGCATGTTCTGCGACGTGTAGGCGAAGATATCCGAGATGATGCGCATCGACCCCTTGGGCGGGTAGATATAGGTGTTGCGCACCATGAACTCTTTGAGAATGTCGTTCTGGATCGTGCCCGAGAGCTTCGCCGCCGGCACGCCCTGTTCTTCCGCCGCCACGATGTAGAGCGCGAGGATCGGCAGCACCGCGCCGTTCATGGTCATCGACACGCTCATCTGATCGAGCGGGATGCCGGCGAACAGGGTGCGCATGTCGTAGATGGAGTCGATGGCGACGCCTGCCATGCCCACGTCGCCCGACACGCGCGGATGGTCGGAATCGTAGCCGCGATGGGTGGCGAGATCGAAAGCGACCGAGAGGCCCTTCTGACCTGCCGCGAGGTTGCGGCGATAGAAGGCGTTGGAATCCTCCGCCGTCGAGAAGCCCGCATACTGGCGCACGGTCCAGGGCTGGTTCACGTACATGGTGGGATAGGGGCCGCGCAGATAGGGTGCGATGCCCGGATAGGTGTCAAGGAAATCGAGGCCCGCGCGATCCTCCGGGCCGTAGGCTCCCTTCACCGGAATACCTTCCGGCGTCAGCCAGGGTTCACCTGCGATCGAGGCGGATGATGCTTGGGGAGCGCCTGCCCAATCGAGGCTCGAAAAATCTGGAATGCGAGTCATGAGGTTGATCCCTGCTCAATGTCTGAAGAGCGGGTGTCCAGAGCTGAATAGATGGTTGCCAGGATCGCTGGTAGGTCGCATCCGGCATAGATGAAGGTGCTGATGCCGGCGCGGGCCCATTGTTCTTCATGGCTACCCGGTCGCCCGGCCAGATAGATGGCCGATAACCCGCTGTCTTTCAGCGTTGTTGCGGCATCAACGGCATGGGTTGCGTAAATCTCATCCGACGAACAGAGGCAGGAAAACTCTGCCTTGCTGTCAAGATAGGCTTTCCTAAGCTTGTCCTGATTGGAAAAGCCCTCGTTGGTGATGGCTTCTATTCCCCCGGCTTCGAAGACGTTCTTGGCGAAGGTGGCGCGAGCCGTAAACGCGGCCACCGGGCCGAGATTGGCGAGGAAGACTTTGGGCCGCGAGCCGGTCCGGGCGAGATACGCATCCGACAGGTCGCGCAGGCGCTCGAACGGCTCCGCTACCCGTGTGGAGGGTAGGGGATCGATCGCAACCGGCGCAGCCCCCACGGCCGTGCCCGCAAGCTGGGCCATGGTCGCGCCGCCTGAGGCCATCTGCACGAGGTCGGCGAAGCTCGTCTCGGCCAGCCCTCCTCCCCCTTGTGGGGAGGAGTTGGAGGTGGGGGTGTTGGCGCCAGGCCCTGATGGGCTATCGCTTACACCCCCACCCCTAGCCCCTCCCCACAAGGGGGAGGGAAACAACACGGCCACGTGCGATTCATGGATATTCGGAAACTCGCTCGTGCCGGTGATCGGCTCCTTGCGGGTGGCGACCGCCTTGTCCCGTGCGGCGCGAACAGCGGCGATGCGGGCTTGCAGCGCGTTGCTCCGCAGGCTCTCCAGAATGCCGCCCTCGCGCTCGATCTCCTGGAACAGGCCCCAGGCCTTCTCGCACAGGGCATCGGTCAGTGCCTCGAAGCCGCCCGAGCCGGCGGCGGGATCAGCCACGCGCCACAGGTTCGATTCATCGAGCAGGATCGTTTGCGTGTTTCGCGCCAGCCTCCGGGCGAAGGCATCAGCTAAGCCGAGCGCTGCGGTGAAGGGCAGCACGGTGATCGCATCCGCCCCGCCGATCCCGGCGGAGAAGGTGGCGACCGTCGTGCGCAGCAGGTTCACCCACGGATCGCGGCGGGTTGTCATGCGCCAGGCGGTTTCCGCATGGAGGCGGATCGGTTTGGGCGTCAGACCGCAGGCCTGCTCCACTCTAGCCCAGAGACGGCGCAGCGCCCGGAACTTGGCGACGGTCAGGAACTCATCCGCATCGGCCGCCAGCAGGAACGACAGGGCGTCGCGGGCGGCATCAATGCCATGGCCCCGTGCCTCCAGGGCGCGCAGATAACCAAGGCCCGTCGCCAGAACGGCGGCCAGTTCCTGCGCCTCGCCGGCCCCCGCCTCGTGATAGGCGCGCCCGTCGGCCAGGAACGCGCGGCCCTTGAAGCCGCGTGCGTTCAGATCGTTCAGGGTATCGCCCATGCGGCTCGCCATCGCATCCCAGGAGGCGGACATCCTGCCCATGGAGGCCATGGCGCCGATGGGGTCGAGCCCGAGATCGAGGGACAGGTCGGCGAGCGTGTGCCCGCGCCGTTCGGCGAGAGCCAGGATCAGAGCCGCCATCTGGCGCCCATGCCCGCCCGCGTCGAGGCGCAGATGGATGAGGTCGAGCATCACGCCTGACAGGGTGCGGTCGAGATCGTCGAGGCTGTCGATGCCCACGCCGAAGCCGCGCGCAGCGGGGGCCTTACGGGTGACGAGGGTGAGGGCGTCCGCGCCATTCTCCAGATCGAGGAGAGCGAGTTCATTGGCCTTCGCGGGCTCGGGATGGTCGACCCGCTGCGACACGCGCCAGCGGCCCGGCTCCTCCCGCGCGATCAGGCCGGCGCCTTCCGCCTTGGGATAAAGCGGCTGAAGCGCGATGCCGTCATGGGTGCGCCCGACGAGTTTCTTCGAGAAGTCCGCGCCCTTGAGCACGCC
>NZ_JBFRFB010000034.1:0-2659 GCF_052114605.1 Microvirga sp. 2YAF29
GACCTCGTCCTTGCCGGGATAGAGGCGTCTCAGCACGCGCCCGCCGAGGTCGTAGAAGGTCTCGACCGTATAGCTCGGGCCATCGACGACCCAGATGTCCTGGACCTTGCGGCCGTCCCTGTCGAAGTTGAAGCGCTGCGTGGCCGCCGYGTTCGWCAGGCTGGTSAGCTGGCCGATGTTGTAAAAGCCGSCGCGCGCCTCGTCGTAGRKGKWGCGCGTCACGCCGTCCKGGGTGGTCTTGSTCTCGACGCGGCCGAKYGRATCGTAGGYGTAGSTGRTGACCTGGGCCTTGGCATCGGTYTGGGCCKTCAGCTGGCCTGCGGCRTCGTARGTRTAGRTCCAGCGCCCCCGGTCGGGATCGGCGACGGCGGTGCGGCGCGAGAGCGAGTCGTATTCGTAGGMRAAGCTATGGCCYGCGCCGTCCTTGAGCTGCGTGAGGCGGCCCAACGKGTCCCAGGTCATCGTGGAGCTGACCGCCTGCGCCGTGTCGGACAGGCGCTCCTGGCGGATCGTCCGCCCTTGCGCATCACGATGCAGGGTGCTGGTGCGTAAGAGCGGATCGGTGGTCTTCACCGCATCGAAGCCGCCGTAATCGATACTCTTAGATTAATCTAATGCCTCTGCGACTTCCTTATCAAACCATACTGCATCTTGACCGGAGAAAAACCTAAAGCCGTAAGGTAGCGCAAAAAACTTTGCCAAATCTGGCCGAGCGGCGGATATATGATGGGCATGTACTGTTTGTAGAGTGCTGATGTCATCATTGTACCTGTCAGCTGTAAACCACCAACCAGACATATGCTCAGGCGAAGGGTACCTAACACCTTCCACATCATCTCCATCGTAGACACCATCCGAAATTACTATCATCTGATCCGCCCTTGGAGGAGCAAAAGCGGCCCCGGCTTGGCTACAAATCTCGTGCTGAGATCTCCAATACGTAAGCGTTCTCTCGATACCGTATATAAATTCTGTTGCCTGCGGGTTGTATTCCCAAAAACTCATATACTGGTTTTCATCTTTAATAACTTTTGTTAGCCAATACCCATACGCTACGGTTTCGCCCGCACTTAGGGCGTGCCCACATGATATGTATTGAATAATACTCTGAAGAAAATTGTTACAGTCCCCCAGTAGTTCTTGATTTTGAACTTCAGCCTTCAGCTCATATCCATACTTTTGAAGCAGTCCATCTGTCATGAATCCACTTCCGCTCGGCAAGGAAATTAATTGAGTCATGCTACTCCTCATTACCGTATCTCAAGCCTCGTACCTGCCCACCCTGTAGCCGACTACAATCTATGCATTGCGGATATAGATTTTGCGGCTGACCGGGGGGGATTGTTCCGGTAGGTGGCTGATGATCTGGTACAAAATTACCGCTCTTCGTGCCAGGATCTTTTGTACCACATGTATGACAACCATTTTCATACCCTTGGCGATTCATAGTTTTACGTTCATCCGAATTCCAGTTCCTGCCAGGACCTCTCGCTGGCATAGGATCCTTGGCATAGGGACCAGGCTCTAATGTATTTGGAGAACCAGCACGTCCAGAATATTTTCCTCCGCTGCTAGCCGTGCCAGATGGTATAACCCTCTCTTCACTAGCCAACTCTCTGGATGAGCGATCCTTTCCAGGGCCTCGACGCTCCGCTGCCCTAGCTAAACTTGTTATTAGGCTTTGATTTGCAAGACTCTCCGCAATCCCGAAGTCAGTCAGTCTACCATTTGCGTATGTCTGACGAACGGATTCTTTGGCATCAGCAATTTCCCGAACCTCATCAAACTCTTCCTCGGTGATCTTTCCGCTATTGAGCGCATCCAGAGATGCGCTAATATCACGCTCGCGCTGATTTTCGGGTGTGTCCTCTAAGAAATTACCTGTTGGATCACGCAAGTTCACTGGATTATTAGCGCTGTACGCATACCTGTTCGTCCCTACCTCCGGCAGGATCGGGTCGAGGCTGTCCGGCGAGATAAACCGCCCCAGCACCGGGTCGTAGTAGCGTGCGTTCAGATACAGCAGCCCCGTCTCGTCGTCGCGGCGCTCGCCGATATAGCCCTTGGACTCCGCCTCGCCGCTGGCCGCATTCGTCTCGCCGAACGGGTCGTAGGCCGCCTCGCGCCGCACCACCTGCAAGGCGTTGGTCATCAGGCGCACCGAGCCGAGATGGTCCTTGTGCAGCACCAGCACCTTGCGCGTCACGCCCTCCGTCGACAGGCGGATGTCGGGATGCGGGTATTTGCGCCAGAAGCCCTCCGGCGTGCGCTCGAGATCGGGGCCGAGATACACGGTGGTGGGGCCGCCCGGCGCGATCTTCTTCAGGCGTGAGCCGTCGGGGCCATAGATGTAGGTTGAGGTGCCCTTGGGCGCGCTCACCGTCACCGGGCGGTTCTCCGCATCCCAGGTGTAGGTGCGGTCACCACCGGTGAGCAGGTTGCCGTTGCCGTCATAGGTATAGGCCTTGCCGCCCACGCTCGTCGGAGCATGCGGGTGCGCTTTGTCCAGGCCGGGATAGGCATAAACCATGCCGGTGTTGGCGGTCATGTTGCCCGCTTTGTCGTAAGCGAAGCTCTGCGCCTTGCCCGTCGTGCCGAGCGGTGTCGCGGTGGCGAGCTCGTCGAGGCCGGTATAGGTGTAGCTCCACCCTTCCCCGCC
>NZ_JBFRFB010000035.1:0-2586 GCF_052114605.1 Microvirga sp. 2YAF29
GGGCCGATATGGACGGCCTCATCGGCCATTTCCACATGAAGGGCATCGCGGTCGGCATCGGAATAGACGGCCACCGTCTTGATGCCCATGCGGCGGGCGGTCTTGATCACCCGGCACGCAATCTCACCACGGTTCGCAATCAGGATCTTRTCGAACATGAACCCTCGAACGCTCTCGCAAAAGAAATCAGCCCCACCTCCGTTACTGCACATCTGTGCCTTCGGGAAGCGGGGCCGGGTCAGCAATTAGCGTTAGACGGGGATTGGGGCGCTTTAAGCGGCCATCCGGCTGAGCCGGGCCTGCTGGCGGCCGCGCATGATGAAATCGAGCAAAGCCACGTCCACATAGCCCGCCTCGTCGAGGATGGCATAGGCGATGGGCATGGCGTTCGGGCTGGGGCCGCTGACTTCCAGGACGGTGGCGAGCCACAGGGCATCGTCGTTGCTCACGACCCCATGGGGTGCCCGCTTCCAGACCACGAAGTCCACGACGAGCTTGGTCAGAGCGGCGCCCCAGCTCTCGTCGCCCTCGATCATACGGTCCAGGGCTAGAAGCGTCTCCACTTCGAGGCGGCTCGTGATGCCCTCGGCAAGGACATCGCCGGTCAGCCATTTCACGTCGTCGACGCCGATAAAGTTGGATTCGGCGGCGGCGTCGACGAAATCGCGAAGACTATCCTTAATCATTCGTTTGGCTCCCCCCGGCTTTTACTTGGCAAGGCCGGTTGATCTTCTGTGCTGGAGAGAAGCTTCACACGAATACCCGGCCCAAACAGTTAACGGGCAAACCTAAACGCCTGTTGAGGTTAAGCGATGTTGAGAGACTTTGGTTGCCGAAACCTTGATGGCCCGAAATCTCCAGCATTTCCGCGGCCCTAATGCTTCGGCTAATCCCCCTTGCAATCCCGCAAAGTCGGCCTTTCAGCACTGCCTGAAGCCCCGGCGTTATCTATGTCCTTGAGCAAACCGGCGCATCCGGCGCCTGCCCGTTAAGGAATGTCCCATGCGGCACCACGGCATTCATCACGTCACGGTCATTGCGGGCCCGGCCCGTCGCAATCTCGATTTCTACACCCGGGTTCTCGGCCTGCGCCTCGTCAAGAAAACCGTGAACTTCGACGATCCCGCCACCTATCATTTCTATTTCGGCGACAGCATCGGCAGCCCGGGCTCCATCCTCACTTTCTTCCCCTGGGAGCATGTGGCGCCGGGGCAGACTGGCACCGGCACGACACAGGAAACCGCCTTCCGCGTGCCGGAGAGCGCCCTCGCCTTTTGGGAGCAGCGCTTCATCGAACAGGGTGTCGAGCATGGAAAGCCGGAAAAGCGCTTCGGTCAGAGCGTGCTGCCCTTCAAGGACCCGGACGGCACGAGCCTTGCCCTTGTCGGCATTGCGAACGTCCGGACGGACAATACCTGGACCACAGGCGCCATTCCCACTGAGCATGCCATTCAAGGCCTGGAAGGCGTGACCCTGCTCGTGGAGAACGGCGAGCCGACCGGCGCGATCCTCACCGATGTGTTCGGCTTCCGCGAAGTGGCACGCGAGGGCGAACTCGTCCGCTACAAGGGCGATGCCGTCCTCTGCAGCGTTGTCGATGTGCGCAGTGCCGGAAGCAAGCTACCCGGCCGCACCGGCGGCGGCACCGTCCATCACATTGCCTTTCGCGCCACTGACGATGCGCACCAAGTCGAGATGGTCCGCAAGCTGGTCGAGACGCACGGGCTTCAACCGACTGAGCAGAAGGACCGCAATTACTTCCGCTCAGTCTATTTCCGCGAGCCGGGCGGCATTCTGTTCGAGATCGCGACCGATGGACCCGGCTTCGATGCAGATGAGACGCACGACAATCTTGGCGATGAGTTGAAGTTGCCCGCATTTTTGGAAGCGCGGCGCAGCGAAATTGAAGGCAAACTGCCGGCGCTGACCTGAACCCTCTCCCGCCGAGGGGAGAGGGAGATAAGAGCGCATTACAACGGAATATTGTCGTGCTTCTTCCAGGGCCGCTCGGTTTCCTTATTCCGCAGCATCGCCAGCGCGCGCGCAATCCGTCGCCGCGTCGAATGTGGCATGATCACTTCGTCGATGTAGCCGCGCTCGGCGGCGACGAACGGCGACATGAAGCGGTCTTCGTATTCCTTGGTGCGGGCGGCGATCTTCTCCGCGTCACCAATGTCCTGGCGGAAGATGATTTCCACCGCGCCTTTCGCACCCATCACCGCGATCTGCGCGGTGGGCCATGCGTAGTTGATGTCGCCGCCGATATGCTTTGACGCCATCACGTCATAGGCGCCGCCGAAGGCTTTGCGCGTGATCACCGTCACCAACGGCACGGTGGCTTCGGAGTAAGCAAACAACAGCTTCGCACCGTGTTTGATGAGGCCGCCATATTCCTGCGCGGTGCCCGGCAGGAAGCCCGGCACGTCCTCGAAGGTGACGATGGGAATGTTAAAGGCATCGCAGAAGCGCACGAAGCGCGCAGCCTTGCGCGACGCATCGGAATCGAGAACGCCCGCGAGCACCATCGGCTGGTTGGCAATAAGCCCGACCGTGCGGCCCTCGACGCGGGCGAAACCGGTGATGATG
>NZ_JBFRFB010000036.1:0-2455 GCF_052114605.1 Microvirga sp. 2YAF29
GCTCACTTCTTCCCGCGGATGAAGTTGATGATGCCCGAAAAATCGTCGCCCTCGTGTCCGCCATTGTTGAAGAGCGCGTAGAGCTGGGCGGCTTCGGCGCCCAGCGGCGTCGAAGCGCCGGAGGCAAGGGCCGCTTCCTGCGCGAGCTTCAAATCCTTCAGCATCAGGGCGGCGGCGAAGCCCGGCTTGTAATCGTTGTTGGCGGGTGAGGTCGGCACCGGGCCCGGCACGGGGCAATAGGTGGTGAGCGACCAGCACTGGCCCGAAGAGGTGGAGGCCACATCGAACAGCGCCTGATGCGAGAGGCTGAGCTTTTCAGCCAGCACGAAGGCTTCCGCCACGCCGATCATCGAAATGCCGAGGATCATGTTGTTGCAGATCTTCGCCGCCTGTCCCGCGCCGGCATCGCCGCAATGCACGACTTGTCTGCCCATCTTCGAGAGAAAGGGTTCGGCCCGGTCGAACGCATCTTTTGCGCCGCCTGCCATGAAAGTGAGCGTCGCGCCCTTCGCGCCGCCGACGCCGCCGGAGACCGGCGCGTCGAGCGATTGCACGCCTTTCTCGCGCGCCATGTCATGCGCCTTGCGCGCGCTCTCCACGTCGATGGTGGAGCAGTCGATGAACAGAGCGTTTGCTTGCGCGCTCTTCAGGATGTCGCTCCATACGGAGACCACATACTTGCCGGCGGGCAGCATGGTGATGACCACGTCCGCATCGCGCACCGCATCGGAAGCGGAGCCCGCGATGCTTAACCCATCGGCGCGCGCCTGATCGCAGGAGGCGGGCATGAGATCGAAGCCTTTGACCGCGTGGCCTGCCTTGACGAGATTGGCCGCCATGGGTCCGCCCATGTTGCCGAGGCCGATGAAAGCGATGTTGGTCATGGTGGTCCTCCCTGTGTTCCGTCAATGATGTTCGCCGATGGCGGCCAAGCCTAAGAGCCTCGCGCGCTCCACAATGCGCCTGCAAACGCGAAGCCGTAGAACCAGAGCATGAGCGAGCCGAAGACCTTGTCGAGCGATGGATCGAGCACCGGAAAGAACACGGCGAAATGCGAGCCGATGGCCGCTATGATCAGCATGCCGGGAACGGCTGCCAACGCCATGGCTGTCACGGCCTTGTTCTTCGGCACTCGCAGGATGCGATGAACGAACAATCCAAGCGCGAGCCCCAGCGCCGCACCGGCCGTGAAGTTGAGCTGGAAGGGCCTGCGGCCTTCCAGGAAGAACAGATGTCCTGCGAACGAGAACAGCGCGAAGATCAAGGCGGTGATGCCGAAGCCCAGCCCAAGCGTGCGCAGGATCATCGATTGCCGCGTCCCACCAGATCGCGCGCCACGATGAGGCGCATGATCTCGTTGGTACCCTCGAGAATCTGATGCACGCGCAGATCGCGCACGATCTTCTCCACGCCGTAATCGGCGAGGTAACCGTAGCCGCCATGGAGCTGGAGCGCTTCGTTCGCCACTTCGAAGCCGGTATCCGTCGCCATGCGTTTGGCCATGGCGCAGAGCTTGGTGGCATCGAGCGCTTTCGCATCGAGGGCCGAGGCCGCGCGCCACAGGAAGGTGCGCGCGCATTCGAGTTCGGTCGCCATGTCGGCGAGCTTGAACTGCAATGCCTGGAAATCCGCGATGCGCTTGCCGAAGGCCCTGCGGTCGTTCGCGTAAGCGAGAGCTTTGTCGAGGGCCGATTGCGCGCCGCCGAGCGAGCAGGCACCGATATTGATGCGCCCGCCGTCGAGACCCGACATGGCGATCTTGAATCCCATGCCCTCATCCGACAGGCAGTTAGCGACAGGCACGCGCACATCCTCGAAGATCACGGCGGCGGTGGGCTGCGCGTTCCAGCCCATCTTCTTCTCCTGCGCGCCGAAGGACACGCCGGGCATGTTCTTCTCGATCACGAGAGTCGAGATGCCGGAGGGGCCATCCTCGCCCGTGCGCACCATGGTGACATAGATGTCGGATGTACCTGCGCCCGAGATGAACTGTTTTACGCCGTTGACGACGTAATGGTCACCGTCGCGCACCGCGCGGGTTTTGAGCGCCGCCGCGTCCGAGCCGGAGCCCGGCTCGGTCAGGCAATAGCTGCCGATGGTCTCCATGGTGCAGAGAGACGGCAGGAAGCGGCTCCGCTGCTCCTCCGAGCCGTAGCGGTCGATCATCCAGGCGACCATGTTGTGAATCGAAAGATAGGCCGAGATCGCCGGGCACCCGGTGGCGAGCGCCTCGAAGATGAGGGCAGCATCCAGCCGCGTCATGCCGGAGCCGCCCACATCGTCGCGGGTATAGATCGCGGCCATACCCAGCGAGGCTGCTTCCCGCAGTACATCGACGGGGAAATGTTTCTTCTCGTCCCATTCGAGGGCGTGGGGGGCGAGATTGTCCGCAGCAAAAGCAAGGGCCATGTCGCGGACGGCAATCTGGTCTTCGGTCAAGGAGAACTGGGTCATG
>NZ_JBFRFB010000037.1:0-2371 GCF_052114605.1 Microvirga sp. 2YAF29
ACACCGCCTTGAGGTGGCGAATTGGTTTGCCGGGTGCGATCATTTCGGCAGCGGCGATGATGCCCTGGGCGTCGATGCCGAAATGTCGATAGAGGTCCTTGACCGTGCCAGTCTGGCCGAAGTGCTCCACGCCCAGCGAGCGGGTGCGGTGGCCCATGACCGAGCCCATCCAGGCGAGCGTGGCCGGATGACCGTCGATCACCGTGATCAGCCCGCAATGGGGCGGCACATCGGCGAGCAGGCGCTCCACATGGGACCTTGCATGGACGAGCCCACGCTCGCGGGCGCGCTGCGAGGCCGTCCAGCCGGCGTTGAGTCGGTCGGCTGAGGTGATGGCGAGCAGGCCGATATCGCGCCGGTCCTCGGCCATGAGCCCCACTGCCTCGATCGCTTCCGGAGCAACCGCACCGGTATAGGCCACGACGACCTGGGCGTTCGGGCCAGGCTTCCGCAGCCAATAGGCACCTGCCATGATGTCGTCGGCGAGCTGCGGCGTCATCTCGCGCTGGGGCTGTTCCAGGCTGCGTGTCGAGAGGCGCAGATAGACGGAGCCGCCGGTCTCGTCGCGCAGCCAGGTCTTCTCGTTGACCTCGGTCTCGTTCGGCTCGCCCTTGCCTTCCCGCTGCATATAGTCGAAGGCCCAACGCATGATCACCGCAAGCTCATCCACGAAGGCGGGCTCGAAGGAGGCCAATCCGTCCTGCGCCATGCCGACGAGCGGCGTGCCGATGGATTGATGCGCCCCGCCTTCCGGCGCCAGCGTCACGCCGGAGGGCGTCGCCACGATCATGAAGCGCGCATCCTGGTAGCAGGCGTAATTGAGCGCATCCGCGCCGCGATAGATGAACG
Source organism: Microvirga sp. 2YAF29 (assembly GCF_052114605.1). Lineage (NCBI taxonomy): Bacteria > Pseudomonadati > Pseudomonadota > Alphaproteobacteria > Hyphomicrobiales > Methylobacteriaceae > Microvirga > Microvirga sp. 2YAF29. The sequence continues at coordinate 850 of NZ_JBFRFB010000037.1, forward strand.
GGTCGTAGAGCGTGCCGATGGGAAGAATCCGCTCGCCGAAGAGCGAATGCGACAGGCCCAATGCCGAGAGCACGATGAACAGGTTCATCTCGGCGATGCCGAGCTCGATATGCTGGCCGCCCGGTGAAAATTCCCAATTATAGGTCGAGGGAATCCGCTCCTTCTTGAAGGTATCGACCAGGCTCTCGCGGGCATAGAGACCGCGCCGGTTCACCCAGGCGCCGAGATTGGTCGAGACCGTCACGTCCGGCGCGGTGGTGACAATGCGGTCCGCAAGCTGCTGATCGGAACGCGCCAGCTCGTTGAGGATGAAGCCGAAGCCCTGCTGCGTGGACATGGCGGGATTGGCGGGAAACGAGAGCTTTTCCGGCACCGGCACCTGGGGCGCGGTGTAGCGGCGCGTGCCCTTCTGGATGAAGGGCACCTCGGCCAAGAAGCGTTCGACATCTCCTTGCGGGATCCTCACGCCTTCGAACTTGTCCCATTCGTGACCGGGGCGCACGCCTTGTGTCTTCTGCCAAGCCTCCATCTGCGTCGGCGTCAGCAGGCCGGAATGGTTGTCCTTGTGGCCGGCGAGCGGCAGGCCGCAGCCCTTGATCGTATAGGCGATAAAGCAGACGGGGCGATCGTGCTGGCGCGCCTTCTCAAAGGCATCGAGCAGGCTCGGCAGGTCGTGCCCGCCGAGATTGGACATGAGCCGCGCCAGCTCCTCGTCGGAGCGCTTCTCGATGAGCTTGGTGACCGCACCTTGATCGCCGAGATCGTCGAGCAGGCGCTTTCGCCACGCGGCCCCGCCCTGATAGGTGAGCGCGGAATAGAGCTGGTTGGGGCAGGTATCGATCCAGTCGCGAAGCTTGTCGCCGCCGGGCTCCTTGAAGGCTCCCTGCATTAGGGAGCCGTGCTTGAGGATCACCACCTCCCAGCCGAAATTGCGGAACAGGGCCTCGAAGCGCTGCCACAGGCCCTCGCGAATCACCGCATCGAGGCTCTGGCGGTTGTAATCGACGATCCACCACGTGTTGCGGATGCCGTGCTTCCAGCCCTCCAGCAGCGCCTCGAAGATGTTGCCCTCGTCCATCTCCGCATCGCCCACCAGCGAGATCATGCGGCCTTCAGGCAAATCCTTCGCCCAGCCATGGGCCTTCACGTAATCCTGCACGAGGCTGGCAAACAGCGTCTGCGCGACGCCCAAGCCCACGGAGCCCGTGGAGAAATCGACGTCGTCGATGTCCTTGGTGCGGGAGGGATAGGATTGCGCGCCCTTGTAGCCGCGGAAATTCTCCAGCTTTTCCTTCGTCTGGCGGCCGAAGAGGTACTGGATCGCGTGATAGATCGGGCTCGCATGCGGCTTCACCGCCACCCGGTCCTCGGGCCGCAGCACCGAGAAATACAGGGCGGTGAGAATGGTGGAGAGCGAGGCCGACGACGCCTGATGCCCGCCGATCTTCAATCCGTCCTCGCTGGGCCGCAGGTGATTGGCATTGTGGATCGTCCATGTGGACAGCCAGAGCACCTTGCGCTC
>NZ_JBFRFB010000038.1:0-2246 GCF_052114605.1 Microvirga sp. 2YAF29
CCGCACCCGCTCGCTGGGCGTGGAGCACTTCGGCCAGACTGGCACGGTCAAGGACCTCTATCGACATTTCGGCATCGACGCCCAGGGCATCATCGCCGCTGCCGAAATGATCGCACCCGGCAAACCAATTCGCCACCTCAAGGCGGTGTGAAAAAGCGAGGGAGATAAACGTCAATGAAGTTAGTGCGTTACGGTTCAATAGGCCAAGAACAGCCTGGACTGATTGATAAAGCTGGCCGTGTCAGGAGCCTATCTGGAAAGATTTCAGACATTCATGGACCAACACTGGATCCGTGTACGCTCACAAGACTGAAGGCAATAGATCCAGAAAGTCTGCCCCTTGTCCCAGAGGGCGTGCGCCTTGGGGCATGCGTCGGGCAAGTCTCAAAGTTCGTCTGTGTTGGGCTCAACTATTCCGACCATGCGACTGAAGCAGGGCTTCAGGTGCCGGCGGAGCCAGCTTTATTCATGAAAGCCCCGTCGTCGATCTGCGGATCGACTGATAACCTAATCCTACCTCGGGGTTCAAAAAAGACTGATTGGGAAGTCGAACTTGGCATCGTAATCGGCCGCCATACCCGCTATGTCACTGAAGCCGATGCTCTCTTGCATGTTGCAGGCTACTGCATCGTCAACGATGTGTCAGAGCGGGAGCATCAGATCGAGCGCGCTGGGCAGTGGATGAAAGGGAAAAGCGCGGATACATTCGGGCCGATCGGACCCTGGCTTGTTACCGCGGACGAGGTGCCGGATCCGCAATCCCTAGGGCTATTACTTCACGTCAACGGCCGCTTGTATCAGAGCGGGTCGACAGCAAACATGGTATTCGGCGTCGCCTTCCTGGTAAGCTACATCAGCCAGTTCATGAGCCTTCTGCCTGGTGACGTCATCGCGACCGGGACACCTTCAGGGGTAGGGTTTGGCCAGAAGCCGCCTATCTTTCTAAAGGCTGGTGACCACGTCTGTGCCGCAATCGATCATTTGGGCACTCAGAACCAACGTGTCGTAAGTTACAACTAGATAAACGCTCTCCATAGCCACTCTGCGGCTTTTTGCGGCTCGTATCCGAGCCTGCGGTTCAACTCAGCAATGAGATCGACGGCAGCGTCCGCGATGACGGTGCCGGGCGGGAAGATGGCCGAGGCTCCCGCCTTGGTGAGCGCATCGAAATCCTGCGGCGGGATCACGCCGCCGACCACGATCATGATGTCGTCGCGATCATATTTCGCGAGTTCGCTCTTCAGCTCCGGCACCAGGGTCAGGTGCCCTGCGGCCAGCGACGAGACGCCGATGATGTGCACGTCGTTTTCGATCGCCTGGCGCGCAGCTTCCGCCGGGGTCGCGAAGAGGGGGCCGATATCCACGTCGAAGCCGAGGTCGGCAAAGGCGGAGGCGATCACCTTCTGGCCGCGATCATGCCCGTCCTGGCCCATCTTGGCGACGAGGATGCGCGGACGGCGGCCGTCATCCTGCTCGAACTGCTCCACGAGCTGCCGCAGCTTCTCCACGGCAGGTGAAGACATGCCGACCTCCCGCTTGTAGACGCCCGAGATCGCCTTGATCTCGGCGCGGTGACGGCCCCAGACCTTTTCGAGCGCGTCGGAAATTTCACCTACCGTCGCCTTGACGCGGGCGGCCTTCACCGCGAGGTCGAGCAGGTTGCCCTGGCCCGATTCAGCACCCTGCGACAGGGCTTGGAGCGATGCATCTACATCGGCCTGAACGCGCTCGGCCTTGAGACGCTTGAGCTTGTCGATCTGGCTTGCGCGAACGGCCGCGTTGTCGACCTTCAGGATGTCGATGGAAGCCTCGTCCGCTTGCCTGAAGGCGTTCACGCCGATGATCTTCTGGTGGCCTGAATCGATGCGCGCCTGCGTGCGGGCAGCGGCCTCCTCGATCTTCAGCTTCGGAATGCCCGCCTCGATGGCCTTCGCCATGCCGCCGAGCGCCTCGACCTCTTGAATATGGCCCCAGGCCTTGTCCGCGAGTTCCTTCGTCAGGCGCTCCACGTAATAGGAACCGCCCCACGGATCGATGATGCGCGTGGTGCCGCTCTCCTGCTGCAGGAAGAGCTGCGTGTTGCGGGCGATGCGGGCCGAGAAATCGGTGGGCAGCGCCAGCGCCTCGTCGAGCGCATTGGTGTGCAGCGACTGCGTATGGCCCTGGGTGGCCGCCATCGCCTCGATGCAGGTGCGCGTCACGTTGTTGAACACGTCCTGCGCAGTCAGCGACCAGCCGGAAGTCTG
>NZ_JBFRFB010000039.1:0-2041 GCF_052114605.1 Microvirga sp. 2YAF29
CGAAGCGGTCGAAGCGGTGTACTCACCAAAGCATAGAACGGGTCGTTGTCTTATCCATGACCCTAAGGTCATCGCAAGGACACCGCCGCCTACGCTTCTCTTCCTCATCTCAACTTGTCAAAGAGCAAATCCCGTCCGACCCGGACAAGAAAAAGAGCCTCAAGCCATCCCGCTCGCCTTGCAGCGCCAGGACCCCCGAGGTCTCCATCAGGCCAACCACCAAAATGGCCGCCGTCGATGAAGGGGTGTCTAAGTGATCCGCTTTTGGAAGTCAACGCTCAATTCGAGAATTTCTCTCATTTTTTCGAGCGTTGCATCGTCGGGCGAAGTTTAGATAAAGCAATATCGTTCACAGAAACAGTATTGTTTCTGTGTTATGCTTATCGAATGACTCTCGTCAGGCGATGAATGTTCGAGATTGCCGCCAGAGGAGCCTTTCGAACTCCCGAATTGCTTCGAGGTCTCGGGCTCATGAGTGATGGGATAAGAGACTTGCCGCCATCTAGAGAGACGAGCATGCCTGTTCATGCATTTCTGCCTGAAGCTGACGCCGCTCTGCCTGGAAAAGGTGYAAACCCGCATCAGCGGTGCACCAAGGATGCGCCGATATAAGCGATTCGTTCTTTAATGCAAGAGGAAGATAGCCGATCGACGGATTATGCCGTGGGTACGCGCCTCATGGAGAATATGGGGATGTCTCCCTTCCCATGAAAGGGCAGGGGGCGACGGGAGGGGACATTGGGGATGGCGGTCCGGCCCTAAGGCTCTTTTTACCTTTAGTAGGTGTAACTGCGGAGGACCAACCCCGAGGGCTGAATGCTTCAGCCCCAACATCATAATGACAATGCATTTCAGACGCCGGCCATCCTCCTCCGCCCTAGAAGGTTACGAATCCCCGACAGGTGAAAGTGCTCAGGCCCCGCTTCAGGATCCTACCTGGGGTCAGAAGACGCCTGTGTCATCGGAGGTGCGGTATACCCGCACCCCTGACCGTGTCTTGAAGGAGCGCCTGAAGCAGGCGGCTCCGCAGCCTGTCGTGACACCTGTCCTTGATAAGAAGGTTGAAGTCGCTCCGGCCGAGATGTCTCGCCCCGTGGCTCAACCTGTTGCCCCGGTCAGCCGTGGCGATGCCGTGCAGCGCTCGGCGCCTCCGCCGGCCGAGAGCCAAGGCGTCCACTTCGGACGCACGCCGACCCGCATGTCTCCACAGGCTTCCGCTCGCCTGCGAAACGAGACGGCTCCGGTCACGGCGCAGGCTCCCGAGCCGCAGCAGGCTCCGAGGACATCGAACCCGCTGATCTTCCGCAAGCTTGCCGGGCAGGGCGCTCCCGCAACGGCAAAGGCTGCTCCGCTCGAGATGCCGGCTGTTCAGCAATCCTATTCCTTCCTGTGGCGGCCGGGCACTTATCTCATCGATCCGAGCCTGCAGTCGCAGTCCGAAGTTGTGATCGAGCAGATCGCAGAGACTCCCGTGCGTCCTGCAAGGAAGGTCGCGACGGAGCGTATGATCACCCGTGCTCCTGTTCCGGCTCCGCGTCCTGAGCCTGTTCAGATCGAAACGGCACCTTGGGAAGATGAACCGGACGATCTCGATGTCACGGATGAGATCGAAGAAGAGGATCTCATCGAAGTTCCGCGCGCTGCGCAGCCCGTGAAGCCGACACCGCGCGTTGCGAATATCAAGAGCGCGCCGACGCCGGCGAACGACAGTTTCGGGAAGGCGCACGCGTTGATCCCTTCTGGAGCTTCGTTCGATTTCGAGCTGCCGGCTTTGGATCTGCTCGCGGAGCCGCATGCGGACAATAATGTCGAAGTGCCGCCTGAAGTATTGCAGGAGAATGCCGCAGCGCTGGAGAACGTGCTGTGGGACTTCAATGTCAAAGGCGAGATCATCAACGTTCATCCCGGGCCTGTCGTGACGTTGTACGAGCTTGAGCCTGCGCCTGGGACGAAGTCGTCGCGGGTGATCTCGCTGGCCGACGACATCGCGCGCTCGATGAGCGCGGTCTCGGCCCGCGTCGCCGTGGTCCAGGGCCGCAAC
>NZ_JBFRFB010000040.1:0-1680 GCF_052114605.1 Microvirga sp. 2YAF29
TTGAGCTGAGGGAGGATTGTGAAGAGATCGCCGACGAGGCCGTAATCGGCGACCTGGAAGATCGGGGCCTCCTCGTCCTTGTTGATCGCCACGATCACCTTGGAATCCTTCATCCCGGCCAGATGCTGGATCGCGCCCGAGATCCCCACCGCGATGTAGAGATCCGGCGCCACCACCTTGCCGGTCTGGCCCACCTGCCAGTCGTTCGGCGCATAGCCCGCATCCACCGCAGCCCGTGACGCGCCCATGGCCGCCCCGAGCTTGTCGGCGATCGGCTCGATGTACTGCTTGAAGTTCTCCGCCGAGCCCAGCGACCGTCCGCCCGAGATGATGATCCGCGCCGAAGTCAGCTCGGGACGATCGGATTGCGCGATCTCCGCCCCCTTGAAGCGCGACACGCCCGCATCCTCGGCCGCGTTTACATTCTCGATCGAAGCCGATCCACCTTCACCGGCCGCCGGGAAGGCCGCCGTGCGCACCGTGATCACCTTCTTGGCGTCGGTCGCCTGCACGGTCTGGATCGCATTGCCGGCATAGATCGGACGCTCGAAGGTATCGGGCGAGACCACCTTGGTGATGTCGGAGACCTGCATCACGTCCAAGAGCGCGGCCACGCGCGGCATGATGTTCTTGCCGTTCGAGGTCGAGGGCGCCATGAGCGCATCGTAAGAAGCGGCAACCGACACGATCAGGGCGGCGGTCGGCTCGGCGAGCTGATGCTCGTAAGCCGGGCTATCGGCCAGCAGCACCTTTTCCACGCCGTCCAGCTTGGCTGCGGCCTGTGCCGCCGCCTGGGCATTCGAGCCTGCCACCAGCACATGCACGGGCGCGCCGAGCGCTTGAGCGGCCGAGAGGGCCTTGTGGGTGGCGTCCTTCAGGTGAGCGTTGTCGTGCTCGGCAATCAGCAATGTGGTCATTGTCTTGGTCTCCTTAGAGCACGCCGGCTTCGACTTTAAGCTTCTGGACGAGCTCGGCGACTGAGCCCACCTTCACGCCCGCCTTGCGCCCGCCAGGCTCGACGGTCTTGAGCACCTTCAGGCGCGGGCTGACATCCACGCCCAGCGTCTCAGGGGAGGTCTCGTCGAGCGGCTTCTTCTTGGCCTTCATGATATTGGGCAGGCTCGCATAGCGCGGCTCGTTGAGGCGCAGGTCCGTGGTGACGATGGCCGGCAGGTTAAGCGCCAGCGTCTGCAGGCCGCCATCGACCTCGCGGGTCACGTCGACCGAGCCCTCGGCCACATCGATCTTGAAGGCAAACGTGCCCTGCGGCCAGCCCAGGAGAGCCGCCAGCATCTGGCCGGTCTGGTTGGCATCGTCGTCGATGGCCTGCTTGCCCATGATCACCAGATCGGGCTTCTCCTGCGCAATCACCTCTTTCAGGATCTTGGCGACGGACAGCGGCTCGACGGCGGCGTCGGTCTTGACCAGGATGCCCCGGTCGGCGCCCATGGCGAGCGCGGTGCGGATCGTCTCGGCCGCCTGCTGCGGGCCGATGGAAACGGCCACGATCTCGGCAGCCTTCCCCTGCTCTTTCAGGCGCACGGCCTCCTCGACGGCGATCTCGTCAAACGGGTTCATCGACATCTTCACGTTCGCAAGCTCGACGCCAGACCCGTCCGCACGAACCCGGATCTTCACGTTGTAGTCAACAACTCGCTTCACGCACACAAGAAGCTTCAT
>NZ_JBFRFB010000041.1:0-752 GCF_052114605.1 Microvirga sp. 2YAF29
CTTATTGGGACGGCTGTCGAACACGAACACATCCTGGCCGGCCCCGCCGGTGAGCACGTCCTTGCCCGCGCCGCCGGCGAGCACATCGTTGCCCACCTCGCCCAGGAGCACATCGGCGCCGGACAGCCCCGTGAGCACGTCGTTGCCGGTCTCGCCCTCAAGCCGGTCGGCGCCCGCCGTGCCGGTGAGGGTGAACGGCGTGAACTCGACCGCATCCGTCACCTGGAGCGTGAAGCTCTGGCTCACCTCGCCGCCATAGGCRTCCCGGGCCACCACCRTCAGGCTGTGGCTGGCCTTCGTCTCGAAGTCCAGCGGTCCGGCRAGCACGAGGCTGGTGCCGTCGATGCGGAACGGGCTGCCTGCGGCGAGGCTGTAGCTCAAGCTGTCGCCATCGGCGTCGCGGGCCGARAGCGAGGCGATGAGCGTGCCCGCGAGCGCRGCCTCCGACACGGACGAGGCYGACAGCCCCAGAGACGTCGGAGCGCTGTTCCACAAGGCCAYGGTCTTGTCGGTGAATTCCAGCAGGCGGACGGTCTTGACGAGATCGCTGCCGTCGGGACCGGTCACGGTAAAGCTGCCGTCGCCGTTATTCGTGATCTGGGAGTCTGCAGCCTGGCCTGCGAAGACGGCGGTGTTGATCCCTGCGCCGCCGTCGAGCGTATCGTCGCCCAAGCCGCCGGCCAGGGTGTCGTTGCCGCCGTTGCCGCTGAGCAGGTTGGCATTGGCATCGCCCTTGAACCAATCAGAACCAG
>NZ_JBFRFB010000042.1:0-729 GCF_052114605.1 Microvirga sp. 2YAF29
ATATAAATGACCTTCAATTATCTAAAAAGGCCTTAGAAGCCGAATATGAAGCTCAGAGGGCTATTGTGAGAGAGTTTAAAGAGCGTGGCAAGGTTTTAACAAAGGCTACAAAAGAATTGGCAGTTCAATCCCAATATAAGGCGCCTAAAGTCGAGCCAATCTATGAACCAGAAGTCAGTACGGATTTGCTTGGGAAACACGTCAAAATCAGAAAAGAAGAGTATGAAAAAATGCTTGCGAGCCAAAAGGAATCAATGCAAAAGCATAAGGACTTAGCTAAAAACTTTGATATGATTGCCGAGCGTTTAAAGAAAGCTAACGTCAATAATTATTATCTTTCTGTGGAATTGGAGAAAGCGAAAAAAGCTATTCCGGTAAAAGATAGGGTCATTGAACAGCAGCAAGAACAGATTAAAGAGTTAACGCAGCGCATTAAGCAGTTTAAATCGATGTGCGTGGATTTTATTAAAGAGAACGTTCCGAAAGCCTTTGATTTGATGAATTCTCTTGCTCAAAAATTCAATTTGGTCAAGGACGTCAACGAATCCATGAAGCAGGATAAAGAGCGTGAACAGAGGGAAAAGAAAATGCAAAGACGCAGTCGTGATGATTGGGAAATGGAGCGATAATGCAAGGATTCTACTAGTTTGTTATAATTTACTAGGAACGAGAAAAACCGCCCAAGTCTTTGGTCGGACAGGCGGTTCTCTCGTATCAAAAAGGTTGGAG
>NZ_JBFRFB010000043.1:0-695 GCF_052114605.1 Microvirga sp. 2YAF29
GGTATAGGGGCTGACGCCTGCCCGGTGCTGGAAGGTTAAGAGGAGCGCTTAGCGTAAGCGAAGGTGCGAATTGAAGCCCCAGTAAACGGCGGCCGTAACTATAACGGTCCTAAGGTAGCGAAATTCCTTGTCRGGTAAGTTCYGACCCGCACGAAAGGYGYAACGATCTGGGCACTGTCTCAACGAGAGACTCGGTGAAATTATAGTACCTGTGAAGATGCAGGTTACCCGCGACAGGACGGAAAGACCCCGTGGAGCTTTACTGTAGCCTGATATTGAATTTTGGTACAGCTTGTACAGGATAGGTAGGAGCCTGAGAARCCGGAGCGCYAGCTTCGGTGGAGGCGTCGGTGGGATACTACCCTGGCTGTATTGAAMTTCTAACCCGCRSCCCTGATCGGGSYGGGAGACAGTGTCAGGTGGGCAGTTTGACTGGGGCGGTCGCCTCCTAAAAKGTAACGGAGGCGCCCAAAGGTTCCCTCAGAATGGTTGGAAATCATTCGCAGAGTGTAAAGGCASAAGGGAGCTTGACTGCGAGACCTACAAGTCGAGCAGGGACGAAAGTCGGGCTTAGTGATCCGGTGGTTCCGCATGGAAGGGCCATCGCTCAACGGATAAAAGCTACCCTGGGGATAACAGGCTTATCTCCCCCAAGAGTCCACATCGACGGGGAGGTTTGGCACCTCGATGTCGGC
>NZ_JBFRFB010000044.1:0-671 GCF_052114605.1 Microvirga sp. 2YAF29
GAGGCGAAGGGCGATACCTATGACGGCATCGAGAACATCGCCGGCACACAATATACCGACATCCTGACAGGCGATGCCAAGAACAACATCCTCTACGGGCTAGGCTCCGACGATATTCTGCGCGGCGGCCTGGGTGCCGACGTGCTGGTCGGGGGCGAGGGCTTCAACTGGGCCTCCTACATGGAAGCGACAACAGGCGTGGTGGCCAATCTTTCCGATGCCAGCCAAAACACCGGCGAGGCTGCGGGCGACACCTATATCGAGATCCGGGGATTGCAGGGCTCGAACTATGCCGATCAGCTGACAGGCGATACCACCTCGCGCGGCAATTCCCTATCGGGCCTAGGCGGAAATGACATCCTCTATGGCCGTGCCGGCAACGATACTCTCGACGGTGGCGAGGGCGATGATATCCTCATCGGTGGTGCGGGTGCCGATATCCTCGTCGGCGGCGCCGGCCTTGGTGACATGGCGGCCTATGCCGCGACCAATGGTCAGGGTGTGACAGTCAATCTGGCCAATCCGCAGTTCAACACCGGCGAGGCGAAGGGCGATACCTATGACGGCATCGAGAACATCGCCGGCACACAATATACCGACATCCTGACAGGCGATGCCAAGAACAACATCCTCTACGGGCTAGGCTCCGACGATATTCTGCGCGGCGGCCT
>NZ_JBFRFB010000045.1:0-627 GCF_052114605.1 Microvirga sp. 2YAF29
ATCGCATACGGTGCGGAGAGAATTATGCTTGGTCATGCGGATACGATTATTGCTGGCGGTTCAGAATCTATGAGTCTCGTTCCAATGATGGGGCATGTTGCAAGGCCAAATGCGAAGCTCGCAGAAGAAGCTCCGCAATATTATATGAGTATGGGCCATACTGCTGAGCAAGTAGCAAAACAGTTTGGGGTAACGCGTGAAGATCAAGATGCCTATAGTGTTCGAAGCCATCAAAAAGCAGCTAAGGCACTTGCAGAAGGAAAATTTACAGATGAAATTGTGCCTGTTTCTGTGAATATTCGGAAGGTTGGCCCTGACAATAAGTTAATCGAAAAGCAAGTTTTATTCGAACAAGATGAAGGAGTGCGTCCGGATACGAATACAGCAACACTTGCCAAACTCCGACCTGCATTTGCTCTAAACGGCACTGTAACGGCAGGAAATTCATCACAAACGAGTGATGGCGCAGCAGCGGTTATGTTAATGGATAGAGAAAAGGCAGAGGCGTTAGGGCTAGCGCCGATGGCAAAATTCAGATCATTTGCTGTTGCAGGCGTCCCTCCTGAAATTATGGGAATAGGACCAGTAGAAGCGGTTCCAAAAGCTTTAAAACTCGCTGGTTTAAAT
>NZ_JBFRFB010000046.1:0-574 GCF_052114605.1 Microvirga sp. 2YAF29
CCCAACACCAGCGCCGCCCACCGCCTGATCCGCTGGGCGCGCGGCGCGGCCGTGCAGGACGCCGTGGTCGAGGGCCTGTTCGCCGCCTATTTCGAGGAAGGCCGCGACATCGGCGACCCCGTCGTGCTGGGCCAGATCGCCAAGGCCGCGGGCATGGACGAGGTCGCGGTGCTGCAGTTGCTGGCTGAAGGCGCCGACAAGGACGTGATCGTCCAGCAGCACGCCATGGCCGTGCGCGGCGGCGTCACCGGCGTGCCGGTGGCGATCTTCGCGGGCAAGGTGGCGGTGGTCGGCGCCGAAAGCCCCGAGAACCTGCAGAAGGCGATCGACCAGGCGCTGGCCTGACCCTTACGATCGCCGAGAAAATCGGATCAGGGCGCGCATGATCTCTTCCAGCTACGTCACCACCACGAAGATGAAGCTCTTCAAGATCTTCACCGTGCTGTTCGTGCTGGTGGCGCTGCCGATCCTGATCATAGGCGGCGCCAAGGCCCTGCTGACCGGAGAGCCGATGTTCTCGAACTCGGGCTTTCATTGCGCGGGCGATCCGCCCGACGTCGTCCGACACCACTCC
>NZ_JBFRFB010000047.1:0-560 GCF_052114605.1 Microvirga sp. 2YAF29
GTGCTATTTCTCTCGGGCTGGCTGGCCTGTGCTTCCTCGGTTTCCTGCTCTCCCTCTGCGTGGCTGTTTGGTGGGTGCGTCGCCGGTGATCTGGGAAAACATGTCTCAACTTGGGTCGGCTTACGGGCTGGCCATAGGCGGCGGTTTGCTGCTCGGGGCCATGATCGCAATTTTCAACTCCTGGCGTGCGTAGCGCGTGCGGGTCACTACGGAATATTTGAAGGGGGGTGTATCCCATGGAAGCAGCTGTTAGTGCAGCCCTTGCCAGTGCTGTAGGTTCCGCAACCGGCGTTATCACGACGTCCATGCCCGTCGTTTTCGGCGTCGCTATCGCGTTCGTTGCGTGGAATATCGGCAAGCGCGTCCTCGGCAAGATCTGAGTTCGTACGGCGGGGCATGGTTCCGCGAACTGGCATACCCGATATTGCCGGTTCCACCCCAGGGAACCACGCCCCGCCATTGTCGCTTTAATTTCCCAACTTTGAGAGGGGGCACTGATGCTCCGTGTACGTCGACTCTTTCGCCGGATAGCCCGGCCATTCGCGTTCGCTGCCGTTGCG
>NZ_JBFRFB010000048.1:0-523 GCF_052114605.1 Microvirga sp. 2YAF29
GTTGTAGGACACTCTATACGGAGTTACAAAGGAACGATATAAGCGAAGAGGTCTGGAAAGGCCCGCCAAAGAAGGTAACAGCCCTGTAACTGAAATGTTGTTCTCTCCMGAGTGGATCCTGAGTACGGCGGRACACGWGRAATYCCGTCGGAAKCTGGGAGGACCATCTCCCAAGGCTAAATACTMCCTAGTGACCGATAGYGRACMAGTACCGTGAGGGAAAGGTGAAAAGYACCCCGGRAGGGGAGTGAAAGAGATCCTGAAACCGTGTGCCTACAAGTAGTCAGAGCCCGTTAAYGGGTGATGGCGTGCCTTTTGTAGAATGAACCGGCGAGTTACGATCCCATGCAAGGTTAAGCTGATAAGGCGGAGCCGTAGCGAAAGCGAGTCTGAATAGGGCGTTTAGTATGTGGTTGTAGACCCGAAACCAGGTGATCTACCCATGTCCAGGGTGAAGKTMAGGTAACACTKAMTGGAGGCCCGAACCCACGCACGTTGAAAAGTGCGGGGATGAGGTGTGGGT
>NZ_JBFRFB010000049.1:0-505 GCF_052114605.1 Microvirga sp. 2YAF29
GATCAGCCGTCGCGGACTGATGGCCGGTGCGGCGGGCCTGGCCGGGCTGGCGGTGGCCGGCCGAGCGTCGGCGCAGGCGCGAGGCTCCGAGCGGGTCGAGGCGCTGATCGCCAAGATGACCATCGACGAGAAGGCCGGCCAGCTGTCCTGCTACGCCGACATGATCCGCCCGCCGGTGGGCGACATGAACCCGGCCATCAACCTGCGCAACACCCAGCAGCTGCTGGCCGAGACCCGGGCGGGCAAGATCGGCACGCTGATGAACGGCGTCGGCGTCGAGGGCGCGCTGCTGGCCCAGACGGCGGCGGTGGAGCATTCGCGCCTGGGCATCCCACTGCTGCTGGCGGCCGACGTGATCCACGGCTTCAAGACCGTCTATCCGATCCCGCTGGCCGAGGCCGCCAGCTTCGACCCGCCGCTGGCCTACCGCACCGCCCGCGCCGCCGCGCAGGAAGCCACGGCCCATGGCCTGCACTGGACCTTCGCGCCGATGGTCGACGTGGCC
>NZ_JBFRFB010000050.1:0-455 GCF_052114605.1 Microvirga sp. 2YAF29
GTATCAGACGGCTTAAAAGGCATGGCAGACGCTGTTTTCACTGTGTTTCCAAAAGCAAAATATCAAGTCTGTTTAGTTCATGTCGGTCGCAATATTATGCATAAAGTACGCGTAGAGGATCGCAAGGAAGTCTGCGAAGATTTTAAAATGATTCACCAGGCAAAGGACGCCGAAGCAGCTGAGCTAGCACTTGGGCAGTTCTGCGAGAAATGGAGCAAATCGTACAAAAAAGTTACACAAGGCTTACTAAATAACCCGTATTTACTGACGTTTTATCAGTTTCCAAAAGCAATTTGGCGAAGCATCTACTCGACCAATTTAATTGAGTCGTTCAATAAGCAAATCAAAAAATATACAAAGCGCAAGGAACAGTTTCCGAACGAAGAATCACTGGAACGTTTTTTAGTGACGCAGTTCGAGGACTACAATCAACGTTTCGCCTCACGCTGTCACAT
>NZ_JBFRFB010000051.1:0-445 GCF_052114605.1 Microvirga sp. 2YAF29
GGCAGTGTGAACAAGGTAATCCTGGTGGGCAATCTGGGGCGTGACCCTGAGGTGCGCCGTACCAACAACGGCGATCCCATCGTCAATCTGCGCATCGCCACGTCCGAGACCTGGAAGGACAAGGCGACCGGCGAGCGCAAGGAAAAGACCGAGTGGCACCAGGTGGTGATCTTCAACGAGAACCTGGGCCGCGTGGCTGAGCAGTATCTCAAGAAGGGCTCGAAGGTTTATATCGAAGGCCAGCTGCAGACCCGTAAATGGACGGACCAGCAGGGCATCGAGAAGTACTCGACCGAAATCGTTCTGCAGCGCTTCCGCGGCGACCTGACGATCCTGGACGCCCGCTCGGGCGGCGGCGGCGGCTCGTCGGAATACGGCGAGGAGGAAGGCGGCGGCCAGATCAGCCGCGGTGGCGATTTCGGACGCTCATCCCCCATGGAGCGCA
>NZ_JBFRFB010000052.1:0-405 GCF_052114605.1 Microvirga sp. 2YAF29
GCAATATACGTCGCATCTAAATACACGCATACGTAACGATTATGCAACGAACGGTTGTTAAATGCATCGACTGTTTCTGAAACCGCTTTTGTCATATTCGAAATCGTTTGAGGCGTATAGTGATGGCCGTACATTTTTTCGATTAACTGGGCAATTTCAGCCATCGTAATGCCTTTTTTAAACAGGTGAATCACCGTATCTTCAAGCGTATCATTCGAACGCTTATACGGAGCCACGGTCTGTTGTTTGAACTCACCATTGCGATCACGTGGAATTTGAATGGCTAAATCGCCGTACTCTGTGTGAAGCGTACGCGAATAAGACCCATTGCGTGAGTTGCCTGAATTAAAGCCAATACGGTCATATTTTTCATAATCTAGAAATTCCGTTAACTCTGTCACAAGT
>NZ_JBFRFB010000053.1:0-400 GCF_052114605.1 Microvirga sp. 2YAF29
GTTCCAGATCGACCACCGGACGCTTGGTCACTTCGCTCACGGCCTTGTCTTCATCTTCTTCATCGGCACGGTTCTTGATCTTGCTGATCCGCGCGACCTTGTGTTCGTAGACCTTGTTGCTCGCGCCTTTGGTGGCGAGACGGAAACGTACCCACTCGTCGCCGTCGCGGGTGAAGGTTTCGATGTCTTTGGCCGACAGCGACGCGGTCAGGGCGCCGGTGTCCATTTTGGCCTTGAGGACTTCACCGCCGATTTCCGGCAGCGCGATGTATTCGTAACGCCCGTACAGGGTCGGCTCGGCGGCCAGGACCGGCAGGGTCACGAGGGCAAGCAGTGCAAGGAGAGATTTCACGTAAGGGGCTTCCTTGAGGGATGTGGACGCATTGGCCGAATTCTAGAC
>NZ_JBFRFB010000054.1:0-397 GCF_052114605.1 Microvirga sp. 2YAF29
ATCAGCGTGTCCCAGGGCCAAGAGGTCAAGGTGGGCGAGCCGCTTTGCATCGTCGAGGCGATGAAGATGGAAAACGTGCTGCGCGCCGAGCGCGACGGCACGATTGCCAAAATTCACGCCAAAGAAGGCGATAGCCTCGCAGTCGATGCCCCCATCATGGAATTTTCCTGATGGCAGCGGTCGACGATCTGTCTCTTGCCGCCGATTTTCCTGCCGCCACGCGCGAGCAATGGCTCAAGCTCGTCGAAGGCGTGCTCAAGGGCGCGGACTTCTCGAAGAAACTCGTCGGGCGCACCCATGACGGCATCGCGCTTCAGCCGCTTTATCCCAAGGCGGAAGGCGCCGGCCTGATCGCGCGGGAGGAGCCGGGCCGCTGGCGCGTGTCGCAGCGGGTCGA
>NZ_JBFRFB010000055.1:0-386 GCF_052114605.1 Microvirga sp. 2YAF29
GCCCCTCCCGAATCTGCCTGGGCGGGATCGTGGGCATGCTCCCAGTGCTGTTGCCAGTAGTCCTTGTCGAAGCTGTGCGTCATCGCGTCACCGTCGCGTCCGCCCGCTGCTTCCCCTGGCGATGTCTTTGCCGTCCCGGCCATGTGGAACCCCTTGCGATCTGATGTGCCTTCAGATTCCATGCTCCCGGGCCGGCAGGTGGATGTGCAAGCGGTATTGCCGAATGGCAAAATAGCCTCATGAATGACGATCTCGACCACACACTCAGCGCCGTCGGGCCGCGCCTCAAGCGCCTGCGACTCCGCCGGGACGTCACCCTCGCAGACCTCGCCGAGCAGACAGGCATCTCCGCCAGCACACTCTCCAGACTCGAAGCAGGCCTGCGG
>NZ_JBFRFB010000056.1:0-385 GCF_052114605.1 Microvirga sp. 2YAF29
GAGACGTAGTGGAATCCGTGGTGGCGCATTTCCTCGGGGCGGTAGACATTGCGCAGGTCCACCACCACGGGAGCAGCCAGCGCCGCCTTCAGGCGTCGCAGATCCAGCGCCCGGAACATGTCCCACTCGGTCACGATCACCAGCGCATCTGCATCGCGCGCGCAGTCATAGGCGTCCTTGGCATAATCCACATCCGTGAGCATGTGGCTTGCCGCAGCCATGCCCTCGGGGTCATAGGCCCGCACCCTGGCCCCCGCATCCTGCAGCGCCGCGATCACGTCGATCGAGGGCGCCTCACGCATGTCGTCGGTGTTGGGCTTGAAGGTCAGCCCCAGCACCGCGATCGTCTTCCCCCGCACCGAGCCGCCGCAGGCCGTGATCACCT
>NZ_JBFRFB010000057.1:0-365 GCF_052114605.1 Microvirga sp. 2YAF29
GCAACGACGTGCTCACGGGGCTGTCCGGCGCCGATGTGCTCCTGGGCGAGGTGGGCAACGATGTGCTCGCCGGCGGCGCGGGCAAGGACGTGCTCACCGGCGGGGCCGGCCAGGATGTGTTCGTGTTCGACAGCCGTCCCAATAAGACGGCGAACGTTGATCGGATCGAGGACTTCAAGGTGGCGGACGACACGCTTCATCTGGCCAAGAGCGTGTTCACGAAGATGGCGAAGAAGGGCGTGATCAAGAGTGCTGAGTTCTACCAGGGGCCGAAGGCGCACGATCGGGACGACCGCCTGATCTACGACAAGAAGACGGGGGCCTTGTACTACGATGCCGACGGCACCGGCGCACAGGCTCAGATC
>NZ_JBFRFB010000058.1:0-306 GCF_052114605.1 Microvirga sp. 2YAF29
CATGAAGAGCTCGTTAAGAGCCTTCTTCTCGGATCGGTTGCGGGTCTCGCCGCCGTTGCCGGAGCTCAAGCCGCCGATCTTCCCGCGAAGAAGGCCGCTGCAGTTGAATACGTTCGCGTCTGCTCCACCTACGGCGCAGGCTTCTTCTACATCCCCGGCACGGAAACCTGCCTCCGCGTCGGCGGCCGCGTCCGCGCCGAGATGCTGTATCTCGAGCCGCAGTCGCGTCTCGACGACTCGATTGGCTTCCGCGCTCGTGGCCGCATCCAGCTCGACGCTCGTACCGCCACGGCTTACGGCCTGCTG